>JASGIR010000018.1:0-45505 GCA_049840975.1 Cyclobacteriaceae bacterium | reverse complement strand
CGGTAGAGGAGAGTTAGCTATTATGCCAAGCGGAAGTGTGGTTGTTCCGCATGACTTATCAGCAAAGCTTGTCTGAAATGCAGGTAAGAGCAATGTAGGCGTAACGGTAGCTGGAAGATGAAGCGTACATCTTTTTAATTATAAAATTCTAGAAGACGGAACAATACAATCTAATTAATGACATGGCATACGGTACACATATAAAACTTGATTTGTTCCTGTTTACATCAAGAGCAGCATAGTTATACGAACAACACCTTTGTTGTCAATGCTGCTAAAATTATAGCGGTAGCACTACAACTGTTAAGTATTACGATCAATCAGGTATTGTTGTCAAGTTTGACAATAGCGATAAGACACAGCTTCGATATGCCTGATGACGGTTCATCTTGTGACTGGACTTATATATGTTGATAAGACAGTAACAGGCATTACAGAAATAGCAGAGAAGCAGTTATAAGGATTGGATTATAGAAGTATCTGGAACAACTGGTTATTATTGGATTGGTTATTTCCAAGCCGACAACTACTCATCAAGTTTTTTACTGCCTTATAATTATTTCTTAACGCTATCTGCAACAAATGGACTTGCCAACTTAAAAAATGTAGATTACTCAGGTCATACTCAGTGAAACTGCAATCAGCTTATACAAGCTGTCAAATATTTTTTAGATCAAATTGGATTAGGTTTCACCCATAGTGGATATAAGTCCATTGGACGAAGCATTTAGTTACAACAACACCAATTTTAAAGAATATTTCAGTTCACCTTGAACGGTTCAAAAGCACATCAACGGACAAACAACTTTTGTTAATTGCTATGATGCTCTTGGTTATCTCTTAGAACGATTCAATGCCATCTCGACTCAGGAGCAAGGCAAATGGTTGATTGGCAAAAGCAACCAGATTGCATCAAAGAGAAATACCTACAACACGACATTAACAACGGCAACAACTGTGAACTATGATAGGAGCGTTAATATCAGTTCAAACTTTTTTATCTGATGCGGATGAGTTGACGAAAATATTGCCAACGTATAAACAAACAACAACCTATCAAGATGGAATCATTTCAACGGGTACAAACTTGATGGCTATTTCTACAGGAGTGAATTTCTATAGCACAGGTTCAACTGCATTCGATTTTATAGGTGCGCAACCTTCGACTAATATTGCAGCACAAGAGAACTCAACACCTAATAGTACTCACGATTTCACTACCTACATCAACGTTGTTCATCTTAGTACTGGCAATACTTTACAGCTAAAGGTAACAGGCAGTGCAAGCATTGGGTTTTTGTCTGGTAGTGCTTACCCATTTTTTCAATTCAGACTTCAAGCACCCAACGGAGTTATTACTGATGACCCATTAGGTCAACGTCTGATGCACAGTTCGGGTGATACTTGGACATCAGGCAATTTCACAATCAGTACAACTGGCAAGTATAAGATCATTTATCGAGTGATACCACAAGTAGGTACTAACTATTTGTCATGGTCTTTGTTCTTTCAGAATTTTCAAGCGAACGCATTTTACTCATCGAGTGCGGTTAAGGATAAATTAATTGTCACTAAAAACTTGACGACTTCAAATCCGCTTGGACTAAAAGAAACCACTCTTTATTATTCAGATGGAGAGACTCAGGATAATTACGGTGCTTTACTTGCGAGTACAGTAACGGGGTACACACAAACATCGATTTGGTCTTCGTATCAAGGAGCATCAGCAAAAGGAAAATTTGATAACCCGAAATTTACTGGAGGAACATTTCAGTGGTTTCAGATGGCTAATCCTGCTCTTGGCAATCAAGGTGGATTTGGCGCAGGTATTAATTGGAGTTATGTTTCATCATCGGGTTGGGCGACCGCTTCAAATGGTGGTTCTGGTGATTATTTCACTAAAGTCTTATACCAGTCTGGATTTACTTCTGGATTGTACTCCATAAATCTTAGCGTACAAAATGAATCTGCAATTGTAAGCGTTAACCCCAACATTGATTTTGGTATCTGGATTAGTAGCGGTGGAACAATGGTGAGATTGAATACGCAGGTTTATAACTTAACGTCAACTGTTGGGTTCGGTTCTAAACTTTTCATCTTTAACGTTCCCGTCAATAATGCAAACATCGGGTTTGATATGTATAGGTTCGGCCCTGGTACTGATGTCAAGGTATGGATTAATGGAGCAACGATTAACAGTTACACGTCAAATGAACTTAATCAAACTCATTATTACCTCTATAATGTTTCGAAGATCAAAAAGCGATACAAGTTTACGGACTTCGTTACCCTAAGCACCTATCCAAATCAGACCGTTTCGTTTAATTCGATTATCACAATCAACGGAACGAACTATGAGATAACAGGGTATTCGTATGACATCGTAAACAACAAACTCGATTTACAACTTGCAGAATTCATTGATGCAGGGTTGTTGTCGATCTCGAACACATTTTCAAACTTAACCACGATCAACGGTCAGTAATTGGCGCATGGACGAGTATTTATAGACTAAGAACTATAAATATGATAAACGTTTCTCCTTGTTTTCTTTTTCCAGAACCGCTCCTCTTTAGAGAATGATTTGGTTTACCGCCCTTTTCAAGTTTTAGGGGATGATAATCAACCGTATTCGTTCAGTGGCTTTACTGCTGCTAAAATGACTATCAGAAACAATGAGACCTCAAACGAGATAATTTCTTTTTCCAATACAGGAACAAGTTATCAGATTGACATCAGCGATAAGGACGATGGGTATTTCATTTTAAAATGTAATTCATTCCAAATCCCATCAGGAGGTTATCTATTCGACTTTGAAGTGAGCAATGCCACGCAGAAACAATATGTCATGGGCGGGAAAATAATAGTAAAGCAAAATATTACTCAATAATGGGTTTCAAAATCAAAATAGGCGATCAGATTTATTCGAATCAACAAACATCATTTACGGTCAAGAATGATACTGGCTTTAGCGTTGTTCCTATCCTTGATCTTTCAAAATATTTGAAGATCAAAAATATACTCGCAGGTAGTAAGTGTTTCTCTTGATTATACAAGTACAGCAGTCACCATCAATTCAATCTGGTGGTTCAGGAGGCGTAATAATTAAGGGAGCAACTAACGGTTTATCAACTAATGGAAAGAATATTGCTCTCGGTGGATTACTAAATGGTAACACAACTATTGATGCAAATTCAAATGCTCTGACAATACAAAACTATGATGGTGGTCTTTACTTCATTGACAATGGTGGTGGTGGAACGTATTTTAATGATACGGGACGAGGTGGTATAAACTTTCAATCTAATGGTGGCTCAATTTTAATTGGTAATAATGGTCATAATGGTGGTGTTGGTTTTCTTGATCGTGATGAAGTGTTCTTAGCGAAGTACAATGATTCGGGCATGGGTCTTGGAATGCAATTGATGTTTGACGATAACGGTGCAAAGTTTACCGATAACAGAACTGGTAGCACTGCTGTTGGCATTCAATATGCAAGTAACTATGGTATTAATTTCAATGCAAGATCAATTCCTGATGTTGGTTGGGTAACTGGATACACTGCATCACACGGTGGTGGAGTGTCATTCGCACAAGCCATGACTTTAGCGTATTTATCCTAAACAGATTATGATTATCCTATCAAATACAACGGACATATTCAAATAGTGCTTTCGACAAGTGCTACTACAAGTCAACTGAACTGCATCTCAAGCTATCGTGATCTGACAAGCAATAGTTTTGTTGCATCAAGAACAGTAACCAACACAAACAACGTCACCGATGTAAACATTATTCCAGCACCAACAGGTAACACACAAAGGGTAGCAGATTATATAAGCGTTTATAATGGTGATGCAGCATCGGCAGCAATAACCATTAACTATAACGCCAACGGTACTAAGTATAAATTATGGAAAGGTACTTTGGCTGTTGGTGAAAAACTTGAATACACCGATGAGAAAGGGTTCAAGATTATGAATTCAATCGGTGCAATGAAACAATCAATAAATCAAGGTACAAACGCTGACTCAGGAGTTTTGAACTCAGTTGTACTTAGTAATGATGTTGCCAACTCAAATGCCGTTGCAAATACGATGGCTGATATAACTGGATTGTCCTTTCCAATGTTGGCGAACAGCACATATACTTTCAAATTTGTTATTCCTTACACATCGCCAATTACAACAACTGGTTCACGTTGGTCAATCAATTCAGGAGCAGCATTTAGTCAATTGAACTACTCAAGTACTTACACATTGACAGCAATCGCCCAAACAATCAATTACGCAAATACTTATGATACGCCATCGGCATCCAATAATACAAGTTTATTAGATGGAAATGTTGCAGTTATTGAAGGTACAATTGCAACAATCACTTCGGGAACGTTAATTGGAAGATTCGCAAGCAAAGTTGCGAACAGTGCAATAACGGCTAAAGCAGGAGCAGTCCTTTACTATCAAAAAATCGCTTAAAGCATGTTGATACTAAATAATACAACGGACAATATTCAAATAGTACTTTCAGCAAGTGCTACAACAAACCAATTGAACTGCATTACTTCTTATCGTGACCTGACGAGTAACAGCTTTGTTCCCAACAGAACAGTTTCGAATACAAACAACGTGGCCGATGTGACTATCGTGTCCACACCTGCAGGGAACACGCAAAGGGTTGTGGATTTTATCAGTGTTTACAATGCTGATACAGCATTAGCAACTATAACGATTAACTATAATGCCAACGGCACTAAGTATAAATTGTGGAAAGGAGTAATAAACTCTGGAGAGAAAATTGAATACACAAAGTCAGATGGATTCAATGTATTGGATAAAAGCGGTGCTGTAAAATCTGAGATTGATGTTTCTGCAAATCCGATTTTAAATCCTTATTCCAAAGCTGTTCTGACAACGCCTGTAGTCAATAATAATTCTATTGCGAATACATTGCAGGTAGTATCAGGTCTTTCTTTTACGGTAACAAGCGGTCACACTTATTATTTCAAATTCGTAGTTCCATATTCATCTGCTGCTACTGCAACAGGTTCAAGATGGACGATTACAGGAGTCACAACGACAAGATTGAATTATTTGAGTTACTTTAATCTTAGCACTACTGGTAATGGACACGCAATTAACTATAATAGCGTTTACGGCCTTCCTTCGTCTTCGTCAGCAAGTAGCATTATGGATGGAAACATTGCTTATGTCGAGGGAATTTTGAAAGCATCACAGACAGGACAGATAACATTACTATTTGCATCAGAAGTAGCAAGTTCAGCGATTACCGCAGAAGCAGGAGGAATACTTATTTACCAACAAATCATTTAAGAATCTTATTCAGTATTTATCATATATTAATGAAACACGCATTGGCCTACATAACAACAACATTTGCCGTTATCTTTTCCTTGAATAACATTAATTTGTTCTTGACAACATTGGTGTTAATCGCAACTCTGACTTATTGGGTTTTCAATGCGATGAAGAAATGGAAAGAGATTAAAAGAATGAAATAATTATTTCTTGATATTGAAAAATTCCTTCACTAATGGGATTATTTCAATTGGCTTCTTAATCAAAAAGTCGGGCTTGAAAGAACTGAGGTCATCATTGGAATCCCAAGTACATCCAATGCATTTTATTTGTGCTGATCTTGAAGACTCTAAATCTATTAGCCTGTCACCAAATGAAATGACTTCTGACGATTTCTCTTTCATTAATTCTAATGCCTTCAACATTGGGTCGGGAAATGGTTTCTTTTTTGTGGTATCGTGATAAGCGATAATGTGATTGTGAAATAAATCCCATCCACTCAAAACTTTTTGACAATACGATCTTGGGCTTGTTGAAACGATTGCAATTTGAATTTCTCTATCCTTTAAAAAGTGGATAGTCTCTTTAATTCCATCGTAAACTTTAAATTTTGGAATGAGGGAATAAACCGTTTTCCAGTTTCCATTTTTCCGCTCTTTTTCAGCAATCTTAGAATCAATTAAAGTTTGGTCGAGATCGAAAATCACTCCCATAAAGTGAATTGATCATTATTGGCTTTTTTATCAGACGGCTTGGTTTCGTTTCTGTTAAAATTGAAAGTACCATCATTATTAATGATAAAACCGTCTTTGGGGATTGAGTTATCCTGAGTTGACTTCCAAGTTATATTGTGTGAAACCGATTTGAATTTTTTAAGCAAAGAATCTATATCATCGGGGTTTCCTACGGGAGTAGCTCTTCTCTCGTTAATTAGAAATTGATTCCCCTGAACTTTATCTTCACCTAAATATTTAGCTGGATGATTATAGGCAAAGATTTTAATGTGGCTTTCAAATGCAAAATTAACAGTGTGCATTGTGCCGCCTTTTATACCAGTTTCAACTATAAAAATAAAGTCAGACAAACCAGCCTGTATTCTATCTCTCTGAACAAAATAATTTTGTCTTGCTGGCTCATGGAGAAAATACTCACTTATTAAAAGTCCACCTTCTTCGAGAATTCTATCAGCAAGACCTCTATTTTCTTTTGGATAAATCTTATGTAGTCCGTGAGCTAAGACTGCTGCTGTTGTTCCTTTTTTGTTTAGACAACCTAAGTGACCTGCTGTATCGCATCCCTTTGCTAATCCACTTACGACAATAAAATTATGTTCTCCGAATATTTCACCAACCTTTAGACCAAGTTTATAACCGTGTTCTGTCGGTTCTCTTGTTCCAATGACAGCGCAAGCATATCGGTTTGTGAATTTCTTTATATCTCCTTTGTAATTGAGAATTATGGGAACATCCTTTCTAAGATTTTCAAGATTTTGAGGATAGTCCAAATCGAAGATCGTAATGAACTTTATACCCTCTTTGTCTGATTCATTAATTATAACATCAGCCTTATGAAAAGCAAAGTCATAGTCGTCATTCGTATATTTTTTCAGACTTAATTCTTGAGAGCATGATTCAATTCTTTCTATTAAATCTTGATTGTCACGAATTGGAAAAGTTTCATATATATTTTTTGCAATCTTATAAGCAGTCTTTTGACCTACCTTATCCAGTTGCAAGAGTTTTATTATCGTTTCTGAAATACTATACATTATATCTGTCCTGCGTAAGCTTTGTATTTATCTATCGTTTCTTTATCGTTTGAATCTCCAGATTCGGCCAAGGTAAAAAGGTAGCAATTAACGCCCTTGTAGTTTTCTTTCAACAACTTGGCTATCGTGTCGGTGGTCGTTCCTGTCGTTTTGATGTCGTCAATTATTAATATGTTCTTCTTTTTTAAGTCGATGTCTTTATCCTTTATAAAATAAACACCATCTAATTCCTTTTTTCGTTCCTCTTCAGTTTTGAGATTCTTAAAAGACTTTGTTTCTCTTGTCTTAGCTATTACCACAGGTGCATACGCAACTCCAAGCTTCTTTTCGATTTCTCTACCAAGTAAATTCAAAGGCACATTTTTTAAAGCTACTTTTTCAGAGTGGCCTAAAACCCGAATACAATAATCAATTTTTTTATCCTTGACTATTTTTTTCAAATAGTCAATCGCCCAATTTGACCATGCTGTGAAGACTCCGTTTTTGCCATCCTTAAAGTCAAATAATGGTTGTGATAGATAGTCATATCCTTTGCCTTTGGTGACATAATAACACAGACACCACCTTTCTTCAATTGGATCAACAGGGAATTCAATAACTCTGCCAACGATAGCCATACTATAATAGATGTAGTTGGAACTACAATAAAGGTAGTAACAAATACAAATAGAATTAGTGCCAAAATCCTCTAAAAACCCATCATTTATTGCCCTACCACAAATAATTAAGCCTCCTCTGAAATTGTATGATGAGGGGCGCGAAATGGGCGCGTTGTAATCAACGTTCCATCGGCTCCAACTTTGCCAGCTACCGAATGAATTTTAGTAGTTTCAAGTGCTTCGTTCAACGTAAGCGGAGGAAGTATTGTAGGAAGTCGTTTAGCTAGCATCGTTTTACCAGCTCCTGGTGGGCCGATCAAAATGGCGTTGTGACCACCAGCTGCAGCTATCTCAAGGGCTCTCTTTATGTTCTCTTGACCCTGCACATCTTTAAAGTCAGTCTCGTAATTATTGAGTTTGCTTTGAAAGACTTCACGAGTATCGACTACAAGTGGTTCGATTTTCTTTTTGCCTTCAACAAAATCAATCGCTTCCTGCAATGTCTCTACACCAATGATATCTAGATTATTGACAATTGCGGCTTCTCTTGCATTCGACTTAGGCAAAATAAATCCTTTGAATTGTTCTTTGCGTGATTGAATTGCAATTGGCAACACGCCTTTGATCGGCCTCAGTTCACCATCGAGTGAAAGCTCACCCATGATAACATATTGCTCAAGAATTTCAGTAATGATTTGGCCCGAAGCAGAAAGAATACAAAGCGCAATTGGAAGATCATAAGCTGAGCCCTCCTTTCTTATATCAGCAGGCGCAAGATTGACAACGACTTTATTTCGGGGCATGAAAAAACTCAAACCTTTAAGAGATGATTCTACTCGGTGTTCACTTTCTTTCACAGCCGTGTCTGGCAAACCGCTCATGTGAAAATTTTTTCCTTGAGTTACATTTACTTCAACTGTGATTGTACGAGCATCGACACCATGAACAGCACTTCCGAAAGTTTTAGAAACCATCTACAAAAAATTAGGGTTGGCAAATTAACAATTCACCCCTAAGCACCAAATACCA
This sequence comes from Cyclobacteriaceae bacterium, assembly GCA_049840975.1. Taxonomy (GTDB): domain Bacteria; phylum Bacteroidota; class Bacteroidia; order Cytophagales; family Cyclobacteriaceae; genus ELB16-189. The sequence continues at coordinate 36,791 of JASGIR010000018.1, read as the reverse complement.
CATTTGTGCCACACAAATCAAAGGTTGGTTGATTACCAACTTAAGTTTCTAACTTGCGCTCATGAAGGCTTTGAAAAACCAATTGCAAAAAAAAATCGAACAAAACTCATTGAGAAAGTTAAAGGTCGGTAGTGATTTCATTGACTTTTGCTCTAACGACTACCTTGGTCTTGCAAATAATCGCGATCTATTTGGGATGATTCAAAGTAAAACTGAAAAGCTCAAGCCTCCTTATAATGGCGCCACTGGCTCAAGATTACTTTCTGGAAATAATAAATTGGCCGAAGAGCTAGAGCAAAAACTCGCCAAAATATTTCATGCCCCACAATGTTTGCTTTTTAATTCAGGATACACAGCTAATCTTGCGGTTCTATCATCAGTTCCACAACGAGGTGATTCTATTATATACGATGAGCTTGCGCATGCTTGTATTAAAGACGGAGCTAGGCTAAGTCTTGCTTCTCGATTTAATTTCAAACACAATGATCTTGACGATCTGGAATTGAAAATAAAACAAGCGAAAGGAAATATTTTCATCGCTGTGGAATCAATTTATTCAATGGACGGAGATGAGTGTCCTCTCGAAGAAATAACCAAACTCGCTGAAAAATATGATGCGACTGTAATCCTTGATGAGGCCCACAGCACAGGAAGTTATGGCGAAAATGGAAGTGGATTGGCTGTTCATAAAAAATTGCACAAGAAAATTGATATTCGAATTTATACGTTTGGAAAAGCTATGGGCGTGCACGGTGCATGTGTAGTTGGCGATGAAGTTTTGATCGATTATCTGATCAATTTTGCTCGTCCCTTTATTTATACCACTGCAATGTCTCCTCATAGTTTGATCTCAATTGAATGTGCATTTGATTATTTAAAAAAGCACATTGGACTTCAGGAAGTACTACAGAAAAAAATTAAGCTTTTCCGAAGTGGTATTGACAAAAGTGATTTGAAAAGAACAAAAAGCAAAAGTTCTATTCAGAATGTAATTGTGCCAGGGAATACTGAAGTGAAAGAAGTTGCGCATTATCTACAACATCATGATTTTGATTGTCGGCCAATTTTATCTCCAACCGTAAAGGAAGGAAGCGAGCGAATTCGCATCTGTCTGCACACGTATAATACAGACGATGAAATTAAATTGTTGAACGAATCTATAATGGAATTTCTTGAGTGAGTTATTTTGTAACAGCCATCGGAACTGATAGTGGAAAAACTTTAGTTTCTGCTATTTTATGTGAAGCTCTAAAAGGAGACTACTGGAAACCAGTTCAAGCTGGGCTGCCTCGCGATTCAGATGTAGTTAAGTCGCTACTATCCAATTCAGGTTCAAAAATTCATCCAGAAACTTATCTATTAAAAACTCCAGCTTCACCACATGCTTCAGCTAAAATTGATGGAGTTGAAATTGATTTGTCAAAATTCGTCTTGCCAAAAACAGAAAACCATTTAATTATAGAAGGCGCAGGTGGTTGTCTAGTTCCTTTAAATGAAAACGATTTTGTAATCGATCTTGCAAAAAAACTCAAATCGGAAATTGTTTTGGTTTCAAATCTTTATCTCGGAAGCATCAACCACACACTCTTGACGGTTGATTATTTAAAGCGAATTAATTTTAATGTCAAAGGAATTATTTTCAATGGAGAACCTAATCCGGAAAGTGAACGGATCATCTTAAAGCATTCTGGATTCCAATGTCTTCTTCAAATCAAAAATGAAAAAGAGGTGACGAAGGAAATCGTTAAAAAATATGCTCTTCAACTGAATCAAAATTGGTAATGGACTTTCAGGCTATCGATAAAAAAAATATTTGGCATCCCTTCACACCTTTGATCAATGACAGCGAGCCGCTATTTGTTGAGTCCGCTAAAGGGGTTTATCTGAATTTGGGGAATGGAAAAAAAATCATTGATGCCGTTTCTTCTTGGTGGGTAAATATTCACGGCCACAGCAATGAATTAATTTCGGAGGCAATTGCAGCACAAGCCAAAAAATTAGAACATGTAATTTTTGCTGGCTTTACTCATGAGCCAGCCATAAAATTGAGCGAAAATCTTTTGCATATTCTCCCAAAAAATCAAGCGAAAATCTTCTTCTCCGACAACGGAAGCACTGCCGTTGAAGTCGCTTTAAAGATGGCAATTCAATATTGGTATAATCAAGGGATAAAAACCAAAACAAAAATAATTGCATTTGACGGTGCTTATCACGGTGACACTTTTGGTTCAATGTCGGTTGGTGAGCGAGGCGCATTTACCAACGCATTCGCTCCTTATCTTTTTGACGTTGAATTCATTGAATTTCCGACAAAGGAAAATCATGAGAAAATCATAAATGACTTTAAGAAAATTCTTTCTACGAAAAATGCTGGAATCTTTATTTACGAACCCTTAGTGCAAGGTGCTGCCGGAATGAGAATCTATTCACCAAAAATCTTAAACGAATTGATTTTACTGGCACAACAAAATGATGTTATCTGCATAGCAGATGAAGTCTTTACCGGCTTTGGGAGAACAGGTAAATTATTTGCATCAGAATATTTATCTCACCAACCAGATATCGTTGCAGTTTCAAAAGGAATCACAGGAGGTTTCATGCCTTTGGGTGTTACAAGTGCTTCCGAAAAAATTGTTTTAGCTTTCAAATCATCGGAAGCGTCAAAAACTTTTTTTCACGGCCATTCATATACGGCTAATCCACTGGCTTGCGCTGCTGCCAATGCAAGTTTTGAAATATTGACCAGCAAAGAATGCGCGGCTAATATTTCCAGAATCAGCGAACACCACAAAAAATTCATTTCAAGAATCGAAAGCCATCCACAGATAAAAAACGCAAAAAGTCTTGGAACGATCTTATCACTTGAATTAACTACGAGTGAAGGCTCTTCCTATTTTAGTGAGATTAGAAAAAGAATTTATCCTTTCTTTCTTGAGCGAAACATTTTACTGCGTCCGTTGGGCAACGTGATCTATGTTTTGCCTCCTTACGTAATAAAAAATGATGAGCTTGAGCTGATTTATTCTGCGATCAAAGAATTTCTAGATCAGCTTACTGAAAAGTGATAACCCACGCCTTTTAGTGTGATAATTTTCACCGACTCATCTTCTTTTAAATATTCGCGAAGCTTTGTAACGTAAACATCAAGATTACGCGAATTGAAAAAAGAATCATCACCCCAGACTTTTAGCAGAACATCCTTTCGAGCGATCGTGGTATTTTTATTTTCAGTAAATGCCTGGAGCAGCATTGCCTCGCGGTGAGAAAGCTGTCGAACCTGATCATCAATTCTCAACTCGTATTTCAAAGGGTCAAATTCAAATTTCCCAAACCTTTCAACTGTTGTAGTCTTCCGGTTCTTTTTCACGAGTTGAAGAAGATTATTAATTCTTACAATCAGTTCTTCCATACTGAAAGGCTTGCGCAAATAGTCATTGCCTCCTGATTCAAATCCTTTAAGCAGATCTTCGGTCTGTGTTTTTGCAGTCACAAAAATAATGGGGACATCGCTGCGCAACTTCTTCAACTCATGCGCTATTGTAAAGCCATCCTTGTTTGGGAGCATTACATCTAGCACACAAATATCCGGTTGAATTTCTTGAAACACGACTTGAACATCCGCACCATCTGCCACGAGTCGCACTTCAAAATCACGCGACTCGAGACTTTCCTTCACAATTCGGCCGAGGAACGGTTCGTCTTCAACGTATAGGATTTTTGTTTTCATTTGCCTTCTCTAGGCAAAGTTACAGTAAAAGTAGAGCCTTCACCCAAAGTGCTTCTCACATCAATTTGACCGTTATGTAGATCGATTATGTGGTGAACATAACTTAGCCCAAGACCATATCCTTTGGTGTTTGCTACATCGCCTGTGGGCACACGATAAAATTTTTCAAAAATTCTTTTTTGATGCTCTGGTGCTATTCCCAATCCGTGATCCTTCACCTCCAAGGAAATGGCGTCTTCATCTGATTTCAGATTGATTTCGATTACCGGATTTTGTTTAGAATATTTTAATGCATTATCGAGCAAATTATAAATCACATTTGTTAGGTGATCATAATTTCCATCAAGAATGAAAATCAGTTCCCGATTTAGAAATTGCGAGTTGCGTTTTATGCTTTTCAAAAACAAGCTTCATTGAATCGACAACATGGTTTATAATTTTCTCCAAATCGATTTTCTCCGATTGAAGAATTAATCCATTGCTTTCAAAGATGGCCGTTTTTAATACTTTGTCAGTCAGAATGGAGAGGCGATTCAATTCTTGTTGCGCCATATCGAGATATTCTCTTGCTCGCTGTGGATTTTCCAACACATTAAAATTCTTTAAAGACTCAAGAGCAACGCTTACTGTAGCAATTGGCGTTTTCAATTCATGCGTCATGTTTCCGATAAAATCATTTTTTATTTCAATCAATCGCTGATTGGAAATAATGTTGCGGTACAGAAGATAAAACGCAGCCAGCGTCAGAGAAGTCAGAAAAACAGAGAATAAAAGTTGAGGCAATAATTTCTTCCAAATGAAGAGAGCGACATCAGAAAAGCGAGCCACATAAAAAGATCCGCGTTGAAAAAAAGGAGAAGGCTCAGTGGTAATAGTTGAACTATTGTCCCTTCGAAGTTCATGCTCTTTTGTTCGTTCAATAGAAAATGAAAGGGCTACTCCTGATTTTTTTAATTCCTTCGTATAATTTGCTTTGATTGCCTCAGGTTTAAGTGAGTCCAATGTGATTTGCATTACATAGCCACGTTGTTTTCTGTTTGTCCTAAACTTCGTCATCAGCGGCCTGAAAAATTTCCTCATGGAATCAATATGTGTCGTGACTGAAATAAACAACGTCTTCGTGCGGTGGCCTTCTAAGCTCTACATGAACTCCTTGTTTAAATCTGAACGTGTCACGAATTGCAGCTACGTTCCCAAAAACTTCAGCTGTACTATCGCCAGGCAATGGCTTGATATTTTTTTCGAGAATAGAGTCTTGCATGGACATCACTGTAGAAGAGAAAAGCATGCTGACCTCTCTGCGCAAATCACGCTTCACATCCTTATACAAAGACCGAAGCCACACTACCTGCAAGGAAATAAGCAGAACAATGCTGCTTACCATCAAGGTTACTGTTACCCAATTCTTCTTCGTCTTCATTGATGGCTCAAAATTAACTTCTTCTCCTTTAGGTTAACGTCTCTATTAACGTTAATTAACCATGTTTTGATAAAGGTTAACCTAGAGAGGAATTAGTTTTACAAAAAATAATTATTCTATGAAAAAGATTGTAACCGTTTTGGTTTTGTTGGCGCTATCGTTGGGATGCCACCATTTATCATTTGCGCAAAATGAAGGTGTGATCACTTATGAGATCACGATCAACAACCACATGAATTTGTCAGCTGATCGTCAGGATATGAAAGCAATGGTACCTCAATACAGAACTTTCAAACAGCAACTTTTTTTCAATTCGAACGAATCACTATATAAACTCTTGGTAGAAGACGAAGACGAGGAAGATCAACCGCAAGGTGGAGGTGGTCGATTTCGATTCAGAATGATGGGGGCTACAAATTACTTTGATCAATCAACCAATATTTTTCTTTCACAAATGGAGATGATGGGAAAAAAATACATCATTACAGACACGCTGAAAACCTCACCGTGGAAATTTGGTACTGAAACAAAAGTCATCCAAGGTTACGACTGCATGCAAGCTTATTACACAACTGATGATGAACGAAAACAAACAATAACAGCCTGGTTCACAAACAAGCTCAGACCAATGCTCGGTCCTGAGAAATACAATTCTCTCCCAGGAACAATTCTCGCAATTGATGTAAATAATGGAGAACGAGTAATCGTTGCCAAAAAAATTGAAATAAGACCCTTAAAGAAAAATGAGTTAAGCGCTCCAACCGAAGGAGAAAAAATTACGCAAGCTGAGTTCAGGAAAAAGGGCGAAGAGATGCGCAAGAGATTCGGTAGCGGTGGCATGAGATTTAGGAATTGATCATGAAAATATTTGCTCTCTCTCTTCTTATTTTGATCTCTGGCACTGTAGCTGCACAAAAGTTCACCATCAAAGGTCAGCTAACAGATTCAATTGGTGTTTTGCCATCAGCTACAATTCTGATTTTGCAACAGAAAGACTCATCGCTTGTTCAGTTTGGCGTGAGTAACAGTAATGGTCTATTTGAAATACGGAACATCGCACAAGGCGACTATTTGTTTAAAGTAACTTTCGTAGGCTATCAAAGCTTCATCAAAAAAATTTCTCCACGTCCCGAAAATGGTTTTGAAATTGATTCTAGGGAAAGTGAAGATGTCGCCAAAAACAAAGCAGCTCAATGAAGTTGTTGTAAAGGGTGAAAAAATACCGGTCACTGTCAAACGCGACACCATTGAATTCAATGCCTCCTCATTCAAAACAAAGGTAAATGCCACTGTAGAAGACCTACTAAAAAAGATGCCCAGCATAGAAGTTGCCAACGATGGAACGATCACTGCGCAAGGAGAGCAAGTGCAAAAAGTGATGGTGGATGGGAAAGAGTTTTTCGGTCAAGATCCAAAAATGGCAACACGCAACCTTCCAGCTGACGCTGTTGACAAAGTGCAAGTGTTTGATAAAAAATCTGATCAAGCAATTTTTTCTGGCGTTGACGATGGCCAGCGTCAAAAATCAATAAACCTGGCACTGAAAGAAGAAAAGCGCCATGCGGCTTTTGGTAATGATATGGCTGGTGGCGGAAGCGATGTTGTGGGTGCTGGTAGTGGAGGAAGATATCAGGCGAGTGCTAGCCTTAACCGATTCGATAAAGGAAATCAGCTTTCATTTTTAGGCATGAGCAATAATGTAAATCAGCAAGGTTTTTCTTTTGGTGATTATGCAAACTTCACTGGTGCTTCGACTGGTGGAGGTGGCGGAGGTGGAGGTCAGCAACCGAACACGGGTCAACAAAGCGGGATTGTAACCAATTATGCTGGCGGTGTGAACATGAATCGATCCACTCCTGATAATAAAACCAAAGTCAACAGCAGTTATTTTTATAATCGACTTGATCAAGCTCTTTCAACAACCACACATCGCATCAACTATTTAGACACAACAACAGCCAACGGCAACACCTACAACTTCGATCAAGTTTCAAATCAAAATTCAGGTGTAAACAATCATAGATTTAACGTTACAGCCGATCACAAAATCGACTCCGTTAATTCAGCTAAGTTTACTTCAAATGTCGGTTACACAGAAACAACACAAACTCTAAACAGTGTTGGAAAAACAATGAACATTGGCAATCAATCGTTGAAAAACGAAAATGATCGCCTCACTACCTCTAATGGCAACAGCACAACACTCACTTCGTCTCTCTTATTGCGGCATCGCTTCGCTAAAAAAGGAAGAACGATATCTAGCGAATTTGACTTTCAATTATTCATCGAGTTATACTAAGAACACGTTGAACTCAACAACTACTCAATACACAAGTTCTGGGTTCATCAACAGATTCTTACCAACCAAAGGAATTTTCAGAATCTCTCAAGTCCAACGTATGGCGCTACAATTTCCTACGTAGAACCTCTCGGAGGGAGAAAGTATTTAGAGTTCAATTATAATTTCACAACCGACATCAATAAAGTTGATAAAGAAGTTTTCAATGAAGGCCCGGGCGGTGAAACTGTGAACACTCAACTTACAAACAAGTACAACAGTAATTATTTGTACAACAAGCCCGCGTTAAACCTGAGGATCAATCGCGATAAATATAATATCGCATTCGGGGTAGGCTTGCAAGAGACCCATTTGTACGGAAATTTGATTTTAAAAAATACTATTATCGACCGACAGTTTGAAATGGTGCAACCAGCATTTCATTTCAATTATGATTTCAATAATTTCAAAAGATTACGTTTCGACTATACGGCTAACATGCAAGAACCAACGGTTTCTCAATTGCAGCCGATCGTAGATAATAGCGATCCTTTGAACTTATCCCAAGGTAATCCTCATTTGAGCCCTGCTTATTCACATCAAGTCAGATCAAATTTTACCTTGTTCAACCCTGACAATTTCATGAACATGTTTGCATTGATCAGTGCAAACTATACAGCCAATGCTATTACCAGCGCTCAATCGATAAATTCACAGACACTCGTGCGCACAACTACGCCAGTGAATGTGAAGAACAGTTCTAATATCTCGGGTAATTTCAATATTGGAGTTCCCGTCAAAAAATTAAACAGCCGCTTTAACATTGGGCCAAACTATTCTGCATCTAAAAATATAAATGTGCTCAACGAAACAGAAAGCACTGTGACGCAACAAACCCTTGGCGGAACAACACGATACAATTACACATTAGGAGAAATCTTGATTTTAGATCTAAGTGCAAACTGGAGTTATCAAGAAACAAAGTATAGTTTCAATTCTCAACAAAGCAGTTCAAGTACGCAAAATCAATATTACTTGAATAAGACCTATACTGCAGAAGCGAACGTAAACTTCTTGAAAAACTACGCTTTCAATACAGAAATGGATTATTTTCTCTACACGAGCACAACAACCAATTTTCATCAGACTATTCCTTTGTGGAAAATGTCAGTGTCAAGGTTTATGTTGAAAAATAAAACCGGTGAATTGAAATTTACACTGAACAATATTTTGAACTATGGCGTGAGCATTTCGCAGACAGCAACATCAAATTATCTGCAGCAAGTTACTAACAACAACCTGGGAAGATATTTTATCGTTAGCTTCACTTATGCCCTTAACAAGCAACTCAATCCAATGAATGGAATGGATCGGAGACGCGGTGGTGGCGGAAACCGTGTTATCTTCAGACAATAAAATTAGATTTGCGAATGAGCAAAGATTTATTTTCAAATCATGCGAATCAATATGCTGCTTTTCGGCCAACTGTATCCAAAAGAACTTTACGATTTTATTTTTAGTCAGTTAAGAAGTTTTAACACTGCGTGGGATGTCGGAACAGGCAATGGGCAAGTAGCACGCGATCTTTCATCAAAATTTAAAAAAATATTTGCAACTGATATTAGCGCCAAGCAAATTGAAAATGCGCCCAAGGCTGAAAATATTTTTTACAGTGTCGCTGCAGAAACAAGCGAATTAGGACATAATACATAAATTTGAATCTATAAGTGTAGCTCAGCCCATTCACTGGTTGATAGGGAAAAATTCTATTCTGAAGTGAAAAACGTGTTGCGAATCAAGATGCCATTATCGCTGTCTGGGGTTATGGACTATTAAATATCAACTCCCAGCTCGATCTATTTATCAAAGATTTTTACAAAAATGTAATAGGTCCTTATTGGGATAAAGAAAGAAAACTGATCGATGAAGAATTGACAACCATTGGCTTTCCATTTCAAGAACTGAAGCTCACCTGAAATTGCATTTTCATTTGACTGGACCCTTGATCAGCTGCAAGGCTATCTCTCCACTTGGTTCTCTGCAGTTCAAAGATTTATTAAAGAGAAAAATCACAATCCTGTTGAGCCATTGATTGGAAAAGATTGCCTCTTTCTATGGCCCCACTATGAGGGTCAATTTTCCGCTCTTCATGAGAATTGGAAAAATGAAATAGTGCAAGGGAATATTTAACTTAGCTTCTTGTGAAGAGGTTAATAAAATATGGGGCTATATCTCTTTTTGCTTTCAACTAGCCTTTCCAGCTCGTTAGTAATTTTTTCAAGTCATTTTCTTGAGTTCCACCGGGCTTCATTCCAAAGCTTCGTTTCAAGTACTGCTCACGAACAACAGAAAGTCTTTAAGTTTACAATTCAAGAGTTTTTGAAAATAAATTGGGAAGAGGAGTACATCGAGTTTGAAATCAATGATGAGATGTTTGACGTTTCAAAAATCGTTAAAACAGAAAACGGTTATAGGATCTATTGTGTTAAGGACAGCATGGAAGAATGTCTTATCGCGATGATCCATGCGTGGAAGCAAACTTCACCGCAAGGAAAAATAAAACTATTTCAACCTTTGTTCTGTCACAAAATTGTAGTCGAACTCAATAGCTCATATTTCTTCATGGATGAATTCTTAACAAAAGAAAATTCTCCATTTGAATCCCTCTCCTCACGTATCCCCTATCCTCCGCCAGAGGAAGCATAATCATTTGTTTTTTAGTTTTCATTCTTGCTTATTTTGAGCGGAATGATTTATTCATTTTTAAAATCGTAACAAATTATGCACCTCAAAATAATTTATACTTGGGTTTTTATTTTATTCTCGTTTTCAATTTTTGCCCAGAATAGTCTTTCGGGAAAAATTAAGAGCAGCATAGATGGATCGCCAATGGTAGGCGCTTCAGTTTATATTGCGGATCTAAAACAAGGCGCTATAAGCAACAACGAAGGAGTTTATCAGATTCAAAATCTTCCGAGCGGAACATATAATATTGAAGTAAGCTTTATTGGCTTTGCAACTCAGATACGGAGTGTAACCATTAATGATGGAGTTAACGCTGATTTTGAAATGACTGAATCAAGACTTCAACTTAATGAAGTTATTGTTACTGGTGTGGGCTACGCAACTGACAAACAAAAAAGTCCAATACAAGTAGTCACCGTTGGTCAAGATGAGATTCTTGAAAAAGCATCGACAAATGTGATTGATGTGATTTCAAAAGTTCCAGGAGTTTCAGCGATGACAGATGGACAAAGCATTTCGAAACCCGTGATTCGAGGTCTCGGATATAATCGTGTCCTTACCATAAGTGATGGAGTACAATTGGTTGATCAAGCTTGGTTTGATGAATTCGGTATCGAAGCAGATGCAAATGCTGTAAACCGCTACGAAATATTGAAAGGTCCAGGTTCATTGGCTTACGGTTCAGATGCGATATCAGGGGTAGTTAATCTAATTCCTGAACAACCTTTACCAGAAGGTCAGACCAAAGGTCAAGTACTGATGAATTATCAGACTAACAATGGGCTAATCAATAACATGCTTCATGTTTCGAGTACAAAAAACGGAATCACATGGAGCGCCCGAGTTGATTACACTGCCGCACATGCGTATCAAAATAAATATGATGGTTACGTATTGAATTCACAGTTCAACAATTTCAATACAGATGGGCGAATCGGGCTTATACGAAAATGGGGCTACACCCAGGTCCGCGCAAGCTATTTTGATATGCACACAGGGATCGTTGATGGAACTCGAGACTCCACTACTGGGGTGATGATGCGACAAGTTTCATATCCAGATTTAAGTGGTGGCGACCCAACTTATGTTATTCCCACAAAGCAAGAACAAACAAGCTATCAACCACTCACCATTAATCAAAGGATACAACACACCAAGTTGGTGTGGGATAATAGTGTTGCCGTTGGCAATGGTCGTATCACCGGAATCTTTTCTTGGCAACGAAATCAACGTCAGGAAAGTAATGACCCGACTATCCCTAACACAGCAAATATTTATTACTACTCGAATGCAGCAACATACGATGTGAAATATTTGTCACCTCAATTCAATGGATATAAAATCACTGCTGGCGTTAATGGCGTTTATCAAAATTCAAAAAGTCTCGGTACTCTACTATTAATTCCCAATTACGATTTTTTTCAAATCGGTGGATTTGCCATCGTTGATAAGCAATTTGACAAGCTGAATTTAAGCGGAGGGCTGCGGTATACCACGCGTACGTTTAATGGACAAGATCACTGGGTTGATTCGACTACACAGGCCCCAACATCTCCAAACGCTCCAAGTTCATTCCACGAATTTCAAGGCTTTAAATCAACTTTTAGTGGTTTGTCATTCAGTGCCGGAGGCGCCTATAACATCACTGAAAATATTTTTGTAAAAGCTAATATTGCCAGGGGTTGGCGCGCACCAAATGTTTCCGAATGTGCTGCTAATGGCGTGCATGATGGAACTGTTGTGTATGAACTTGGAGACCATAATTTAAAACCCGAAGTAAGTCTTGAAGAAGATATTGCGTTTGGGATCAACTCACGAAATGTGAGCCTTGAAATTGATTTGTTCAACAACAGCATTAACGATTTCATTTATGCCAAAGGATTGAAAAGTATTCACGGAGGTGATTCTATCAATAACTCATTGAACGCAGCGGGGCTTGGCCCTGCTCCAGTTTATAAATTCACGCAAGGCAAAGCTCAACTTTATGGTGGAGAGGTAGGATTAACGATTCATCCGAGCTCAATGCGTTGGCTAGAGTTCAATTCAGGGCTCAGCATGGTCTTTGGCGGATTGAAGAATGTTCCTGATTCCGTAAAATATTTGCCTTTCGTTCCACCAACACGTATTACCGCTGATCTGCGATTTAACGTGTTGAAAAAAATGGAAGGAATGAGGAATGTTTTCATAAAAATCGGAATGCTTGATGCTTTTCAGCAAAGCAATGTATATCAGCAATTCGCAATCTATAACGGGATAAGCACTGCTGTTACGTCTGCGGAATACCGCGCGAGCAAAGCTCCAACTGCTGGCTATGTTCTTTTCAATGCTTCTGTTGGGGGAGATATCTTGTCGTCCGGGAAAACGATCTGTAAAATTTATGTCACATGTAATAACGTGTTTGATACACCTTACATGGATTACATGAGCCGATTTAAATACAATCCAGTGAACTATACGACTGGTCGAGTTGGCACATTTAATATGGGAAGAAATATTAGCGTGAAAATGGTAATTCCGCTAAATTTTAAATGATGAATTATCAAGTGAGGTTTGAGCAAATCAAGCCTCACTTTTCCAAACTCGTTTCAATAAAAATAGGGTTTACCAATACTTTGTGAACAGGGCAAGCATTGGCTACAGCTAATAAACGAGTGCGTTGTTCCTCATTTAGATTTCCGATCAAATCAATTTTCCTGGTGAATGTAGTTTTGTTAGCAGCTTCATCTCTTTCCACTGAAACATCAACTTTCATTTCTTGCAAATCCCAACCTTTGCGATCAGCATACATGCGAAGGGTGATGCTTGTACAAGCTGCAAGCGCTGAAGCCAGCAATTCTTTGGGGGCAAAACCTAAATTTTTTCCTCCCTTGTCGACAGGTTCATCTGCGATGACCAAATTGCCAGAAGGTGATTTGATTTCGACTTTATAAAGATCCTTTGCAATACGTGCTGATACGCTGTCCATAATCAATTTATTTTAAGTGATGTCATTGTCAATGAACCTGCCACAGGTTTGTCGTTAAACAAATTTATTTTTGCGTTTTCTTCTTTAAGTGCAAGTGTATAAAGCAAGGGAAGAAAATGCTCTGGAGTTGGAATGGCAAGATCGAATGCTTTTCCTTGCGAATGGAAATCAATCAGTTGTTTATGATCTCCAGACAAAATATATTTTTTCATTTTATCGCTTGCTTCCACTGCCCAATCGAAAGCGAATTCATCCTCCAATCTATTCCAAGCTACCATTCTTAAATTATGAACCATGTTGCCACTACCAATAATGAGTACACCTTTGTTGCGCAATGCGGCCAACTCTTTTGCAAGTTCATAGTGATATTGTGGTGTCTGATAATAATCAAGGCTCATTTGAATCACTGGCACATCTGCATTTGGATATAAATGTTTGATCACACTCCACGCGCCATGATCAAGCCCCCATTTATCATCAAGACCGACTTCGGTTTTTCACGATGCTTTTTGTCTCACGGGCTAGTTCAGGGCTTCCCGGAGCAGGATATTGAACGTCAAACAATGCTTTTGGAAAACCACCAAAGTCATGAATCGTAGTAGGTTTTTCCATTGCCGTTACAAATGTGCCGCGAGTCTCCCAATGTGCCGATACGCAGAGAATAGCATTCGGCTTTGGAATTTCCTTTGCCACATTTCTAAAGCCCGTAACAAATTCGTTCTCTTCAATAGCATTCATCGGACTGCCATGACCAAGAAACAACACTGGCATTTTTTCAGTGTTGCTCAATGGCTGTGTCATTTTATTAAGTTCATTCAATTTCATAGTTGCTCCTCCTGCAAAAGGCAAAATCGCCAATGATTTCAAAAATGTTTTTCGATCCACAATTTACTTTTCAGTGACAGCCGTTTCTTTCTTCGCCAATGCTTTCTTCACAGCTGGGATCACTTCAGTTCCAAACAATTCAATTGACTTTAGAATCTTCTTATGATCCATTGTGCCCACACTCATTTGAGCTAAAAATCTCGTATGATTAAATAATTCATGTTCAAAAAGAATTTTATCAATCACCTCCTGAACACTTCCCACCATCAAATATCCACGAGGTGATCTGCTCATTTCAAATTGTTCATGACTCAACGGAGGCCAGCCTCTTTCCTTTCCAATTCTATTCATCATTGCAGCATATGTCGGATAGTATTCATCCGAAGCTTGTTGCGAAGTTGAGGAAACATACACATGCGAATTGATTCCTAAAGGCAACGAGTTTACATCTCTACCCAATTCTCGTGCAGTGTCTTTATATAAATTCACGAAAGGCACAAAGCGCTCAGGCATTCCTCCAATGATGGCTAGCGCCATTGGTAGCTGCAATCTTGCTGCACGAATAGCTGATTCTGGAGTTCCCCCAACCGCGAGCCAAATTGGAATTTGTTTTTGCAATGGTCTTGGGTACACACCAAGGTTGTTAATTGGTGCACGAAGATTTCCTTTCCAAGAAATTTTTTCACTTGCATTTATTTTCAGAAGAAGATCTAATTTTTCTGAAAACAATTCATCATAATCTTTCAAGTCATAACCAAACAATGGAAACGATTCGATAAATGACCCACGGCCGGCCATAATCTCTGCGCGGCCATCCGAAATCTGATCCAATGTTGCGAAGTTTTGGAAAACACGCACGGGATCATCCGAACTCAGAACTGTAACCGCGCTTGAAAGTTTTATTTTTTTTGTGATTGTGGCTGCCGCTCCCAAAACAACGGCTGGTGCAGACACCGCATAATCTGGCCGATGATGTTCGCCCAATGCGAAAAGGTCAAGGCCAACTTGATCGGCCAACTGAATCTCTTCTAGCAAATTCTTGAAACGCTGATGCGTGTTCATTGCTTCGCCAGAAACTTTGTCGGGCTGCACATCGGCAAACGTGTAAATTCCAAATTCCATAATTCAAAAAAGGTCAACCATTAGTTGACCAATAATTTAATTAAAAAGTTCAAAAGAAGCAGGTTTTAAGCCTGCTTCACTAATTGCACTTCAGCTTGCAATTTCACTTCATCACTTACAAGAACACCACCTGTTTCAAGGGCTGCATTCCAATTAAGGCCAAAATCCTTTCTGTTGATTTTTCCATTCAATGAAAAACCTGCTTTCTCATTTCCCCAAGGATCTTTGTTGATGCCGCCAAATTCTACATCAAGCGCGATGTCTTTGCTCACACCTTTGATCGTAAGCGTGCCATTCAATTTATAGTTCTCACCATCGACTTTCTTAAGAGAATTGCTTTTGAATGTAAGCGTTGGAAATTTTTCCACATCAAAAAAATCTGCACTACGCAAGTGACCATCCCGATTGTCTTCATTAGTAAAGACTGAAGTCGCATCGATGTTAACGTTGATAGAAGCTTTAAGTGAAATCGTCACCATCGGCATCAATCTCAGCGTTGAATTTTCTGAACTCGCCTTTCACGTTAGTGATCATCAAGTGTTTCACTTTAAAAAGGATTTCGCTGTGTGTTTGATCAACGATCCATCTTGTTTTAGTTGCTACTGCTGTTTCCATAATTGAAAATAATTAAGTGTTTAAAATTTATTTTTGAGTTTAGTTTAAAAAGCTAATCCATTATTGTGTTCAATTGTTTTACGGATTAAAAGTTGATGCATACGCTCAAGCGCGCGACTCATCGACAAATCTCCGACAACGAAGGGGTTGAGTCCGATAGAACGAATCAATTCAGAGACCGATTCGATGGCATCTGAATTATTTCCGGCAATGAACGTATCGTAAGACTTACCGTCAATAACAGGCGAAATGAAATTCTCATTTTGTGATGTATTGAAAGTCTTCACCACTTTCGAGTAAGGAAGTTCGCGTTGCAATTCTTCGGCTAAACTTGTATCTGTTAGTTGTCCAATATTTTCTTGTGGGTTTGAAACGCTCACCACTATTTTTCCTATCGCTACTTCTTTAATTTTTTCAGCGACTTCTTTTTTAGCTGAAGCCAAAATAATAATGTCAGCTTCCCAGCATGCTTCTTTCGCGCATGAAATTGCCTCAACTTCTGCCATTGAATGTTCTTTCAAATCCTTTATGAGCCCTTCGAGTTGATCTTTTTCGTCACTCATCAAAAGCAAATGTTGCTTTGTGTTGGCAAGACTTCTTGCAATGGCGGTACCTCTTAAGCTTGTAGCCCCAATTATTGCGATTGTTTTTCGTGCCATAGTTTTGTCCGTTTTGATGATACAAACATACCATGGCAGACTACCTCAAGTCATTGATGTGTGATAAGAAAGAACTTGATTTAGATCAAGAGTTTTTACCGTGAGCCACCTGTTTTCTGATGCGGCTCAGAGTTTCTGGGGTTATTCCCAAGTAGGACGCGATATGCTGCTGCGGAGCCCGCACGATGATATCAGGGCAAACATCCATGAGCTTCACATATTTTTGCTCGGCTGAAAAACTCATTGAGGCGATGATTCTACGTTGCAGCGCCACAATATTATTTTGCATGAGCAGGCGAAAGTAGTGCTCCATTTTGGGCAACTGTTGATTCATGTTTTCCAGTTCCTGTTTTGAGAGCAACAAAAGTTCAGAATCCTCCAAAGCTTCTATGTTATAGACCGCATCATCACCTGAAAGGAAACTGTTCATATCAGAAATCCACCAGCCCTCAACAGCAAATTGCATCACGTGCTCATGGCCATTATCATCCACGCTGAAAGAGCGAAGCATTCCTTTTTCTACGAATGTGATGTATTGGCATACATCGCCAGCATTCAATAAAAATTGTCTTTTGCGGATTTTTTTTGGAATGAAGAATCGCCTAATAGTCTCCTTTTCTGTTGACGTTAAATCTATCTTCTGAAGGATACTTTTAAGGAGTTGTTCGTGCATAGGTAGGATAAAACACTAAATAAATGAGTTCATTCAAGATCGGCTTAAGCAAACTACTAATTTTTTTGTGCTAATCCCTCATCGGAAACACAGGGTAATAGCTAATCTCCATTTTTTCTTCAAACTACTACAAACTTGCAGCCAAATAATATTTGACAGCAATGATACTCCAATGCACTAAGGCCTCCACTGCAAGAATTTTTCAGTTGAGCCTAACCCTATTCTGTCTTGGCTATACAGAATTATTCGCTCAAGTTAGAAGTGAAAATGAAGTTTATGCAGCCATGATTTTTAATTTTACAAAATACATTCAATGGCCTGATGAATCTGAGTCTGGCGACTTTGTGATCGGCATTTGGGGCAATGAAGAGCTTTACAAATCATTAAAGACCTACGATGGCAAGCCCAAAAACTCAAAAAAATATTTTGTAAAGCTTATTAACAACTTATCTGATGTTTCAAACTGTAGGGTAATTTTTTTAAGTCCATCAAAAAATCAGGAGTTTGAAAATGTAAAATCACTTGTATCCGGAAAGCCTGTGCTTACAGTTACGGCTGCTGAAGGCTACGGCAAACGTGGTAGCTGTATCAACTTCAAACAAGTAAATGAGAAGATTCGATTTGAGCTCAACCAAAATGCAGTTTCTTCATCCTCATTAAAAGTCTCGAATGCTTTAACAGTTTTATCAATCCCGATTTAACTATTATGAAAAAAGCACTTGACCGTTTTAACAATTACTATCGGATATATTGTTTTTGTTGACCGCTGGTTACACAGAAACAATTTCAATCTCATTTCTTTTGCCCATTCTAATGTGAAGGTACTCAGCCGAAATATGATGGCTAAATAACTTTGCGTTTTGATTTTAAATAATAAAGGACACATGTTGCTGTAGGTTTTACCCACACCTATATTCGCGTTGGTTAAGGACGGATTTCAGTCTTTAAAGGCGCTATGGTAAATCCTTGGATGGTAAAATTTTGGGGAGTGTTTGAGATGGGTGTAGTAATTGCTACAATTCTCTTTTGTCATTTTTTTATAAAGGCCCAGGAAGTTGTTCAACGTGAAGCCTTTGAAATTGAAACTAATCCTTTTGACTCCTTCATGCCGTTGGTGCTGGCAGAAAAGGGTATAGTGCTACTTCACACAAACGGAAAGCAGTATCATATCGTAAAGCTGGATAAGAATCTAAAAACTAATTTCGAATTGCATTTTGATCTTGATAGAGTGATGGTATATGGTCGTCATTTTTTGGCTGACGACACGCTTTTTATTTTAATGATCGACAAATTCTATTCTCCTAAACAAGTGATCGTACTTCAATTTAATTTACTCACTAAACAGTTAATTAAGATTCGTCCGGCTTTGTTAAAGAAAGAATTTCTAACAGATTTTATAGTTGATAACAAACGCCTTATTTTCAGAGGCACATTTAAGGATGAAGCCATAATAAATATTCAAAATATTGGAAGTGAAATGCCTGACTTGCGCCTCGTCAGTTTTCCTCCAAAATCAATTCTATACGATGTAAGGTCATTTACTGATAGTTCTTTTGTTTCTATTACTACGAATGACGACAAGCGATTTTTAGTGCTAGATGAAATAAATCTTAAGGGGAAAAAAGTTCGCCATCAAAAGATTGAACTGGGCAGCAATAAAAAAATATTTACAGCTATAATGGAAAAATCGAAGGAGGGAGCAATGATTGTAGGTATGTGGTCTATTCATGGCTCGCTAAAGCCGAATGGGCTTTTCATTCTTTCTCTGCGGAATTTTGAGAAGGCAAGCGAGGATTTAAAAATATATAGTTTTAGTGAACTGGATCATTTTCTAGACTTCCTATCTTATAAAAAGCTCAATCACGTTAGGGAAAAAGAAAAACATGAGAAAGAACAGGGCGGTGTGCCTAACTTTAAACTTAAGATATATCCGGTTCGATTAACCCAATCATCTGAAGGGTTTGATTTTTTCTGCTGTACATACAAAGCTAAAGGAGGATTGAATGCGGAGATTTTATCGGCAGCTGTAATAAAAATAAATTTTGACGGATCAATTCGCAATGTCGTCCAAGCTACTCCTGGATCGCTATACACATATAGTATCAGCAATGTTACAGATTTTTGCAACCTGCTCGGCCGGTCTTTATTTTTCTTTTGTCAAAAAGATGAACTTACAGTTGTTTCAAAGGATAAAGATAATCAGACTCAGATGAGAGAAGTAATTAAATTCAATGGTTCATCTGAACAAAAACAAGTTCGTGAAGAATTTCGCATAATCGCAATCGCCTATTGGTACGACTATTCCTTTTGCTCTCAAGGATATAAGTTCACAAAGGATGCGGCCACAGGAAGTACTAAGCAGTACTATTTCATAAATAAATTGGTGGGAAGGGAAAAGTGATAGCCAATTGAATAGGACTTCTTACGTCAAAGCAGTTGATATACTTTCAGTTTGTTGGCATGACTTTGAAAATTGCTCGTTTTGCTTCCCTAAGCAATCCAAGGCTTTGTCATCGCAGGTGACTGCGTAGCATCCAGGCCATCTTTTCATGCTCTTCCATCAGGCCAGTAATAAAATCACTGGTACCTGCATCACCATACTTATTTGCAATGGCATCCAAATTTTCGCGTAGCTCAATAATAATCGCTTCGTGATCGACTATTAAGTCTTTTAAAAAACTTGCGCTGTCGTTTTTATCTCCGCGTTTTTCAGTGAGACTCGTTAGTTTTAGCAATTCCGTAAGCGTGGCCGGTGCATAGTGTCCGAGTGAACGAATCCGCTCAGCCACACGGTCAGCGATTTCATCCAGCGCATTGTATTGCGATTCAAAAAACAAATGCATGGAGTGAAAATCAGGCCCTTCAAACATGCCAGTGAGCGTTGCGTGTCTTCGCAAGCAATACTGATTCATTTGCTAAAAGTTTCGACAAGATATTGGCAACAGCCTGAGTATTCTTGTCTTTTATTCCTATGTTAGTTTTCACGAGCGTTTCTTTAGGCTGAATTTAAAATCAAATTTTGAGAAACTCAAAGTTTTTGACTGAGCTTGGTGAGCCTGTAAAGTGGCACTTTGCGACCAGTGATCTAATTGAACTCTGAGTTTAGTATGTGTTTCTGGCATTATCGGATTCCTGATATAAATGCCACGCATCGCTTTCCACTGTTTTGAGCAAAAACAATACTCGCAAAATTTTTGTGCTTTTAATCTGCCAGACTTACCGTCAAAACAACCGTTACGTTGAAGACCGCTAAACAGATAATTTCTAGATGAAACAAAGATTCATGATAAGAAAACGGGCGGAGACTTACACTTCTTTTAAATCCGTGAAGGCGAAAATAAAAAAGCCTCTTTTTCAGAGGCTTTTCGCAGTATGCGTGATCCCGCTGGAGAAATGACCTTATGCCTTCAACCTCCTCAGAGCTCTAAGCACCCACCTTCAAGAAATTTGCATCTCAGGTTATGCTCCTCCAACCACTTTGATCCGTCCCTATCCCCCATGGGCCAGCCCGTGGCCTAAAGGCAAATACCTGCTAAAAAACAGTCGAGAGAGGAATAGAGTAATTAGAATGGGGAAAAAATAGTAGACACTCCTATGGAGTTGAGTGGTTTCTTTGGTATTGCGTAAATTACATTCTAAAGCAAAAGAATATGGCAAAGAAACCTGGCCCCAAAGACAAGAACTATGTAAATAAGTCTGAGCCTTACGAAGTAAAGTATGCACCAAAGCGAAAGAGTCCGGCAAAGAAATGGGGAAGTGGCGGTACTGGCAAAAAGAAATAGTCACCTATATCTTAGCAATTAATGCCTCGTACTTGGAAGACGCCAGAGAACTGGAAGGGATATAATCCCGAATTCCTCCACGGGTTTCAAATCCCTTTTCCCAATTTTGATCAATGGAAGGATGATCTTGCAATCAATATTGATACCGGTCATTTCGAATTACCATTCATAGCGTTTTCAAGTTTGCAATCCATATCTCGTAGAGTCCCATTGTTGACTGCAGCGAACCTGTACAGAGAGAGGATGATTTCGATTGGCAGGTCGGGTGCTTTTAGTGCCGATGGTAGGATCAAGGAAACGGAGCAACTTAGCACTAGCATTTACAAGGCTGTAAATTCGATCCAGAAGGAGTCGGAGCATAAACTTGCAAAGGGTCATATGGTGAGGCGCGAGGATGTTCAATGGGATCCCTTGCATGACGAAGAATTGGCTGCGACAGCCGCGGCTGCAACATTTCATTATACTAACGCCAGTCCACAGCACCAGGCGATAAATAACGGAGTTTGGAAGGCACTTGAGAATTCAGTGTTGATTCGTGGGCGATCAAAGGAGCCAAAAAAAGCAATAGTATTTACCGGACCAGTCCTTGCAAATAATGACCCGTGGCTCAAAATACCTGAGAGCAGAGTGAAAGTTAAGTGTCCACTTCGTTTTTGGAAAGTGATTTATTTTGTTAACAAAGCGGACACTTTGTGTTACGCTGCGTTCTTGATGTCTCACAAAGTTGAGGTTGAAGAAGATGGTTATGTTAAACCCGATCATAGCTTTATAGCGGTTACAGAGTCACTTAAAAAAGAAAAGCCATTTCTCGAATTTGATGAACGACAAACATATCAAGTCGGCATTTCTCTTATTGAAGAGTTAACAAGACTTGAGTTTCAACCTGCCCATCAAGCGCTCCCAGAAGGTGGCCATCAGTTATTGAGCCTTCCCGGAGATAGATCTTTGATGCTATTGGAAGAAAGTGCTCAATATCTACAATTAGTGGAAGGCCTTGTGTTGTAATCCTATTTCAAATGAGCGCCAATAGTTTGATCATTTTATATTCCATGATTACTGAACTCACCAAATGTAATTCAAATTACCTGGAGCTTAAACTAACATGAATTTCCTGAAAGACTTGAATGTAAAGTATATCGAATAAACCAAGATTTAAAAAAATGGCAAACTGGGAATCGTACCACATATCGGATATAATTTCTGAAATAGAAGGCGGAAAGTATGTACTGCCGGTAATACAAAGACGACTTGTTTGGGAGGAAGACAAAATGGAACTCTTGTTTGACACCTTATTAAAGGGCGATTCCTTCGGTGGAATAATGGTACTGAAGGAAGAACAAGGATACAAACCACTTTTCAACTTTCGTCATTTCACAAAGAACGGGGAGATTGAAAAATCACATGATGCAGGCATATTGCAACAAACTCAGAGTTTTGTAATAGACGGCCAACAGAGACTTCAATCCTTTTATATTGGATTAACTGGCAGCATTAACGGAAAGATTCTGTATTTCGACTTATTCAGTAACTATAAAACTGAGTTTGAATTCAAATTCGAAAGTAATTTCGAAAAATTACCGACTAAGGCAAAAGATGATAGCGAAAAAATAATAAAAGAGTATAAATGGATTTCCGCTAGCGCGCTACTCAAAAAGCTTAAGCTAGCAAACAATAATGACAGACAAGTCTCGAGGAGCATCATAGCGGGGGATGGTATAAAGGACGAACAACAAAAAACGCATGTTGAGGAAAACGTTGGAGCATTTTCAACAAATATCATCGCCGGAAAATGTTTAGGTGTTTCAGAAGTCGGTGTAGATAAGACAGAAACAGATGAATTAACAAACAGGCAAAAAATTGTAGAGCTATTTAGACGATTAAATGATGGAGGGACCCAACTCTCATCGTTTGACTTAGTCGCCTCAATTCTAAAGGGGTTTGATTGGAAGATGGAGGAGTTTTTAGATAAAACTCTTGAGGACTTCTTGGATATTGGCTTGAACCAAGACAACCTTATAAAACTGATTTTTATTCTACAGGACAATCATAAAAAAGAAATGTCAGAAATTGAAGCAGCTGACGCAGACTTTGCAATCAAGAATAAGGAAAGGATAAAAGCCACTCTCAAAGCTTTGAAGGATTTTTTAATTTATTCTAAGCTGAACCATTACTATAGAGAAAAGAACAGATCATTTATTCCGTTATTCTTTATTTCATATCATCTATTTCACAAAAGCATTGGTGATACGGAATTGACAAAGTACTTTGACAATTATGATACAGGAAATTCCGAGTACCCCAAGATTAAAAAGTGGCTATATAATTCCTTAATTAACGGTGTGTTTAGAAGCAAGGGTGCGGGTTGGATTCCATATAAAACTGGGATAAAAAAAATGCTCGAGGAAATCAAAGAACATAAGAACAGAGACTTTCCCGTTGCTAGATTATTCAATGTCTATAAAGATCACCCAATCACTTTCACAGAGGTTTATGAAAGTGATAATTTAGATAACCTGGATAGTTCTTTTGTTTACTACCTAATGTATGATCAGGGACAAACGATCCGAATACAAGATATTGACCATATTATGCCCAAGTCAAGGTTGGAAGCCAAAGGCGTAGCCCCAGAAAAAATCAACAGCATTAAAAATTTTCAGCTTATTGACTATGGGACAAACAGAGGTGATAAGAACGGAAAGGAATTTGCACTTTGGATTAATGATTCTGACTATGTCACTGATAAGTCGGCATTTGTAAAACGTCACCTTATCCCGCCAAGCGAAGAGCTGTGGAGCGAAGATAAATTTGAAGATTTCCTTGAGGCAAGGGCGGGTCTGATCATAGCACAGATTGCTAACTATGTGGCTTAGGTAAGGCTCAATATTAACACCATGACTTCTAAAGAAATTCTTGATTTAATCCGAGACCAAATTCTCGAGGTTTACTCATCTCAAAACATGACATGCCTTTCTGACAACCAGTATAACTATAATGGGGTTAATATTATGGCCGTTCCGAATTCTCAGTTGACGATTGAAAACTGGAACAGTTATAAGAACCTGCGCGACATTGTTAACTGTAATCAAGATTTAATGTATTTCGCCGCCAACTTATTCTTGTATCGACCATATATTAATAATCCGTTGAAAGAAGTGGACACTCAAACGATGAAATTTCCTGTGTTTCACTATCACCAAAATATTTACGATCACAGATATTGTACTTATGTCAGCAACTGTTTTGAAAAGGCATATAACTACTGGGACCGGATTGGAGATTTACTCTACTCATTTTATCCGTCAATCATTCCCAATATTCGGTCGGTAGACTTCTCACGAGTCATTGACAAAATTTACGAAATCGGTGAACGTGATGCTGACTTTATTTGGCTACACAACTTCAAACAAAACGAATATTCTATTTTAAATGGCTACCGAAAGGACGTTGTACATTATTATCAGTATGAGACCTCATACCATTTTGAACATATTTCCAATTCAACAAAACCAGATGTAATTACAAAAATCTGGAAGGAGAAGTCGGAGTTGCCTGAGTACTTCAAAGCCCAATTGGAGATTTCTTGTGAAGGATGCTTGCGCACTTATGCTTATCTAAACAAGGTTATTCAATTTAGAGCTCAGAATCCAAATTCTGCATCACCTCTGGTACCTGTGCAACCTCATGTTTGATGGCGAGACCGAAAATCAAGCCAGGTGAGCAAGTTGCGATTGAGTACTTTCAATCTAAAGGATATACAAATATCGTTCATGAACCAGATGGACAAACACCTCCTGATTTATTGATCAACAATTCAATTGCAGTCGAAGTGAGGAGGTTGAATCAGTTTAAAGAAGTCGATGGATCGACTCAGCCGTTAGAAGAACTTGAGTATGAACTTCTACCGAGAATGCGTAGGACAATCAAGTCCTTTGATTCCGTAACTACCGAACAAAGTTGTTTTCTAAGTTATGACTTTAAACGTCCTTTGGCCATTGATAATAAGCTTCTAAAAAAGATTGAGGTGGTTCTCATTGAACATCTAAATTACATTGATCAAATAAAAGAATATGAGATCAATAAGAATTTTCGACTCCGATTTTTCCCATCAACCAAAAACTTCAAAAAGCCATTTGTATTCGGATCTTATTCTGATGGCGATGGTGGCGGATTTGTGATTGCCAATATTATGGATAGCCTTCCTTTAATAATTAAGGAGAAAGAAGAAAAGATAAGGCCCTATAGAAATAAGTATCCAACTTGGTGGCTCGCGCTCAATGATCACGTCGGTAATGGGCTTGATGAAATCGACCTTCAACAACTCCAAGAGGTCTTTGACATTGAGACATTCTTTCAAAGGATATTCTTCATATCGATGTTTGATTCAACTCGTGGAACTGAATTTATAATCAATCAAAAATAATTCATCACTTGTAGTCACCATGAACCACCTCACACTTCCAACCTGGTTCACCTTTGAAAATATTTCTTTAATAACCCCAGCTTCACATACTATTTAACTCCACATTCGCCCCCGTTTTTAAGTGCACAACAATCGAGTTGACAGTTGACACTTTAGTGGTT
Source organism: Cyclobacteriaceae bacterium (assembly GCA_049840975.1). Lineage (GTDB taxonomy): Bacteria > Bacteroidota > Bacteroidia > Cytophagales > Cyclobacteriaceae > ELB16-189. Next base: position 11,399 of record JASGIR010000018.1, on the reverse strand, counting down.
TAAACATTCTACTAAATGAGTTGTCAAAAAATATAATGGATTGTTTTGCATTTGTCGGGATTATTTTTTTGTAGTCTAAAAATGAAGTGATGGCAAAGACAAAATTATTTTTAAGAGCAAGCAAAACGAACTCAAAAGGTGAGTCAATTATTTTCGTAAGATATTCTCACGGAGACCAGGCTACGGATATTTCTACGGGTGAACGGGTTCCTCCAAAATTCTGGGATCCGGAAAATCAAAGAGTCCGCAAATCCTACGCTGGGTTTACAGGTATTAACAATTTCATTGAAAAGAAGAAGCTTCAAGTTGATCAAATTAGAATCGACTTGAAAGACCGAAAAATTGATCCTACTGTTGATGCGTTGAAGAACGAGTATTTACGAAGAGAGAACCCTGTTGTTGAAGAACCTCAAAAAATCATATCTCAAAATATTCTCGATCATTGGGATCGATTCATTTCGTATCAACGTGACGTGAAGAGAAGAGCACCTGCTACGATCGCTCAATACGAATCATCAAAACTTGTGATTGAAGCATTTGAAAAACATATTGACATGCAACTGACATTCTCAATGATAACAAAGTCTTTTGCAGATGACTATTACAAGTTCATGTATTTGGAGAAAAAATATGCCCACAATACTTTGGGTTCACGTGTGAAGCATTTGAAGTCGTTCTTAAATTTTTGTGTGTCAGAAGGAATCACTGACAATCACAAATTCCGTGAATTCAAAAAGCCCAGTAATCAAACTTCAATCTTTGCACTCAGTCGTGAGCAACTGGATATTTTGAACGCTCTTGATTTAAGTAACGAGAAGAGGCTTGAACGGGCGCGCGATCTATTCGTTTTTGGTTGCAGTACAGGACTTCGTTTTTCGGACTACTCAAAGGTTAAGCAAGCGAATGTACAAGGCGACTACTTGATTGTGCGTACCGAAAAGATGGATGATATTGTTCGGATACCACTGAATACTTATTCACGATCGATTCTTGCGAAGTACCCAAGCGGAATACCAACCATAAGTAATGTCAACCTAAACAAATACCTGAAGGAAATTGGAATCAAGGCTAAGTTCTTTGAAGAAGTGGAAGTGGTGACCTACAAATCTGGTGTACGCACCAAGTCTACTAAACCTATATACATGATGCTTACGACCCACTGTGCCCGGAGAAGCTATATTACCCAGTCACTCCAAAATGGGATGGCAATGCAGACAGTTATGAAGATCAGTTCACATCGTGATATAAAGTCGTTTAACCGTTATATTCACGTAAGTGAACCAAGACTTAAGATGGAATCTGACCAAGCTTGGAGTACATTGCCTGAAAATAAAGAGTGACAAGATGCATTTACACGAGTTCTTAAACTATTTCAACAACGATGAGTTCTTCAATTCGTTTTACAAAAACGGAAAATACCATGCTGACACGATCTTTGACAAGAACCAAGGTGAAATTGTTGAGGGAGTGAATGATGGCGAAAGTTTAAGAATTTATGATTTGAATTTTTTTGCCAGGTTTTTGATTGACGCTTCCTTCACTATGAAGGGGAGATTTTTCAAAGAATTGGAGCGGGTGGTGGGGAAATTAGAGGCCCGAAAAAAATTGGAATTTTATTCCGAATTCATAAACGCATTAGCTGAAATAAATTTAGGAACATGGATAAGCGATGATCGAATCGGGCCTCATGAGAAAGGTGATCATAGTAGCAATACGTTTTATGAGGCAAAAAAAATGTTACTCTATCTTCCAACTTATCTAAATAAGCAGGTTGAATCTGTTGAAAAAGAACAGGAATCTCTTGGTATACAGAATCTCGGATCACTAATTGAATGGACCGGACCTCCTTCTAAATTCATTGAATTACTCCATACGCTCGTTGCAAGAAAGTGGGCAAAGTTCCCAAGCAAGAGCAAAGAAAAAATAGCACAATGTGTTTTGGAATACGTTCAATTTGATAGTAAACCTCAGCGAAGTTCAATTGTATCCGATTTAAATCCTGATCAATCAGCAGCAGCCGAAGTCGAACTCCAATTCAAAGATCTTTTCGATCGCTACCAGGGCCCGTATTTTCTGGGAATCAAAGAAAATCCAGGTTTGAAAGCCGTTGCCCCCAAACCTAACGCTGGCAGAAAAAAAAGCAAAAGGAGCTAACAGCCTGATTAGGCTTCAAAAAGTCAACATTTAAATCCTGGATTTAATCGTAATCTGTGGGGATTACGATTTCTCACTTTTGTTATCGTCAACCAGACGATAGCATGTTCGACCCATATCTTCTCAAAGCTTACGCTGCCACAATAAGACCGGTCCTTAAGGAAGTCCTGCAAGAAATTCTAGCGGAGCAAGGTTTAACCATTTCTTCGGTTGAACCTGGAAAGAATCCTGAAGACATCATTGATACTGCCGAGGCAATGAAAATTCTCGGCCTGAAAGATCGCCATTCAGTCTACGCACTCAGGGAGAATCGCGAGCTATATGCAGCTGATGACCTTGGAAAAGGTTTAAAATTCCTTCGTGGTGATGTTGTGGAGTTGGCAAAGAAAAGAATTCGAAAAAATAAAATCAAAAACTAATCGCTTAGCTAGCGACAACGTCCGCTCGAGAGGACTTCAGCAAAACTACTTATCGGATTGCTGTGACATACAAATGGTGAGGTAGAGACAACTACAGGAAATGTGAAGCAAAAATTGAAAGAAGTGAAAACATCATTTTTAATCATGGCACTTAGATACCTCGGTGCCTCTATAAAGAAGGCAGCAGTAGATGCTACTGTTGACGCTAAGTTTATCACAGTTGACTTAGCACTAACGTTATCGGTACTGACCAGTCGTTATAACTGGCTTCAGTTGTGTGAGGAACATCAAGCAGTTTTGAATTTCAAATTCAGTGACCCTCAGGAAAAGCTTTTCGCTGAACTGAAAAACTCAATGAAAGAATATCCTGAATTGGAAAATTATGACTTCGTTGATGGTGACCCCTTTCTATTTGTGGCAAAATCTCGAGCAAAATCATTGACGGAAATGAGACAACAGCATGGCGATAATACCCCATGTATCAATGTTTCACTTCTTGCGCCAGTTACTTCTACGGTGATGTTGTACAACCTCACTTACAAACATCAAGAGCTTCTTCCTGAACAGTTTAAAACTGTTGAAGCTGAGATGAAGGCATTGTCAAAACAATATCGCTGGGCTGCGCGGGGGTCTTGGAATTCACGTGTTGAGAAAGAAGAGAAACAGAAAAGGAGTTCTGATTTCTCTTTCCGCAGAGTGTTTGGCAAAAAACAATTAACGGATTAAGTAAAGCAATTAGGGCGACTCCTAGTCGCCCTAATTCCAAATCGAAAAAATATGAAAAAGATAAAATTAAAACTACGCGAGATAGCAGAGGTTCTATACATGACCTATTGCGTAAATATTGTTGGTTACACAAAAAATAGCAAAAGTCCGATGGGTAGATGGCAATATGCACAATCTATTCGTCAAACTGAGACTCAGGCTTTTAATCTAAAGTGGCACTTGTTAACGGGACTTGGCATCATACTCGGACCAATTGGCAACATGCATGCGTTCGATCTGGATAAAGCCTTGTACCCAGAGGCGCAAAAACTATTGAAGGTACTTGGGCTTCCAGAGGATTATCCGTGGTTAGTTGAAACAGGTGGTGGTGGTTATCACATCTATTTTACAAGCGAAGGCCTTCTTGAAAAATTCAACCAACAAAAAGTTGTTGTTATGAAGGAATCAGGTCTCGATTGCAAGCAGATTGAGTTGCGAATCAATGGGCTAATAGTAGCTCCAGGAAGCACCCATCAATCTGGGAAAGTTTATGAGTTCGTGAATGACAATCAGTATGATAAGCCGATGGCCTTCATTGGTGCAGAGGTCATTTCGGAAGTTGTCAATCAGCTAACTCCAAAGGCGCAGAGTGTGATACAGTGCTCAACATCTGATTCGCCAGACATTTCTGATAACGATGTCAATGAAAACGTGGACGAGCTATTTGATCAGACCACTTACGAACGTGCTTTGGACGTTGTTTCCCAATTGCGTGAAAAAGGAATAAAACCTTCTTTAATCAATGATTATTCTAATTGGGTCAACGATCTGCTTCTTCCGATTGGCAATGAATTTCGCGAGCAGGGACGAGCGTTATTCCATGAGGTAAGCAGCTTGTCACTTAAATATCAGAAGGAAAAATGTGATGAGTTTTATACAGCGTATCTCAAGGGAGAGTCAAAGCATAAAAAGAACAAAAGAACCATCAAAAGTTTCTTCTATGCTTTTAGACAGATAGGGATTATTCCAAGAGTTCACCAAGTATCGGAACTACAACCCGAAGAAGCCAACCCCTATTTTATAACGGTTCAAATCCTAACGACACGGCATAAAATTAGGCGGGATTTATTTACCGAGGCAATTTATTTTGACGGGAAGGTGCTGGATGATGAGACTCTATGTACAGCATTGGTTTACCTCCAGAGTAAGTATGACTTTAGCAAAATCACGAAAGACTTCATTCTTTCTGTATGTGAGTCTGATTATGTCGAAAAGTTTCATCGAATAGACGAGCTAGTTAAAGATTATACGCCTGTTAATCCGAAGGGCAATATTCAGAAAATCACCGATAGTTTAATTACTGACACTGCCTCAGGTGTCACTGTCAACTGGCATGACGAAAAACGTCCTCTGAAAGAGGTGTTAGTCGAACTCTACTTTGTGAAGCTCATGGAGCAATTCTATAAACCAGTTGCGAATGATTTTTGTTTAGTTCTCCTTGGTGACGGATACTTAGGCAAAACACACTGGCTTCTCCATATTTTGCCTTCTCAAATTTCAGACTTAGTGAGGATAACTCAGTTCTCTAACACGAAGGATTTTCAGATGCTCTTGTGTAGCTCGGCTCTTTTGATTATTGACGAGATCAGAGAAAAAGATATGTCCAGCAATGAATTCATGAAGCAGACAATGACTACACCTGAATTTCCTCTTCGCCTTCCGTATGGTCGCACATACAAAATGCGCAAACGTATCGCATCGCTTGCAGGGACAGGTAATAACAATACGATACTTCGCGATCCAACGGGTAATAGACGCTTCATTCCATTCTGGCTGGACAAGATCGACAAAGATCTTGCGAATAGTGTAAACCGGATGGATTTGTTTCATGAAATATACTCCTTGTACAAATCAGGTTATGATACACGGCTTACTGACGAGTTGCTTGAGGCGATCTCAGATTTAAGCAAAGACTTCGAAGTTAAAACCGAGGCGGATGAATGTTTGCTTGAGCATTGTCCACCGTGGAATCCTAAGGACAGATATGCTGAATTACTTTCAGTTGGAGAAATCAGGGATCTGATCTTAAACAAGACAAAAAGAAACCTTACTTATACCCAAATAGGTATGTCTCTTCAAAGGTTGAAATACGAAAAGAAGACTGCATGGAATGTGACCTATAGTGGCAGTAAGTCTAAGGTGTGGAAGTTTTATTGCTCCACTGATCCTGAAATTATCAGAAAGCGTCCAGCTTCGACTAAAGGTGATTCATTCGAAACGCCATCCATTTTTCTCAATGGTAATGGTGACGTGGTAATGGACGGACTTTAAAACTGTAACTCAGGGCTGAGGCTTTACTCAGCCTTTTTCAAAAACAAATTTTATGTACACTATATATAAATCAAAATCGCGTGATCTGGATTATGTCCTGAGAAATAAGTCGGAGGTTTTAATGTCTTGTTTGATCGCAGCAAGCGTTGGATGTGTAGTTCATGAGACCCAACTATTCAACCCGGAGTACATACCACCTGCCAACTACGATAAAAATCGATTCTCACATGAACAGCTGTACGACACACTTACCGTCATTGATACTGAATTTTTCCTTAAGCATAGATTATTCCCAAGCTCCGTAGTGGTAACAAATTTGCGCTCAAAAAATTTTAGAAACGAGATTATAGAATCAATCAGGAGGCTTAAAGCCTACCCATCTAAAAACGATGATCGCAATATTGTCAAAGCTGAACGTAAATTCTTGATGGCGTATGCAAAAGGAAGGTATTACCGTCCAAAGCCTAAAAGTGGCTTGGTAGAATTGTTTTAACATGGTAACCCATAGGTTATGATTTTACCAACAATGTCACGTGAAGAGATAGTCGATCACTTGACGAGCGAATATAAATGCATAGAAGTACGCCTGACTTCAAAAATGAATAGGGCTTTCAAGAAATTAAAAAAATTCAACAGATCAACATTCACTTTTACCGAACAGACGAAAAACCGAACGACATTCACAATTTATGTTTCATCGGCCAAGAAGGGCTTAGTCACAATTGGCGCATGGGGACAGAATTCGATTGGAAAATTTTTCGCCAGCATCGGCCCGACAGGCGTCAGCTTTTACAATCATCATTTTTTCATACGATATGCAGAGCGTCTGCTAAAGTTGAATGTGAACGTAGAGCAAACGGCAGAGCATTTCTTTTATAAAGAAGATCCAATAACAATGTATATCGGTCACCTGTTTAGCTCAGACGGAACATTTAACATGTTTGCTGCGGTATATCCCGAGGGTGTTGCGTTGGGTTATGTGGTCAATGACCAAATTGGCGTGACAAACACATTTCTTACGAACGACATGCTATTCCCCAATCAGCGCCAAATGGTTGATAAAATGCGATCAGAGAGTGCTACCTATTCATATCCTGTAGTCTATTTCCATCCGAGTGGTGGAAATGAGATTCGCGCAATTGAGGCCACGCTGGAGGCCTACCGAAGAATTGAATTTTTAGAATCAATTAATAACAGTTTAAATCTTAAATACTAATACTAACAATTATGAAAAACGATCCATTTCAATACAACATGTGGAGTGCTCAGTTGGTGCTCAATACCTATGGACAAAACGCGAAGGTTTATCCTTTCGAAAATGTAATCGATGCCTTTAAAATAAGTGAAGCAGCTAAAAAACTCAATTTATTCCGACAACATCAGAATGAAATTGAAGGAGCTGAGAACGAAATCAAACTTTTAACAGAACAGTTAGAGGCTCAAATAGCTTCGTTACAAAAAAGTTACAGCTACAAATTCGAAAATGAATTTTTAGATGTGATGCATTTTCTCGAATCCACGTCAGTTGAGTTAGTCAAATTCTCTGAAGAATATGATGTAGATTATTTATGTTGGCCAGCAAATAGTCAAGAGACTCTAATGCCCTGTTTCAAAGAATATATTATTTATAAATTCTATGAAACACATATGAGGAAATCCACAATGGAGTTGATCTATTCCTCCAATTAATCCCGGTCGTGAAAGAACCGATAGAATCAGCATTGATTCGAGAGCCATTCTATTGGGATTTCATCGATGTTCAATTCTTGCGTGATTATGTCGAAGCATCGGACACTTTGAAAAACCAGTTATCATACTCTTCTTCGATTGTCCCGAAAAGCTGAACATTTGGTCATGCAATTGCTTTGGAAGCAAGTTATGACCATAATGAGATCAAAATTTTTGGCCAAGGAAATATTTCCTTGGCCATTTTGTTTTGAGAAATCACGGTGGAGATCACGGAGGGTATTTTATGAAATTATTTTTAGCAGACTTAGGACGACACTAATCACGACATCGATAAAATGAAAAGCAGTTGTTAGGCTGCTTTTCATTTTTACTTCGAAATCAAATTACAATGGACTGGATGAAAAGTTGTTTGTTTTGATCAAAAAAACCGGCCATCAGCTTGCTTTCATCAATGGCTCATAGATAATGTTGTCTTCAGTTTGTTTTATGGCATCGGTCTTGCCGGGCCTTGATGAAAATGATCTGGGTGTGACAGAGGTAGCATTGCTGATCAATGACCGCTCCCATTCTTCAGGAGTCGTAACAGCTGCAGATTCACTAAATAGATTCCTGAGAATTCGATTAGCTAGGTTCATCAACAATCTGAAAGATAAACCCATGAGCATCATGATGAATAAGTATCCCATAACTGAAAGGGTTAGAATTTTATTCCCTGGTTATTTGAATTTGTTTTCAATATCTGCCGCGAACGCTTTCCCTTCTTCTTTTAGGTGTCTTTTGAGAAAGAAACCGTTAAACTCGTTCATCTTTGCGGCGAACTTTAGAAACCCGCTTGGAAAATCGGCACCGATAAGGCAAATCAATTCGGAGGTGTTCGCTGATGTTGCTCTTACTTGCATTTCCCAGGGTACACTTACCACAGCGGGGAACCACCTCATTACATAGGCAATTGTCTTATCAGAATAAAGTTGAACATGGTCTGGGGCATGATATTTCATTTGATAGTGCTGAACCAATGTCTCGTTGCCAATATTCTCTACGTTGACTGTGTTAAACACATCGTCATCGAAATAACTACCCATAGCAACGTGAGCATTTGAGTATGAACCATAGTCTGTGTCTTCCATTTCCGTCAACCATTGGTACAAGTCTATTTTTTCAACTGGTAGATTGATGGAAAACTTTTGAACATACCTGATTGCATGCTTAGTGTCCTTTGTTTTCTGATTTAAGATTTTAGATTTCATAATTTTACTTGTTTAAGTGTGTTAAATAATTTTTGACATTAAGGATCTTTTGAATTTTGTTTCGATGTCACGCGCAAACGCCTTACCCTCTTTTTTGAGATGTTTTGTTAGGAACATGCCGCCGAAGCTGCTAAGCCATCCCCCGATTTTGAGGAACAGGTTTGGGAAGTCAACACCGATAAGACAAATCAATCGACAGCTGTTTGCTGTGACAGGCTGAACGTATAATTCCCACGGCACTCCTACTGTTACCGGGAACCACCTCATCATGTACGCTATACTTTTGGCGGAATAGAATTGTACATGGTTGGGTGAATGATAGTTTAATTCATAGCGCTGGATAACCGTTTCAAGGCCGATATTCTCCACGTTGATCATGTAGAAGGTATCGTTCTTGAAAAAACTCCCCATTGCCTTATGAGCAGGGGAATACATCGCATAATCCGAATCGGTCATTCCTGTTACCCATTTATACAGGTTGACTTTTTCTGCAGGTAAATTGATGATGAAACTCTGGACGTACCGGGCATTATATTTTGTATCCCGTGTTTTTTGATGAAATAATTTTGGTGCCATAATTGTTTGTTTTATGGCTCAAAATTGGGGCGGAACGGAGAGGTGGGCCGTTGACTTTGGTTAGGAAATCAATGTCGCAATAATCTTTTTCGGAGGCGACTTAGTGATTCAGGCTTAATTCCAAGATAGGAGGATAAGTGAAATTGAGAAACCTGCGTAAAAATCTGTGGCCTGGTTTTAAGGAGATGCAAATAACGTTCTTCAGGGCTCATGAATAGTAGCATCTCCACCCGCTCATTCAATTGCAGGTATACGTGCTCTGCGATATGCCTGCCAAAGTTGCTCCAAGCGGGTGAGGAGGCATAAGCATCTTGAATTTTGTTATAAGGCAACGCGAGCATTTCTGAATTTTCCATTGCCTGCCAGTAAAAGTGTGATGGTTTCTGTGTGACGAAGCTTTGAAAGTCGACAAAGAAATTATTTCGGTCTGTAAATCTATAGTTGATTTCACTTCCCGTGTGGTCGATATAATACATTCTAAAAAAGCCATCGATAAGGAAATATACATTTTGGCTCACTTCTCCCTCTTTCAAAAGATATTCATGCTTCTTTATAGTTCTGTTTTCAAGAATAGACATCAACAGTTCCATATCGGAGTCTGACATTGGAACGATACTCTTGACAGCAGCGGTAATCGCGTTTGCTGCTGAGGGATCTATTTTTTTGCCGATGATATTATCCTTCATTGTATGAGTATTCTCCAAATCGGACTCGTTGGAAACGATGTTTTAACTTGTCTACTAGCCGAAGCGTCTTAGTTTTCATAAGGTTCAATTTACAAAATGACTGATGAATGGATCAATTCATCTTGAGAAATATCAATTGGCGAAGTGATTGCGATTTTCTAGTCTAGTCATCAAGAGACGAGACCAGCCTTCCGGAGCTGATTGCTCATCACCTTGATAGCTTCCTCTTTAGTGCTAACGACATGCACAGAGAAAGGGAAATCAGAAACAATAGCGATTCCCTTCAGTACCATTTTAGCCATTGGATTGGGGAACACAAATGCTCCTGCGAGTATTGTGTTCAGCTTTGCAGCTTTATATTTCTTAATAAACTTTCCAATGGCAATATTGAAATGAGATGGCATCGAGATGGAATTGGTGGAGTTAATCAATACGAAGCCAACTTGCCTTTTATGAAGTAAACACCATTCGTTAATGATATCCAGGTTGGCGCAGTAATTGGTAACATCAGTCGTTGATGGTTTGGAGGAGATGATATCGCAAGTGTAGTAGAAGTTTGGCATAGTCGAAAAATCGTATTGCGCAAAACCGGTTTGTGGAATGATCTTGGGATTTTCTAAACTCATCGGAAAGTAATTGAAATGTTACAGCGTAAAATTTATTACTTCCAATAATAAATACAAAGCAACTTCGCCGTTTACTTCTGTTGATGTTCGATAATCATAACTTAGGTTAATAAAATGACTCTTAAATTCTTTTGAAGAAAAGTTTTAGTGACTTGTCATAGCTTTTGTAAGATGACTTGTATTATTTAGTAGAGGCACTAAGAATCATTGATCATGAATATTCTTAACCAAAGTTTATGAAAAGTTTTTTCTGACTTCGAATAAAATATGTCAGAAAATTAATGGGAGTAAAATAAAACGAGTGAGAATCAGGTTGTTCGATTTTTTTATCCCTATTACTGAACACTGTTAATTAAATATACGTTGTTTACGCTTACTTGAAAAAACCTAGGTAAAAAGACAAGTACAAAACTTATTTCAAAACAATTAAAACAACATTTAACATGAAACACTTCACACTTTCCGTTGCAGTCTTTATTTGTTCAATTACGCTATCGCTAGGACAAAAGGGGCAAGACTTAATCACTGGCGAATGGCTCTCGTCTAAGAAGGATAGCCGCATTCTTATTTATAAGGAGAAAAATAAGTATTTCGGAAAAATCACTTGGGGTACCGGAGGACATCAACTGACGAAAAGAATCCTGACCCGGCATTAAGGACCAGGGAAGTAATAGGATTGGTTATACTTAAAGATTTTGAAGCTGATAAGGAAGGAAAAGTCTGGGAGAACGGAACGATCTATGACCCGAGGGAAGGAAAAACTTATTCTTGCAAAATGACGCTAAAAGATGCTAACAATCTAAGCATCCGTGGATATGTCGGGGTGTCTCTTTTTGGAAGGACTGAAACTTACACACGTTGGAGTGGTGAACCTAAAAAATAAAACAAACATCGAACTCAAAGCTATTTACGGCTCAGTAGGTGCTGTTCGGATTCTATCGTGTTTCCTAACCTTAGCAATACGTA
>JASGIR010000017.1:0-52197 GCA_049840975.1 Cyclobacteriaceae bacterium | reverse complement strand
ATTGCTAAGGTTGATAGGGAAACACGATAGAATCCGAACAGCACCTCGCTGCTTTTTTGGAAAGAACAACGGAAAATGGTTCCACCAAAGCTGTTTTGGGATTGCCATATTCAAACTCGTGTTCAAAAACCTCAAAGAATTCGGGATCCGCATAATATCCAGCAATTGGAATGTTCACGTTATTGTTGTCGAGCTCCATCCAATTGTTTCCAAACCCGCGAACTATGCGCACAGCTTTTTCGATACCAGTATAGTTTTCTAAAAGCTCTTGCTTTATGGGCAATGTTGTTGTTGCGGTTTCATTCATAGCAGAACCATTTTCCGACAAGGGAATGCTATTGATTCTATAAATGCGATCGCGTTTGGTGTTATATCGATCATACATCATTTGGTCGGCCACCAACATGATAATCGCCATCGATAGAGCCATTGCTACTGATAGTCCGAAAATATTTATTGAAGAGAAAAAACGGTGTCTTAACAGACTGCGAATGGCAGTCTTAAAATAATTTTTAAACATAAAATTGGATTTAGAAAACGCTTACGAGACGGCTGCTAAAAAACTTTGTTACGATTTATTTTCAGAATCTTTCTTCACTATTGAATAGTAAATCAAGAATCCAAGTGAAACAGCAACTGCAAACAAACCATAGGGCAGAGGCGATTGAGGTTGAACAGGAATATATTCCATAGCAATCAATGACATACCTGCAAAGAATGCAATCAATCCCCACTTCAATGAAGAATATTTATTCTCTGTTGCATGTTGTTTGAAAATGGCCTGTGTGTCTTCATTGACGTAGCCTTTGTCAATCATTTTCTTTCTCAATAGGTAGTTGGTCATCACAGTCGTAAAAAAATAAATGGCTGTGCCAAAACTTCCCATGATGGCTATCGGCATTAATACTTCGGTCAAATTGTGATCCATATGTCAAAATAATTTAGAGTTTGAATTTCATTTTCACTGCGTGAGACACGGGCGCATTTTCAAATGTTGCAGATAACGGTAAAGTTTTTTTATGATGTTAGAGGCCTAATGCTAGATTCTCTGAATCAAATATCCAGAATCCAGAATCTAGTATCCAGAATCTAGTATCCAGCATCCTGCCTCCAGAATCTAGTATTTTTTCCCTGCAACATTCTAACTTCACCCTGTGTCTAACCTCGAAATGAATGACGATCAGGCGCTGGCCTCGTATGTGGCCCAAGGCAACAAACATGCTTTTGAGCTTCTCATACGCAAGCACCAGCGGCTGGTGGCGCATATGGTTGGGCGTTTGGTGGACAGTCCCGAGGATTTGGAAGAAATCTGTCAGGATGTCTTTCTGAAAGTGCATGAAAAGATTTCTGAGTTTAATTTTCAATCGAAACTTAGCACTTGGATTGCAACCATCGCCTATCGCCATGCAGTCAATCATTTGAGAAAAAAGAAAATTGAAGTTGCTGATTTTCCGGAAGGAGAAAAGTTTGAAGAAAAATTCATTGCGGATGAAAATCCGATTGAATCGCTTGAAGACAATGAAATGGAGGAGGTCGTATTGAAATTGATTGAAAAACTTCCTCCTCAATACAAAGTTGTTCTCACGTTATATCATCTGGAGGACATGAACTATTCGGAAATTGGCGAAGCCACGGGGATGCCCGAAGGAACGGTAAAAAATTATTTGTTTCGTGCACGCCAATTGCTGAAAGAAAAAGTGAAAATTTACATGGCCAAAGAAGTATGAGCTCAGACGACTTAATTCAAAATCAAATTGAAGGCAAGCAAGAAATTACTGGCCCCGATGCTGATGCTTATAAAATTGTTTTCAAGTCTTTAAAGAAAGAGCCCAACTACAATTTGTCAAATGACTTTGCTTTGAAAGTTTCTTCTCTTGCCGAGTCGAAAAAAACGTTCAATTGGGAAAGGTTTATACTTATATCAGGAATTTTCGGATTCCTTGGCGCGCTGATTTTTTCACTTGCTTGGGTTAAACCTTCTTTTTCATTTGGCGTTTTCACATTCTTTTCCGGTTATCGCGGACTGATCATTTTCGCCATTATTTTCGTCTTGGTTTTGAATTGGGTCGATAAAAAATTGATTCGGCCAACAACTACGATATAAGTTACTTTCCTTTCAAATAATTTAAGTAACCTTTATTGAGCAATTCAGTAGATTGCTATTATTCCCCAACTCAAAATCTTTATGAAGAAACTATTTACCATTTTCTGGATAATGTCGCTGTTCTTGACCAGCACATTTGCCCAAGAAGCCAAAAAAGAATCAAAAGCTGATTCTACAAAAAAGGAAAAGCCGAAGAAGAAAAAAGATCTTCCGCTAGAAACAGATCGGAAAATTTCCATCAAATCAAACGAAGGCACCTGGATGTCTCTTGATGTTAGCCCCGATGGAAAAACAATTGCCTTTGATTTTTTAGGTGACATCTACACCATGCCAATCACTGGTGGAAAACCAACTGCATTCACCAAGGGAATGGCTTTCGATGCACATCCTCGCTTCAGCCCTGACGGAACAAAACTTCTTTTCATTTCCGACAGAACGGGTGGCGACAATGTGTGGTGGTTTAATCTCGACAAAAAAGATTCTCTTCAAGTGACCAAAGGAAACTCAGACAGTCATCAGTCGGCAGAGTGGACACCTGATGGGAACTACATTGTCACTTCCAAAGGAAAGCTGATCATGAAATTATTTCTGTATCACAAAGACGGTGGTGGTGGTGCGCAGTTGATCAACAAGCCTGATAATTTAAAAACCATTGAGCCCGCATTTGGTTCTGATGGCAGATACATCTGGTTCTCTCAACGCAACGGTGGCTGGAACTACAACGCGATTTTCCCTCAATATCAACTTGGAGTTTATGACCGCGAACGTGGTGAAACCGAGTTGAAAACCTACAGGTATGGATCCGCATTTGCTCCTACACTTTCGCCTGATGGCAAATGGATTGTGTACGGATCACGCTATAACGATAATACTGGCTTAGTACTTCGCAATTTGCAAAATGGAGAAGAGCGTTGGTTAGCGTATCCAGTACAGCGCGATGAGCAAGAATCAATCGCAACTCTCGGTGTTCTTCCTGGCATGTCATTCACACCTGACAGTAAAGAAGTGGTTGCTTCTTATGGAGGAAAATTTTGGAGAATTCCAGTAGCGGGAGGCGCGGCCATTGAAATCCCTTTCCAAATGGAAACTGAGGTTGAACTTGGACCAAAGCTTGATTTCAAATATCCAGTTACTGATGATGCAAATATCACAGTGACACAAATTCGTGACGCAAAAGTTTCACCGGATGGAAAACGAGTTGCATTCACCGCATTGAATCGTTTGTACGTTGCTGATCTTCCAAGCGGCACACCTAAGCGCGTAAGCAATTTTAATTTTACTGAGGCACAACCTGTTTGGAGTCCAGATGGATCACAACTTGCATGGAGTTCTTGGGAGTCGAATGGCGGATATATTTATAAGTACAACTTCAAAGCGAAAGCTCCATCTGTTCAAAAATTGACAAATGAATCTGGCGTTTATTCCGAACTCGCATGGTCGTACAAAAACAATAGAATCATTTTCACACAATCACCTCCACAATATTTCCGTGATCAAGATGGACCAGTTGGTTTTGCTGAAAGTTTTCTTGCTTGGATTTCTGGCGATGGCGGTCCAATTACCGTAATCGACAAATCGCGCGGAAGATATTCTCCTCATTTTTCTAAGAGCGATGATAGAATTTATCTCGATCATTATAACCGAGGTTTGATTTCTATGCGTTGGGATGGTACTGATGAAAAAGGTATTTTAAAAGTAACTGGTATTACAACTGTAGGCATTGCAATCGGCTACTTTGATTGCAAACTTCAAGACACGCAGCAAGAGCCTTCGCCAGAGCCTTCACCAGCAGATCAAATTTTAATCGCTCCTGAAGGCGATCAAGCGCTCGCTAAAATCAACAATGAAATTTATGTAGTGACCATTCCAAAAGTAGGCGGTGAAACTCCAAAAATTTCTGTCGCTGACGCAGAGAGTGCACAATTCCCATCACGCAAACTGACAAAACTCGGAGGTGAGTTTCCAAGCTGGGGCGACAACGGAAGGAAAGTTTACTACACTCTTGGCAACGCATTCTTCACTTACAATCTCGATTCTGCGAAAGCGAAAGAACTTGCGTTGAAGAAAAAGAAAGCTGAAGAGGAAAAGAAAAAAGAAGCCGAAGCTGAACTGAAAGAAAAGGAGAAAGACAAAAAAGACGCTGAAAAGAAAGACGAGAAAAAGGATGAAAAGAAGGATGCTAAAAAGGACGAAAAGAAAGACGAGGGTTATAAGCCAGATGAAATCCGAATCAAAGTTTTAGTTCCAAAAGATATTCCGACTGGTAAAGTTCTTTTGCAAGGAGCCAGAATTGTCACCATGAAAGGCGATGAGGTAATTGAATCTGGAGATATCTTGGTTGAAAATAATCGCATCAAACAAGTGGGCGCTTCAGGATCAATTTCAGTTGATGCGAATGTGAAAAAGATTGACCTCAAAGGAAAAACTATCACACCTGGTTTTGTTGATACACACTCACACATGTGGCCAGCGTGGGGCATCCATAAAAATCAAGTGTGGATGTACGCAGCTAATCTTGCTTATGGAGTTACAACAACACGCGATCCACAAACCGCAACTACCGATGTGCTCACTTATGGAGACATGGTTGAAACAGGTCAGATCATTGGCCCAAGAATTTATTCCACTGGACCTGGCGTTGGGTATTGGGCTTACAACGTGAAAGATCTTGATCAAGCGAAAGATATTTTGAAACAATATTCAGAATACTACAACACGAAATACATCAAGATGTATATCACAGGAAATCGCCAACAACGTCAATGGATCATCATGGCAGCTAAAGAACAAAAACTGATGCCAACTACTGAAGGCGCATTGAGTATGAAACTTGACTTCACTCAAATGACTGATGGTTATCCCGGACATGAGCACGCATTCCCCGTTACTCCACTGTATAAAGACTTCACAAAATTTGTGGCTGAATCTGGTACAACTTACACTCCAACGTTGTTGGTTTCTTATGGTGGACCATTCGCTGAGAATTATTATTGGCAAACAGAAAATCCTAACAAGGATCCTAAACTGAATCACTTCACTCCAAAGACAGAATTGGATGGAAAGACAAGACGCACTGGAACATGGGCAATGTATGAGGAACAGGTATTTCCAAAGCACGCTAGATTTGTAAAAGATTTAGTAGAAGCGGGTGGAAAATCAGGCGTAGGGTCTCACGGTGAAATGCAAGGTGCAGGTTATCATTGGGAATTGTGGAGCATAGCATCAGGTGGAATTTCAACTCACAACGCGTTGAAAGTTGCAACCATTCTTGGCGCAAAAGGACTCGGTCTTGATGGTGATTTGGGAAGCATTGAAGCAGGTAAACTTGCGGATCTTATCATCATGGATAAAAATCCTTTAGAAAATATTCGTAACACAAGCACGATTTATCAGGTAATGAAAAACGGTAGACTTTACGATGGAAATACACTCGATGAAGTTTATCCAACTGTTCGCAAAGCACCTTCATTTGCGAATGAACAATCCAAGCCTGAAAATATTCCGGGAATTAAATAATATTTTAATTTTTTAAATCATAAAATGACGCTCACATGAGCGTCATTTTTATTTTGTGGCAGTTCACTACCTTTAGCGCTACAAAAAACCCCTATCACATGAAAAACACTTTAATGCTTGCAGCCCTTGTTGCTTGCGCCTCTTTTTCGGCTTATGCTCAAAAGGAATACAAACTTCAATACTCGTTCAAGAAAGGTGAAACTTTCGAATGGGCTCAATCCTCATCAGTAAAGCAACACATCGCTGGTCCTGGGTTTGAGCAAAATAATGAAAGCACTTCAAAAGTTAGCGCCCTGATGAAAGTAACAGAAGTGACATCGACCGGAGCGAAATTTGAAATGGAGTACGTAAAAATTTCAACTGTTTCTCCACAAGCCGGAATCAACATGGATTCAGAGGGTGACACTACCAAAAATATGCTCAACAAAATTATGCAGGCAATGAAGGGAAAGAAGTTCAACTTCACTGTTTCTAAGGCAGGCATCATCGAATCAATCGAAAACACAGATAACCTTTGGTCTGGTGTAACGGCTAAAAACGGATTTCCCGATGCTCAAGCTGGGCCAATGAAAGCGCAATTGGAAAATTCCTTTGGCAAGAATGCCATTAAGCAAGGTCTTGAATCAGGCTTCATCAAATATCCTGACAACAAAATCAAAGTTGGACTTACATGGAATAATAAAACAGAAATTGGAGTACCTATTCCATTAAAAACCGATTACACTTGGACACTTGAGTCCGCTACAGATCCTGCTGGCGTATTGGTTGGTGACGGGCAAATCACTACTACTGATACAACTAAAGTTGTAACTCTTCAACAAGGATTAAAAGCTACTACCAACTTCAAGGGAAGAAGGGTTCTGAAAGGAAACGTGAACCTTTCAACTGGCTGGCCTGAAACTTTCAAAATCTTATGCAGAACAAAAAGGATTTATGATTTTGCTTGCTGGTGGTCAAATTCCTGAAGACATGAAAATGGATATGGAAGTAACAACCGACTCAGAGTATTCTATCAAAAAGAAATAGACATCAGCTTAATTTTTTCGAAAGAGCCCGTGAAATTTCGCAGGCTTTTTTATTGATGAGTTGTACTTCACATAGTTCTCCCATTTCTCTATGACTTCGAGAAAATCTTTAGGAAGAGCTAAATCAAATCGAATAAATTTCTCCGTTGCTGGATGAATGAATCCCAAAGTTTTCGCATGGAGCGCTTGACGAGGGATAATTTTGAAACAGTTATCTACAAATTGTTTGTACTTAGTGAACACTATTCCTTTTACCACCTCGCTTCCTCCATACATTCCATCATTAAAAATGGGATGGCCAATATATTTCATGTGCGCTCGTATCTAGTACGTCTTCCCGTCTCGAGTCGACATTAGAATCAATGAAACATATCGAAGATCTTGTAGCAATTTATAATGTGTGATTAGTCCTAAGGAAATCACCTTCGGGGAAAGCTGTCTGCTACACGTATCTCTTTTAGACTTCGGCCGAGATTGACATTCACTGTGCCTTCAGCTGGATCAGGAATTCCCCAAACAATTCCCTGGTAAGTCCGCTCAATGGAGTGATCAAAAAATTGTTTAGCAAGCGAGTTCATTGCCAATTCTGTTTTTGCAATCACCAACAATCCTGAAGTGTCTTTGTCGATGCGATGCACAAGTCCTGGCCTTCCATCGTTTCCTTCCATCTGCGGAAGATTCTGAAAATGATAAGTAAGTGCATTCACCAAAGTGCCACTCCAATTTTGATAAGCGGGATGCACCACCATACCAGCCGCTTTGTTTACTACAAGCAAATGCTCATCTTCAAAAACAATGTTGAGCGGAATATTTTCTGGTTTGACGTCAGAATCTCGTGGAGGTTCGGGCAAAGAAACAACTACAACATCGTTTGGATGAATCTTATAATTTGGTTTGACGGTCTTGTCATTCACTTTTACAAAACCGTCATGAATTCCATTTTGAATTTTTGTTCGAGTGACATTCGGCAATCGATCAATTAAGAATTTGTCGATGCGGATCAAACTCTGGCCTGGATCAGCAACTATTCGATGATGCTCAAACAAGTCATCATCTTCTTCATCATTAACATCATCAGCAAAATTGCCTTCCTCGATTTTTTTCATCGGGCAAAGGTAATGAGTTTATGAACTAAAGATTATTTTTTACGAATTGCACACGATCGAGGAGTTCATTAAAAAACCGGCTTCGTTCTTTTGCTGCGCTCGTGCTTATCAACGTTGATTTATTCATCATCTTAATCAAATGACTTTCGGTAAGCTTGCAAAAAGACTCTTGCGATGTGGTAAGAATATTAAGAATTATTGTGGGTGATAAACGTAACTCGTTTGTCGCCCATCTTAAAGAAAACAGTATTGTCACCGATCAAAACCTCATTCAGGTAAAGTTCAAATTTACCTCCGCTATTTTCTCCGCCATAAGTCTTTTTTATTCCGAGTTAGCTTGTTCTCGCAAATGATTTAAAAGTGTCGCACAATCATCACAGAGAAGTTGAGCTTCCGTTTTCTCGATGAGTCCGCAATCTCGGGCAAATTGAATTTGCCGAAGAGTAATGTTCAGGATTTCATGACTAATAATTTCAGTACTGTGAATAGGGGCGTACTTTACCCAAATGCGTTCTCCAGCGGAAACCAAATCACGAGGCACAGAACTAATTTGGTATTTCTCACCAGCAAATTTTGCATTCTTCGAAAAAGCTATCAACCAAAAATAAATTTTGAAAGCTGCCGAATTCGGGGAATTGAAAATAATGGAAGATGGGCAGATCTTTCGCATGATATATCAAATGCTTCTCTGGGAAGCTGCTTATCATTTCAAGATTTCCCAAAATCGAATTTAAATATTTGTCGAACGTGAATTCACCTTCATCCCAAGCGCGAAGCTGAAACGAAACCATTTGAGCTGATGGAGACAAAAGCGAATCAAGAGAAACTCCAAAATGATTACAGATGATTTTTACTTCATCAAGTGATAGCACCGTCTCTCCTCGCATCCTTCGATACGCACTGTCACGACTGATGCTTAAAATCTCAGCAAGTTCATCGACAAAAGAAAGATTGGCCGGAAGTCTGCTCCTGACTTGTTCAAGAAATGACGACTGGATGCTATCCGTAATGGCCATTAGTCCAACTTAGACATTTGCAAAAAATGCAATTAATACTACGGATTTAACGGCTGATTTGCAATTTCTACAAAAGATAAGGCAACCAAGCTTTCGAGTTGTTTTCCTTCCAAAAATGGATGAAGTGAAACGCGTTCTTTAAAACACAGATTAGGGGCATCTCCATGATCTTTGGATTACAAAAACACAAAAGCTATGAAAACCCTATTCGTCTATTTTGTTGCAATGAGCTATACTTGTTTCGCTCAAACTACAGATCCACTTTTCCCAAAGGTTGGAAAATTCAATGCTGGGATTATTAGCACTTACACTGGAAATCCTCCTCCTGTTGCCATTTTGGATTTGACTTACGGTGTCGGTAAAAAGTTTTCTGTTGGAATCGTAGGCGGAACTACAGGAACTCAAGCATTGGCAGGATTAAAAATCAACACTGTTATTTTCCAAAAGGAAAACTTCAGAGGGCTATTCAAGTGGAATGCGATTTACTATCCAGGCCGCGATGGAAAATTTCTTATGGATAATTCAATTCAACATGTAATGCCATGGATGTTTACCATGGGCATCGCAGATGTCGAGTGGAAAACAAAAAATGGAACACGTTGGTCAATTGGAGGTGGATATTTAGAAACACATTGCATCGATGGCATGTTGAAAATGATGCATCTGGCAAGTGATGATGACGATAAGACTGATCTACCTCTCCAATTCTACAATGTGCTACACGGAGGAGTTTCCATTCCCGTCACAAAAAAGATATTTATTCGCCCTGAAGTAGTTGTGGTAATGCATGGATTTGAGGTGATTCAAAAAACGAAAGACTCAAAAGTTTCGCCAGTCAATCCGTATTTCAATTTGGTTTATTCTTTTTAAATCATTTCGATGGAAACAATTCATTATCCGGCACATTTCAAAATTCAGACCCACCAAACCAACTCGTTATCAATTATGAAGAAAGAAAATGGAGTTTTATCATTGGTCCATAAGTCAACCCTATTCACAATCTCTCTTTTGTCAATCATATTGACTTCATGCGTATCATACAAACCAATTACCAAAACGGATTCGTACGATTATGCTGTCATTTCTAAATCGCTAGTTCCGAAAAACACTGTGCGTATCAGGTTGAAATCAGGCGAAGTCCTTAAAAGATTTAAGGTGCTTGAAATAGACTCATCAAAAATCTCTGGCTACCAATTGGTAAGAACAAACTCAACCGTAGAAGGTGCTCCTTACAATTGGTCTCAAAAAAATAAGACAATCAGACTTTCTGACATTCAAGAATTGAAAAAGAGAAAATTCAGTACAGGTAAAACTGCTGGGCTAATTATTGGTGGCCTATTAGGCGGAGGAATAATAGCTCTAATGGCTAGTCCTCCTGTGTCAGTATCTATAAATCTACCTCCAAATGCATTTCATCCATGAAGGGCAAATGAAAATAAAAACGTACAGCTAAATTATTTTAGATTATCATCAAACAACTTCAAAATACGTTTGTATTCGTCAGTCCAGCTGCTCGGTTCAACGAAGCCGTGATCTTCCATTGGGTAGACAGCGAGTTCCCAATTGTCTTTTCCAAGTTCGATCAATCGTTGCGATAATCGAACCGCATCTTGAAAGTGAACATTGGTATCAATCATTCCGTGGCAAATCAACAAATGTCCCTTCAATCCCGCGGCATTATAAATCGGTGAACTCTTTTCATAAGCAAGACTATCCGTAAGTGGTTCATTCAAAATATTGGAAGTATATCCATGATTATAATGTGCCCAATCGGTGACAGGTCGAAGCGCTGCGCCAGCTGCAAAAACATCAGGTGTAGTGAACAAGGCCATCAACGTAATAAAACCACCATAAGAACCTCCGTAAACTCCAATTCGTTTTGGATCAATGTTGTGTTTCTCTGTCAACCATTTCGCTGGCGCTAACATGATCAGTCAAATCTTTTCCGCCCATAAATCGATAAATGCCGGTGCGCCAATCACGACCATAACCAGCACTCCCTCTATAGTCAACATCAAGAACAGTATACCCTTTATCGGTAAGCAAATTGTGAAACATGTATTCGCGGAAATAACTGCTCCACCATTTATGTGCATTCTGTAAATAACCAGCGCCATGAACAAAAACTACAGCCGCACCATTTGCTTTCGCAGTTTTATAAACTCTTGCATAAACATCAGCGCCATCTCTTGCTTTGAATGTTGTCACTTCTGGATCACGCCATGAATACGATTTGAATTCATCTGTCAAAGAATTTGTGATCTGTTGAGGTTGGCTACCAGCTTTATTTTCTTGAAGAAATAATTCCCATGGTTTATTAGAATATGAATATCGATATGCAATCCATTTTTCATCTGGAGAAACCAAAACTTCATGAGCGCCAGTCATTGAAGTAATTCGTTTTCTTGACCTCCAGTCACTGGCATTTTGTAAAATTGTTTTTCGCCAAGATGAATTCGTTGCGTTGTGAGAAAGAAATATTTTTTGTCTCATGTCGAGTTGTGCTTGTTGCACTTCATATTTTCCTGAAGTCAAGGCTGTCTTCTTTCCGTTCGAAACATCAACTGAGTATAAATGCGAATACTCCGCTTTCCTCAATAAGAAACCAGCACCGTTGAAATCTAATCCGAGCCCAAGTTCGGATTTCCAAAAAATCCTCAACTCCAGGCCCGCCAATCCAAGAACATCGTCATGCTGGCGGTCGAATGAGTTTTAGCTTTTGTGTCGCTAAATCCAAAGACATAATCCAGCGATCTTTGTTGTCAACAGAACGAATGGCAAACAGATTATTTTTTCCGTCATCATTCCACAAAAGCAATTGAAAACTCACTTGTCGTGGAGTTGGTTTGCTCTCTTTCTTATCTTCCTTTTTCGATTTCGATGGATAATCTTTTCTGAATTCCGGTGAATCGAAAATGCCATCAATCTGATCTGTCTTTACTGTGAGAACAGTGTCTTTGGCAAGGTCATACACAAAAAGTTCTTGCAAGCCTTGAATACTTCCCACTTTTGATCGCGAAGGAATGTCTTCCGTAAAACCAGATTCGGTCACATAGCTTGGAACAATTGTATTTCTTGAACTTGAGTTCTTACTTAAACGAAACACAATGAATTTCTCATCGGGGCTGAGTTGAACGTTGTCAACATTTTTTTCCTCGATGTAAATTTCTTTGGGGCGTTTAGGTTTATCGCCTTTAGAATTTTTCTCAGAAAGTTTTCGATTTGCATTTCGCTCCTTCAAAATTTGAATGTAGGCGAGCTGATCTATGCGTAGCCATTTTTCTTGTTCGGAAAGTTTGGGATCACTCTTTTTGCCTTTTCTGAAATCTGTAAGCTGAGAGACTGAACCTGAAGCAATCTCCCAACTAAATAAATTTGAGTTTGTTATGAATACGATCTTCTTTTCATCAAATGAAAATGTTGGATTCGATTCGCGTTCAACAGAGTTCGTAATCTGAACAGTTTTGTTTGAGACAATATCAAGCAAAAAGAGGTCACCATTTTTTTCGAAAACTTTCTTTGTACGCAATGAATTGTATCGACCAAAAACAGACGGAAGTTTTCTTCTTTCTAATGGATTAACTTTTGTTGGTGTCAGATTTTTTAGAGAAACCGTGTAAAGTGAATCGTCAGGAAATTTTTCGGGATTCCAATTGAAAAAGATTTGTTTTCCATCTTCACTCCAAGAAACATTAGACGGTGAAACACCAATCCATTTTGGATCGCGCATGATTTTTTCTACTGAAAGTGGAGCAAGTGTCTGGCCCAATGCCAATGAAGGCGCGAAGAGAAGAACAATAAGTTTTTTCATCGGTTACGAAAAATTTTAAAATGATTGAATCGCCAGTATGATTATTGTCATATTTTTTAAAGCGCTTATTCGTGGCAATTCCACACCTGAAAATAAAGAACCCAATGTCTTTTATTTTCATCGAATTTGATGAATGGCTTTAAATTCAATATGACTTACAATCATTCGTTTCATGGTTATATTTATAAAACCGTTGTCATCATATTTATTTAACCGTACCTTTGCCCTCCACTCATGACGCAAACACAGACGATATCGCTTTACCAGCCGCTTCTGCAAAGCATTGCCTATAATTTAGTGCGCTGCAAAGAAGACGCGGAAGACATCGTGCAAGAAACTTTTGTGAAGTGGCTGAGTATCGATCAAAAGAAAATCGAAAACACAAAAGCTTATTTGATCAAAGCAGTTACCAACAACTGTTTGAATCACTTGAATTCTTTGAAAAGGAAAAAAGAAGAGTACTTAGAAAATTTACATCTGCCTGAAATTCTGACAAAATTCAAAGAGATCAACATTTCAAAAATTGATTTGGACATCAACTTGACAGCAGCCTTCAAAGTGCTTAACACTAAACTCGGGCCTTTGGAGCGTGCAGTGTATTTGCTGAAGGAAGTTTTTGATTTTGATTACGATGAACTTCAAGTGGCTTTAGATAAAAAGAAAGACCATTGCCGCCAATTATTTTGCCGCGCGAAAAAGAAGTTGGACGAAGAGACCTCAAAAATTCATTTTTCATTGCCCGACACCTCAGGGCTAATGAAAAGTTTCCGCGAAGCCTGTGATTTTGGAAATGCCACTAAGTTTATTCAAGAACTTAAAAAGCAAATCGATAAAAAACATTTCTGATTCCGTCACATTCTGGACTCAAAGTTTGTTATAAGTAAGAACAAGTCATTATTAAAATGGATGCAGCATTAAAACCTGAAGTGCGCAGAAAGCCGATCTTAAAACAAGAGATTGCCTTCACGCTTATTCATCTTATGCCATTAGGCGCGTTGATTACCGGTGCCACTTTTTTCGATTGGATGGTATGCGCTTTTCTATACTTCTTCAGGATGTTCTGGATCACTGGGGGCTATCATCGCTACTTCGCACATAAGTCTTACAAAACTTCACGCTGGTTTCAGTTTGTGATTGCTTTCATGGCGCAAACCTCCGCACAAAAAGGCGCGCTTTGGTGGGCAGCACATCACCGTCACCACCATCGCTACAGCGATACACCAGCCGATCCGCATTCAATGAAAATCTATGGATTCTGGTATTCACACGTAGGCTGGATCGTTGGACCCGATTTTAAAGAAACGGATTACAAAACCATTGGCGATTACGCCAAATTTCCAGAGCTTGTTTGGTTGAACAAACACTACCTCGTAGCGCCAACTATCCTTGCGCTTGTAGTAATGGCGTTGGGCGGAATTGTTGATGGAGGAAGCATTCTGGCGATGTTCTCAACGGCTGGTTTTTCAGCTTTGTTTATTGGATTTTTCCTGAGCACAGTGATTACTTATCATGGAACATTTTCGATCAATTCGATCATGCACAAATTTGGGAAGCAACGTTATAAAACTGGTGATGAATCGAAAAACAGTGTGTGGCTTGCACTTCTCACCATGGGCGAAGGCTGGCACAATAATCATCATTACTATGAAGTAGCTTCACGCCAAGGTTTTTTCTGGTGGGAGATTGATATCACATTTTATATTCTCAAAGGATTTCAGGCTGTCGGTTTGATTTGGGATTTGAAAGGCGTGCCAGATCACATCAAGTTTTCTAAAGACAAGGCGCACGCGCAAGAATTGAAAAAACAATACGACACGCTCCGTCCTCCGATAGCGAGTGAGAAATCAAAAACCGCTAAAGAGGATGTCAGTGTCTAATGAGCATAACTTTCTGGAAAGTGCTGCCAAGCTTTTCCGTTATTATAAAAAACTAGGCGAAGGAGCTATCGCTCAACTTTCAGACGAAGAAATTTTGATTCGCCCTAATGAAGCCAGCAACAGCATCGCGCATATTGTACACCACTTAAGTGGAAATATGCTCTCACGTTGGACCGATTTTCTCAATAGTGATGGTGAAAAATCATGGCGCAATCGCGAAGCAGAATTTGAAGAAACTTATACGAGCAAAAAAGAAATGATGGACGCCTGGGAAAAAGGCTGGTCATGTCTTTTAAATGCCATTGAAAGTTTGAAAACAGAAGATCTTTCGAAAATTATTTTCATCAGAAACGAAGGTCAACCTGTGTTAGAGGCAATTCAGCGGCAGTTGGCTCATTATCCCCATCATGTAGGCCAGATTTTGTATCAGGCAAAGGCAATTAAGGGCAATGATTTTAAATCGCTTTCTTTACCAAAAGGCGATTCCAAGAAATTCAATCAAGAGAAATTCAGCCAAGAAAAGGCGAGAAAGCACTTTACGGATACGCATTGATTTGGAAATTCAGGGCAGTGCATTAAATTTGCGCTCCCTTTTAGGGAATAAGCGGGAGTAGCTCAGTTGGTAGAGCATCACCTTGCCAAGGTGAGGGTCGCGAGTTCGAGTCTCGTTTCCCGCTCAGTTTTAGTGAATGATTTGGAGATTTAACGATTTTTTGATTTGACTGCGCAACAACTCCAGCAACGAACCAAAAAATTCAGTCTTCAAATCATTCAATTTTTTCAGGCCCTTCCTAAGAGCCCAGAAGCCCAGATAATGGGCAAACAGCTTTTAAGATCAGCCACCTCTGTTGCTGCCAACTATCGTGCAGTGTGCAGAGCCAGATCAAAAGCTGAATTCATCGCTAAACTTTTAATAGTGGTTGAAGAGGCTGATGAAGTGTTGTTTTGGTTGGAACTGATAAGTGAATCAGGAATCATGAAAGTTGATGATTCTCTGACCAAAGAAGGAACGGAATTATTGTTTATTATGTCAGCCTCACGCAAATCAGCAAAAGGTCGCGATACAATCAATTAATAATTCAATACATAAATCACCCAATAAAATGCCCGGGTGGTGGAATTGGTAGACACGCAGGACTTAAAATCCTGTGGATAGTAATATCTGTACGGGTTCAACTCCCGTCCCGGGTACATATTTCAACTCTAAAGTCCTGGTCTCAGGACTTTTTTGGTTTCAAAAAAGGAGTACTAAATCAGACAAGATTCCTACCTCATAATCGTCAAAGTGTTTTCTGATTCATTAAAATCCCAAATAAAACATACTTCACCCAAAAGGGGAATGAAGAATTGCAATTCAAACGTTTGCAATTGATTATTAGCTTCTTGGAAGGAATTTTGCTCCGAGTAAACTAAAATATCCAACATAATCGGATGATATATTACATAAATACTATATTGAACCAGTTGGCTGACACATGAGGATCTTAATAGTAGGCTTGGCATTACTAGGTTGTGCCACGGGAATTGTATATCTGTTCTGGCAACAGGAGTTGAAATACCAACTTCCTACGCCAGTTCCATCTGGCTATGCTTCGATTCCAGTGGGAAAAAGTGTTGATCTCCCAAAAGCTTTTGTCGTGGGCACATCTTACTTTCTTCACTTTTATAATCCTGATTGTCCATGCTCGCGATTCAATGCGCGTCACCTCAAGTCGCTGATAAGAACTTATTCCGATAGTGTCTCGATTGTAATCGTAGTCCCAACAAATGATGATGTAATCAAAGCGAGAAAAGAATTTGGTGAAGAGCTGAGCGTTTGGATAGATGCCAATCAGTCTCTCGCAAAATCATGTGGCGTCTATTCTACTCCTCAAGCAGCGATCATCAATAAAGATGGTAAACTCTTTTTCCGAGGCAACTATAATGTCTCGCGTTATTGCACCACTCGCGCTACCAATTTTGCAGAACTCTCTCTCATTGCATTACTTAATCATCAGCCATCACCAGCATTTGGGCTTATGGCTACACAATCGTACGGATGTGAGCTTCTCAAAAATTCAAAAGACGAATTCGAATTCTTTTAAAAAAATATTTTACAACACAGCATGGCCTCAATCAATTTTACATCAGAAGAACGAAATAAATTCTTTCAACCGATTTATAAAAAGTCAGATCACATCATGACTTATGCCATCTGGGCATATGTCGCATTTGGTCTATTCTTGGCAACATTCTACAATACTTTCGCCATCGCCATTGGCGTAGGTGGTCTTTGTGCAGCCGCCTATTTCATTTCCAAGTCATTGATAAAAAGCAATTTTTATCAATATGTATTGAGCGCTGTGCTGACCATTTTCTCAGCGCAATTCATTTATCAGATGCATGGCCTGTTTGAGATGCACTTTTTCTTCTTCATCGGAGCTACTTTGCTGATCACGTATCGCAATTGGAAGTTGATTATCCCTTTGTTATTGCTCACTGTAGTTCATCACGCATCTTTTGCGTGGCTACAATACAAAGGGATGAAGGAAATCTATTTCACTCAGCTCGACTATATGGATCTGCAAGCGTTCATATTTCACGCCCTACTAGCAGCCGTGATCATGGGCATTTGTGGATACTGGTCGTATGATCTAGAACGCACTACTTTAAGCGAAGCAGTAAAAGCCTCAACGTTGGAGAAACAAATGAAAAACGTGAGTAAAAATATTGCATTCGCTAACGAGATCAGTAATGGCAATCTGAACGCTGATTATAATTTACAAGACGAAGAAGACAAACTCGGAAACTCTCTTCTAACCATGCAACAGAATCTCAAAAGTTCGAGCGCGCGTGAGCAGGAAGAAAAATTCATTACCGTTGGAATAACCAAAATTGGAGATATTATTCAACAATTCGGAAGCGACCCTGACGCACTGGCGGATGAGTTTATCAGAGGCATTGTGAAATACTCAAACCTGAATCAAGGCGGATTATTTCTTCACGAAGGTGATGATGAGGAAATCGTACTTGAAGCTCGTGGCTTGTTATGCCTACGACCGAAAGAAATTTTTAGACAAGAAAATTGAAATCGGTGAAGGACTTGTTGGTCAATGTTTTCTTGAAAAAGAGGCTACCTACATGACTGTAATTCCGAGCGACTACGTGCGAATCACTTCAGGCCTGGGAGAAGCAACACCGAAGTGCATTTATCTACAGCCTGTACAAACGAAAGATGAAATTGTGGGAGTACTCGAATTGGCTTCTTTCCATGAACTAAAAGATTTTGAAAAGAAATTCATTCAACGCGCTACTGAAAATATTGCGGCTGCAATTATTTCCTCACGAACTACGCATCGAATTAAGTTATTGCTTGCAGACTCGCAGCAGCGTGCTGAAGAAATGAAAGCACAAGAAGAAGAGATGCGTCAAAACATGGAAGAACTCCAGGCTACGCAAGAAGAAATTTCAAGAAAGCAAGCAGAAACAGAAAATCGAATTCGTGCAGTAAACGAAAGCGGTGTAGCGTCTATCGAATTTTCGCTGGATGGAATAATTCAGGATGCGAATGATTCTTTCCTCAATTTGATGGGTTACAGTCTGAGCGAAGTGAAAGACAAACACCACCGCATTTTTGTAGACAAAGAATATGCATCGTCCGCAGACTACAAGAAATTTTGGGACGACTTGAAAAATGGCATCCCGCGACCAGGTGAATATCAACGTGTGAATAAATCGGGTCAGAAAGTTTTTATCAAAGGAAGCTATTCAATCATCACTGATAAAAATGGTAGACCGACAAGAGTGTTGAAGCTTGCTTCTGACATCACTCAAATGCGCAGAAATATGGAAGAGCTGCAAGCTGCGCAAGAAGAGATGAAACGTAGGCAAGTCGATAGTGAAAATCGGATTAAAGCAGTCAATGAAAGCGGAATTGCTTCCATCGAGTTTTCAATGGACGGAACCATCCTGAATGCCAACGAATCTTTCCTCAACCTGATGGGCTACACACTTGATGAAGTCAAAGGCAAACACCACCGCATTTTTGTTGACCAAGAATATTCTCAATCGGAAGAGTACCGGAATTTCTGGAAAGATCTGAGCGATGGCATTCCAAGACCTGGTGAATATAAGCGTGTAAAAAAAGACGGCAAGAGAGTATTCATCAAAGGAAGCTATTCGATTATACGAAATGAGTCAGGCAAGCCTGTCCGTGTTTTGAAAATGGCTATCGACATTATGGGTGTGATTAACCAACTGCAGGTTCTTGAAGAAAATCAAAATTTTGCGATTAAGGGGGTCCTCAAAGAAAAGTTAGGTCAATGGCTACGGTCAAATTAACTCTTTAAAAGAATAGAATTCCAAAAAATCAAACAGAGGCTTATTAAAAATAACTAATTTATTTAGTATTTAACTAACAATATTAGTTATTTTGAGAAATGGACCAATCGATAATCCATTTCGATTTAGATGCCTTTTTTGTAGCTGTTGAGTGCAAGCTTCATCCCAAGTTGAAAGGCAAGCCACTCATTGTTGGCGGGCAAAGCCGAAGAGGCGTTGTAGCTGCATGTAGCTACGAAGCCCGAAAGTTTGGTGTGCACTCAGCTATGCCAATGTATTTGGCTTTACAACTCTGTCCCGATGCCAAAGTGATCTCAGGCGACATGGAGGCGTACAGCAAAAATTCGCATTTGGTCACCGAAGTGATTGCTCATTATGCACCCAAATTTGAAAAAGCTTCTATCGATGAATTTTATGTCGATGCCAGCGGCCTGGATAAATTCTTTGGAAGTTTTAAGTGGGCTCTCGATCTAAAAAAGAAAATTATTAAAGAAAGCGAGCTTCCGATTTCTATGGCTATGTCGGTGAATAAGCTTGTGTCGAAAGTAGCTACAGCCGAATTCAAACCCAATGCCGAGCAGTTGATTCCTCAAGGAGATGAAAAAGATTTTCTGGCTCCGCTTTCCATCGAAAAAATTCCGATGATCGGAAAACAAACCGCATCATTTCTACACGACATGGGCGTGCGCACCGTGGCCACACTCCGTGAGATGCCTTTAAAATTTTTAGTCAGCGCTTTTGGTAAAAATGGAATCAGTTTGTGGAACAAAGCACACGGCATCGACAACAGTCCGGTGGTTCCGTTCAGTGAACAAAAATCAATCTCAACCGAATCTACTTTCGATGCTGACACTATCGATGTAAAAAAATTGAAATCCATTCTTATCGCGATGGTGGAGAAAGTAGCTTTTCAATTGCGTGAGCAGAAAAAATTGACATCGTGTGTTACTGTCAAAATTCGATATTCAAATTTTGACACCGAGACCAAACAAATTCACATTCCTTATACTTCTTCCGATCACGTGATTTTAAAAGTTGTTCAAGGATTGTTCGACAAACTTTACAACCGAAGAATGTTGATTCGATTAGTTGGAGTCCGTGTCAGCAATCTTGTTCACGGCAATCATCAAATCAATTTGTTTGACGACACTGAAGAAGACATCAGTCTCTATGAAGCAATGGATTTCATCAAACACAAACACGGAGTGGAAAAGTTGGTGCGCGCCACAACTATGGGCGTAAGCAGTCGTGTGCGCATGGAGATGAATGTGTTTAAAGGCAAAGTGAGCAAGGAGTTGATTAATCGTTGAGCTCATGAAACGCAATGTTTACATGGTAGTGATTAATCCTTCAACGAAGGCTACAGAAGATACAATTGAATTCAAAAAAATAGCTGAAGCTTCTTTGGGAAGTTCATTCCGCAGTCGGAATTCAATTCCACATCTCACAGTTCATTTGTGTGAAGATTTTCACAATGAGAGCAAGCTTTATGATTTTCAAAAAACGACCTCTCAAATAAAACCATTTAAAATTTTTATAGATGGGTTCGGAATTTTCAAAACCAACGGAACAATTTTTCTAAGACCGGTTTTCGATGAGAATATCCGATTGCTTTCAGAGCAATTAAGCGGTGAGAGAATTACTCCGCACATCACAATAGCTCGAAATTTAAAACCATCAGAAAGAGACCTCCTATGGGCAATTTTTGAGACCATGACTTATTCTCACGACTTCCTCTGCACTAATGTGATTGTTTTAAAGAGAGTCAACAATCGCTGGCTAAAGCACATCGAACTTGATTTGGGTTCATCTAGAAACTGATGTATCTCAATTGCCACACGGGTTTCAGTTTCAAGTACGGCACACTGCCGATCAAATCGCTTTTCAATGAAGCCAAACGTTGTGGTATTCATAAACTTGCTCTTACTGAAATCAATAATGTCGCCTCGTATTTGGAAATGCTCCGCATCTGCGATGAGAACAAAACTCGAGAAAATGGATTGAGCAAATTCGGTAAGATTCCATACGACCTCGATATTGCAGTTGGCATTGAGTTTCGTGGAAAAATAAACGAACTACTCTACATTATTTTGGCCAAAAACAACGATGGCTTTGAAAAGATAAATCGGTTTCTCTCACGCCACAATCAACAAGAAAAAGATTTTCCTGAACGCGCTCCAGAACTAGAAAATACTTTCGTGATTTATCCTTTTGGAAAAATGTTTCCAGAACAACTGCGCACTAACGAATTCATCGGTGTACGAAGCAATGAACTCAATTCTTTTTCAGCCGATGCTTCTAAAAATTCTTTTCCGCTCAAATATGTCGCGCTTCATTCGGTCATTTTTCTCCCCCAGGAAATCGTCAAGGACGTAAAAAACAAAAAAGAAAAAATTGTCTATCGCGACTTCAACGCGCATCGTTTGTTGCGCGCCATTGCAAATAATACTTTGCTGAGCAAACTCCCAGAGCATCAGCAAGCGGATAAAAATGAATTCATGTTGTCTGAGTCCGAGCTTCAAAAAGAGTTTCATGATTTTCCTCAGCTTTTCGCTAATGCTAAAAAATTACTCGATCAATGCTCGATTCATTGCGAATTAGGTCTTGATAAAAACAAAAAATATTTGTGCGGAAGCGTGGAAGAAGATATGAGAATTTTGCGTGAGAAAACACGTCAAGGATTCAATAACAAATACGCAGGTCAGAAAGATGCTGAAACGAAAATTTGGAACGATCGCATCGAAAAGGAGCTGCGTATCATCGCACACAAAAAGTTCACTTCCTATTATTTGATTACACTTGACCTGATCGATTACGCTAAAAGTAAAAATTTCGATTTTGTTGGCCGAGGAAGTGGTGCAAATAGTACCGTTGCCTATTGTTTAGGAATAACAAATGTGGATCCAATAGAGCTCAATTTGTACTTCGAACGATTTCTCAATGAAGAACGGGTTTCACCTCCTGATTTTGATATTGATTTTTCTTGGGACAATCGTGATGCGATCTACGAATATCTTTTTCAGAAACACAATACAGATCACGTGTGTTTGCTCGGCACTCATGTTACTTATCAAGTGAAGTCCATCCTCCGCGAGCTTGCCAAAGTTTTTGGTTTACCCAAAGAAGAAATTGATGAATTAGTTGAAACCCGGAATTTCGAAAAGGAGCGTGACCACATCGCTCAAAAAATTATCGCATACGCTAAATACATTGTAGACAAAGAATTGCCTTCCAATATTTCAATTCATGCGGGTGGTGTGCTCATCACCCAAGAACCGATTTATCAATATACGGCCACTGAATTTCCTCCAAAGAGTTTGCCTGTTTCTCAATTTGAAATGCATGCTGCTGAAGATTTCGGCATTTACAAATTCGATATTCTCAGTCAGCGAGGATTGGGTCACATCAAAGAAACGGTCAAACACGTGAAGAGAAACAAAGGCATCGACATTGATGTGTATCAGTTCAAAAAATTTAAGAATGACGAAAAGATCAAAGATCTGATGCGCCACAGCAAAGCGATGGGTTGTTTTTATGTAGAATCGCCTGCTACGCGAATGTTGCTCGGAAAATTAAAATGTGATGACTACCTCACACTTGTGGCAGCGAGTTCAATTATCCGCCCAGGCGTGGCGAGTTCAGGAATGATGCAGGCATACATCGAACGATATCATAAACATCAAAAAGGAATTCGTTGGGAGTCCATTCACCCGAAGATGGATGAGATTATGCACGACACTTATGGTGTGATGGTCTATCAAGAAGATGTTATTAAAGTAGCCCATTATTTTGCCGAACTCACATTAACAGAAGCTGATGTTTTACGAAGAGGTATGAGCGGCAAGTATCGATCGCGTGAAGAGTTTCAACGCGTGAAGGACAAATTTTTTGAAAACTGTGCACGAATCGGATATGAGCAACGAGTGACTGACCGTGTCTGGTTTGAAATTGAAAGTTTTGCTGGTTATTCTTTTGCCAAAGGTCACTCAGCAAGCTATGCTGTTGAGAGTTATCAAAGTTTATTTTTAAAAGCATATCATCCACTTGAATTCATGGTGGGAGTGATCAACAACTTTGGAGGTTTTTATCGCACTGAGTTTTATTTTCATGAGGCTCGGATGAGCGGAGCTCAAATTGAATTGCCATGTATCAACAAAAGTGAATACCTCACCACGATTTATGGAAATCAGATTTACATCGGCTTTGTTCATTTAAAAAGTTTAGAAGCAACAGTCGGACGGCAAATCGAACTCGAACGAAAACAAAATGGAGAATTCAAAAGTCTAAATAATTTCCTCACAAGGGTAGCTCTCGGTCTGGAACAAGTTAGAATTTTAATTCGCATTGGTGCATTTCGGTTTACCCGAAAGGACAAGCAACGGCTGCTTTGGGAAACGATGCTTTTTTTCAGTGAAGTGAAAGTGAAGATTCCAATCACAGCCAATTTGTTTGACACCGAGCCGAAAGAATATCCGATGCCTGCTCTACAGCGAGATGTAATTGAAGATGCTTTCGATGAGATCGAACTGCTCGGCTTTCCAATTGCCGATCCGTTTCAATTGCTTGCCACAAAAGATTATGGCGACACTAAAGCAGTTGAGCTCATGCCGAATATAAATAAGCGCATCACTATTGTTGGTTATTTAGTAACCACAAAAGATACACGCACCAAAGGCGGACATACTATGCATTTCGGAACTTTTTATGATTCCGATGGGAAAATTTTCGATACTGTTCACTTCCCCGATGTTGCTTCTCGATTTCCATTCCGTGGAAAAGGTTTTTATAAACTGACCGGAAAAGTTGTGGAAGATTTTGGCGTATGTATGATTGAAGTAAATGAAATGGAAAAGCTCGCCTTAATCAACAAGAAGCAATTGCCAGCTGAAAGCGTTAGAGAAGGGAGGTTTTAGAAACAAAAAACCCTGACAGCATTGCTATCAGGGTTTGTGGTGACGGAGGGAATTGAACCCCCGACACAAGGATTTTCAGTCCTTTGCTCTACCAACTGAGCTACGTCACCGAGGTAAATTGGCCACTTTCTGTTAAAGCGGGACGCAAAAGTAAAACAATTCACAGAAATAGAAAATTTTTTACTGAAAGCACCAATCTCCTTCTCGTTCTGAATAATTAACCCATGAATTCCTATTTTTGATGCATGGCTATTCTTCAGCAAATCCTTTTCATAATTACGCTTGGCGCAGCAGGTTTTTTCATCCGAAAACGAGTATTGCGCATTCGCGCCAA
Organism: Cyclobacteriaceae bacterium; assembly: GCA_049840975.1. Classification (GTDB taxonomy): domain Bacteria; phylum Bacteroidota; class Bacteroidia; order Cytophagales; family Cyclobacteriaceae; genus ELB16-189. The sequence continues at coordinate 28,175 of JASGIR010000017.1, read as the reverse complement.
CATCCAGCTTGGGAAAAAGAATGAAATCACCGACCGAAAAAATGACCGGCTAATGAACATGCTTCTTGTCGCTTTTGGACAGAAGAAAATGTTCAAACGTCCAGTCCCAGCCTTTTTCCATTTCTTGATTTACATCGGTTTTTTAGTGATCAACCTTGAAGTACTTGAGTTTATTATAGATGGAATTTTCGGCACACACCGAATCTTCGCTCCCTACCTGGGTGGATTCTATAACGTGCTGATGAATATTTTCGAGTTCCTTGCGGTTGCTGTTCTTATCGCTTGCATCACTTTTTTAATCCGCAGAAATGTTTTGAAAGTTCCTCGCTTTTGGTCAGCCGAGATGACTTCATGGCCACGCTTGGATGCTAATCTCATTCTTTGTACGGAAATCGTATTGATGTTGGCGATTTTAAAAATGAATGCGGCCGATCAGATTCTACAAACTCGCGTAAGTGAGCACTATGCTTCTACTGGAAAATTATTTTTCAGTTCATTTTACATTCCCATTTTAGAAAACTTCAGCACTTCATTTCTGATTTTTACAGAACGCGCCTGCTGGTGGTTTCACATCATCGGCATTTTGGGTTTTACTATTTACATCACTTACTCCAAGCATCTGCATATTTTCATGGCGTTTCCAAATACATATTACGCGAAGTTGGAAGCCAAAGGTCATATCATCAATATGCCTGTTGTTACTAACGAAGTGAAATCTATGTTGGGATTGGCACCTGCGCCAACTGCACCGGCCGAGCCAGGAAGATTCGGAGCCAAAGATGTTAATGATTTGAGTTGGAATAATCTGCTTGCTGCTTATTCTTGCACAGAGTGTGGCCGCTGTACAAGCGAATGCCCGGCTAACCTTACAGGAAAAAAACTTTCACCACGCAAGATCATGATGGACACGCGTGATCGGATGGAAGAAGTTGGAAGAAGTTTGGAAAAAGGCGGTCAAGGATTGAATGATGGAAAATTTTTGTTGGGCGATTACATTACGAAGGAAGAAATCAATGCTTGCACCAGTTGCAATGCTTGTGTAGAAGCTTGCCCTGTGATGATCAATCCACTTGAAATTATTTTGGAGTTGCGCAGATATGTGGCAATGGAAGAGAGCGGCTCCCCTGCTTCTTGGAATTCCATGTTCCAAAATATTGAAACCAGTTTTGCGCCTTGGAAATTTTCGCCAAGCGATCGATTTAATTGGGCAAAAGATTAGACATTATGAAGACACTTTTTGATTCAAGTGTAGCTTCGGAGATGGTCATTCGCATCGAAAAAATTTCCCCACAATCACTAAAGGCTTGGGGAAAAATGAATGTCGAGCAAATGCTTGCTCACGCGGGTAGCGCTCTCGAAATGTCTATGGGTACAATCAATCCTAAAAGAATTTTTATCGGAAGAATTATCGGTCCAATCTTTAGAAAGAAATATTCAGACGAAACACCTTTCGAGCCTGGAAGCCCGACTAGCAATGAATTAGTTACGCTTGGGCTATCGAAAGATTTTGAGAAAGAGAAAGAAAGATTGATTAGTCTCGTAAAAAAATTTTCATTTGGCGGTGAAGCCATCGTTACTCAACAGCCACATCCATTTTTTGGTCCGTTAACGCCAAGAGAATGGGGCGTTGGCATGTACAAACATTTAGATCATCATCTTCGTCAATTTGGAGGATAAAATTATGAATGCACCAACTGTAGCTGACTTAGTTGCTAAGGGAGAAACACCCGAAGTTTTGTTTTGGGTAGGATGTGCGGGCTCATTTGATGACCGGGCGAAACGAGTAACGAAGGCATTCGTAAAAATTTTGAATTCAACTCAAACCAAATTCGCAGTGCTCGGCACAGAAGAAACTTGCACTGGCGATCCTGCGCGCAGAGCTGGCAATGAGTTTTTGTTTCAGATGCAGGCCATGAATAACATTCAAGTTTTGAATGGCTATGGGATAAAAAAAATTGTGACGGCTTGTCCTCATTGTTTTAACACCTTGAAGAATGAATATCCTGAGCTCGGTGGAAATTATGAAGTGATTCATCATTCCACTTTTTTGCAGCAATTAATCAATGAGGGAAAAATAAAATTGAATGAAGGTGGCTCTTTCAAAGGAAAGAAAATCACTTATCATGATTCCTGTTATCTCGGTCGCGCCAATAATATTTATGAAGCTCCTCGCGAGGTACTCCAAGCTCTAGATGCTGATTTGGTTGAGATGAAACGATGCCGGACAACTGGCCTGTGCTGTGGTGCGGGCGGAGCGCAAATGTTTAAGGAGCCTGAGAAAGGAAAAAAAGACATTAACGTTTCTCGATCTGAAGAAGCTCTAGCAACTGGAGCATCGACTATTGCCGTTGCTTGCCCTTTTTGTATGACCATGATGACCGATGGCGTAAAAAACAAAGAGAAAGAAAACGAAGTAAAAGTTAAAGATCTTGCGGAGCTGGTCGCTGACTCTCTGTGATGAAAATAATTCGTTGTTGAATCTTTATTTTCAGGTTTCTGTTTAAAAAGAAAAAGTCACATGCTTATCCCTTTTCATCAACTACCTGCGCATTCGCGAATTTGGATATATCAGACCAATCGATCGATCTCCTCAACCGAGAAAAAAATAATTTCATCTGTTCTTTCTGAGTTTTGTTCCGAATGGTCCGCTCATGGCAATCCACTGACCACTTCATTCAAAATTGAACTGGGTCATTTTATCATTTTATCTGTAGACGAAAATACCGCTGGTGCCAGTGGCTGTTCCATTGATGGCTCGGTTCGTGTCCTCAAGGAGTTGGGACAACAATTGAACATCGATTTCTTTGACCGAACCAACATTGCCTTTCTTTTGGAAGGTGAAATCCGACTTTTCCCTATGAAGGAATTACCCATGCTCTTTAAAACTGGGACTCTTACTTCCTCATCGGTCACTTTCAATAATTTAGTCCCTAATAAATCCAGTTTTGAAAAAGATTGGAAAGTCTCCACAGAAAATTCGTGGCTTGCAAAATATTTGACGAAAACAACGTTATCTGCTTAATGTGTTTTCTTTGTAGCTTTACCTGTTGCAAAAGTCATTATGGCGTTGTCGAAAAATAAATCTGGTCTTTTCTGTCTTCTTCTCACAATCGTTGTTTCCTGCAGCCCCGAAAAAAAGGCTCAGAAGAATTTCAAAGATGGTAAATACGAGAAAACCATTAGTTACTACAAAAGTGTTCTTCAAAAGCAACCCAACAACTCAAGGGCCAATTACTTTGTAGCTGAATCCTATCGCTTATCAAATCGAATCAAAGAAGCTGAGCCTTTCTATGAAAAAGGCAAAAACCTGAATTCAGAAAGAGATTCGGCAACGTTGTATTATGCAAAATCCCTTCAAGCCAATGGCAAATACGATGAGGCCAAAAAGCAATTGGAAGATCTTGTTGCAAGTACAGAAAATGAAAAAATAAGAGACCGGGCTCAAAAGGAATCCAAAGGGCTTGAATACATTTCAAATCTGACCAGCAAGAAAAATTATTATCGTGTAAAAAACTTAGAGTCTCTCAATTCTCCTTTTGCTGATTACGGACCCGCTTATTCTAACAACGAATTATATTTTTCGTCATCACGAGCAAATGCACGTATCTATGAAGCAACCGGAACCCCATATACAGATCTCTATCAAGTTGACACCAAAGCGGCAAATGTTGATATCAGTACACTGAAGGCGCTTCCCGAAGCGATTAATGTTCAAGATGTAAACACAGGTTGCGTTACATTTTCGCCCGATGGCAAACTCATGATTTTTGCACGTGGCAACACCGGTAAAAAGAAAGGTGCCAAGGATGTGGATCTTTTTTTATCACGCTTTAGAAATGGCGCATGGACACCTGCAACGCCAATAAACATTAACACTCCTGATTATTGGGAATCAACCCCAGCATTAAGCCCAGACGGCCGTACACTTTATTTTTCATCCAATAGAAAGGGTGGTTTTGGCGGTCTTGATTTGTACTCTGCTCAAATGGATAGTCGTGGTCGTTTTGGTAAAGTGAAAAACTTGGGGCCAGATATCAACACTGCTGGTGACGAACTTTTTCCATATGTAGCCGAAAATGCCAAGTTGTATTTTGCTTCTGATGGACATCCTGGCTACGGCAATCTCGATTTGTATGTTGTGAATCGTTCGAACGGAAAAAATTCGATTGACAATCTTGGTCCAACGATGAATTCAACGGGCGATGATTTCGGAATTTTTCTTTTCAAACCAGATCGTGGCTTCTTTACTTCAAATCGTGAGGGTGGTAAAGGTGACGATGATATCTACACTTTCATAAATGATGATCCCAATTTGAAAGTTGTCAATTACTATTTACAAGGCGTGACTTACTCCTTGCGGAAGGACAGCTCAAGAGAAATTCTACCTGATACAAAAATTTCATTGCTTGCTGAAGATGGTGATGTAATGCAAGATTTTACCACAGGAAATGATGGCAAGTTTTTGTTCCGTGTTTACGAAAACGAAAAGTACTTTTTGCTTGGCGAGCGGGATGGATATCTCACCAAACGCCAATCATTTACAATGTTGGGAAAATCTGTGCCCCTTGAAACTTTAAAAGAATTGGTCACCAACATCACGCTTGATACACTTCTCGTCTTGGATCGTAAGGTGAAAAATGTGGCCTTCGTTTTGAACAATATTTATTTCCAATACAATCAAGCTGACATCAATCCTGAAGCTGCTCACGAGCTCGATAAACTAGTGCAACTGTTGAATGACAACCCTGAAATCAAAATTGAGATGGGGTCGCACACCGATAGCGTAGCCTCCGATGCATACAACATCGATTTATCACAGCGCAGAGCCGAAAGTACAGTTAATTATTTGATCAGGCGAGGAATTGACCCTAATCGTCTTGAGGCTAAAGGTTATGGCGAACGTGTGCCTATTGCGCGAAATACCAATCCTGATGGAACCGATAACCTTGCTGGACGTGCAAGAAACAGACGTACTGAATTCAGAATTTTAGAAATCGGTCCAGCGGTGAAAAAGGCCGATGATTTTGATGAAGACAAATATTTCAAAGAGAAAGAAAAAGATGACAACTAGCCTTTGAAAATAATCTTGTCTTAACGCATTATTTAAATTGGATTTTTTAGGGATAAAAATCTCCAACCAAGCTTAGGAAATTCGATTGGTATTAACGGTAGGTCAAGCGTTCGCGTTAAGCAGATAGCAACTTAACAGGCTGCTTTGTCTGGCGCAATGCCTTTCTAATCTCCTTCATGGCTTCCTTCTTGAAATTCTTATCTTCGGGTTGCTGAAGATGCCCTTGATATAAACCAGGACATTCTCCATTTGCACCTGATCCATGAATCCAAGCTCTGAAGAATTGCCAATTTCGGTGAATATTTCATTTTTCGTAGTGGTTATTACAAAGCAACGAAAATTAAACCCTTGTGGTTCAAGGCCTAAGGACTCAATTCACATAAAAACAATAGGCAGGTAATATTTCTTTCAAAATCGCATAAAAAAAGCCCCATCAAGCGGGGCTTTAGTTGTGATGAAAGGTCAAAATTCAGCTATGCTCTTGTAGCCTTGAGCATAATGAAAGATGCTTTTTACAACGGAATCAGAAGGCTCAATTGAACTTTATCTAATTCCTTCTTAACCTCTGCTAGTTCGTTATACTGACGCTGAAGTTCGCTGTCGAAGAGTAACGCCTTATCAATCTCCTTCGTTTCCTCGGGCGAAGTTTCGAGGTAAAGGCGCTTCATCAGATCGTGTTGGGTAAAAGTTTTTATCATAGGCATTATAGTTATTGTTAACCAGTTTCTTCCTTAGGTTGATTAACGCATAGCTCATGCGTCCCAAAGCAGTATTTATACTCACACCTGTGCGATCAGCTATTTCTTGAAAACTCATCTGCAAATAATTGCGCATAATTAAAACCTCTTTTTGCTCGGGGGGTAGTTCCTTTATCAACGAGCGCAATCTGGCCTTAGTATCCTGTTTCATTTGAATTCTTTCGAAAGAGTCTTCGGCAAACTTTATCGAATCAAACAACACAACTACCATCCTCCAAGGTAATTTCGGGGTGTCTCTTGCAGCTTCTGAAATAATCTATTGCCAAATTGTGAGCAATTCGGCTAAGCCAAGGCAGAAATTTCCCCTCTTCATTGTAACGACCCCTCTTGATCACATTCACCGCCTTGATGAAAGTGTCTTGTAAAAGATCTTCAGCTACATAACGATCTTTAACAATCAGATAGATGGCAGTATAAATCCTTGACTTATGCCTGTGAAGCAACATCTCAAACGCCTCTTCACTTCCTGTTTGATAGAGCAACACTAACTTACTGTCGCTACACTGATTATCGATCATTCTAGTTCGGTTTTAGGTGAAGTAGAAGTATAGATCGATAGCGTTTTGGTTTGGTTTAGAATCGGTTTGGAAATGAAAAGTAGGAATATTTCAGTCAAAGGCAAAAAATTTTCAAAAAAAATCTTGCCTACTTTTTCAAACCTTTGCTATTTGAGCCGATTTTTTACAGTAACAAGAACAATGGCTGCCGCGAAGAAGAGAGTAATCAAAAGTCTGGAAAATTTATCCGAAGATCTGCGAGACCTTATGCGTGATCAATATCCGAATGGATATGAATCTAGTATAACCCGAATTACCAACGCTAAAAATGAACCCATCTTTGTTTTCCCGTTGGAAACAGATGACTCCGTTTATTTGGTAAAAGTGCCCGCCACAAAAAACAGTGATGGAGGCTACGATGTTGAATCTGGCAAACGACAAGAATTTGAAGAGACCGGTGAGGATAGTGGCGAAGATTTCAGCAGTGGAGGCGATGGCGATGACTTTGAAGGAGATAATGAATATGAAGGTGGAGATGACGAAGGAGGCAAAGGCGGGCGCGAAGCCAGCTATGATCCGGACTTCGATAATTAAATGATCTTGACCCGTTTCGGGTTCTATAAGGCTTTCTCAAACTTTATTCTAAATTTTTTGTTTCAGGATAGTACCGTATTTTTGCGGCTACTTTTTTAAAACCCTAATCAAAGGACAGTTTTATGGCAAAATCAGCGAAGAAAAAATCGGCTAAGCCAGCGAAGAAGAAACCTGCTAAGAAAGCCGCATCAAAAAAACCAGCTAAAGCGAAAAAGCCAGCTGCGAAAAAGGCCAAAAAAGTAGTTGCTAAAAAAGCAGCTCCAAAAAAACAAGCTAAGAAAGCCACTAAGAAGGCCGTAGCCGCTGCTCCTGTAAAAGCAAAAACTGCTCCTGCAAAACCAGCTCCAGCTCAACTTAATATTTTCCCTATTTTGAATCAGCGCCCAATTGCTCATAAGCCTGCAAAGTCAACTACGCCAGAAGATAAGACTCGTTATAGCGATGAAGAATTAAAAGAATTCGAAACGCTAATCAATGGCAAACTCGAAAAGGCTCGTGAAGAGTTTAAAATCCTTAAAGAGACTTTGAATCGTAACAACGATGAAGGTACAGATTCGACTTCAGGCGGAAACACGAAAGTGCTTGAAGATGGAGCTGAAACTGCTGAGAAAGAAAATATGAGCCAGCTTGCTGCGCGTCAGTTGAAATACATTACCAATCTTGAAAACGCATTGGTTCGTATTAAAAATAGAACTTACGGAATCTGCTCCGTGACCGGCAAATTGATTTCAAAAGAAAGATTGATTGCTGTACCACATACTACGCAATCAATTGAGGCGAAAATGATGAAGCAAGATTAACGAATAACGAAATTGGATTTCTTACAAAACCATATTGAGGCATTGGTGTTTTGCTCACCAACACCAACGAAGGTTGCTGATTTAAAAGCCTGCCTTTCTGAAATGTTTAATGCCGATGTTCCTGAGGACGATATACTCGGAGCGCTTAGTCGTCTTGAAGAGAAATTCCAATCTGAAGAATACTCATTTCAACTTTATAAATCTGGTGGCGGCTACCAGTTTTTAACTAAGCCAGCATTCCAAGCTAGCATTGGTATTATGTTGAAACAGCAATCGAAAAAGAGATTGTCTATTTCGGCAATGGAAACTCTTTCAATCATCGCTTATAAGCAGCCCATTTCAAAACCGGAAGTAGAAAATATTCGCGGTGTAAATTGTGATTACGCCATTCAAAAATTGCTCGACAAAGGATTGATTGAAATTCAGGGCAAAGCCGAAACCATAGGAAGACCAATGCTTTATGGCACAAGCCCAAAATTCATGGAATATTTTGGCATCAATGACATCAGCGAGTTGCCCACGCCAAAAGATTTTAGCAGCGAGGTTAACACCATTGGCGATAGTCCAGAGAATCAATAAGAAAAAAGAAAGAAGCATTTTAGGTCGTCCTGGCGATACCGTCAGGACGATTTTTTTATCAGCAATCATACCGTTACATTCATCTGAAATTTGAAATTATGGCACGCGAACGCAGGACATCAGGAAAAACTTCGTTTGGGAAACGAACTCAAGCCGAAAGAAATTTTCGCGAGAAAAGAGCAAGTAAACCTAAACGTGAGGATTCTCGATCTGAAGACGAGCCTCGCAGAAAATCATTTTCAAGTCGCGGTGAAAGACCGTTCGAGCGCAAAAGTTTCGGCAAACCATCTTTTAGGAAACGTGATGAAGGTTCTTCTGAAGGGAATTTTTCAAAACCAAGATTTGGGAAGAGTAGCTCTAGTCGTTTTTCAAAATCCAAAGATGAACGAGATCGTCCGCAAAGATCTTTCAGAAAAAGAGAAGGAGATGACAGAGGCTTTTCTAAACCATCTTTTAGAAAACGAGATGAGGGTTCCTCCGAAGGAAATTTCTCAAAGCCAAGATTTGGAAAGAGTGGCTCCAGTCGCTTCTCAAAATTTAAAGATGAAGGAGACCGCCCTCAAAAGTCTTTCCGCAAGAGAGATGGAGATGACAGAAGTTTTTCTAAACCATCTTTCAGAAAACGAGATGAAGGTTCCTCCGAAGGAAATTTCTCAAAGCCAAGATTTGGAAAGAGTGGTAGTCGCTTTTCAAAATTTAAAGATGAAGGCGATCGTCCGCAAAGATCTTTCCGCAAAGAAGAGGGAGAGGGCAGAAGTTTTTCGAAACCAAGGTTTTCAAAATTCGAAAATGAAGGTGACGAAAGACCTCAGTTTTCAAAATCAGAAAGAAGAGAGCGTTCATCAAATTATGGGAAACCATTTTCTATAAAGTCAAAAAAGAAATCTACTGGTGGTCCTAAACAGGAACATCAGAGAAAAATATCGATGCTGGTTTAAAAGAAGATACTGGATTAATTCGCCTCAACAAATTCATGGCCAACAGCGGAATAGGTAGCCGAAGAGAAGCCGATGAATTTATTAAAATGGGTTTGGTCACCGTTAATGGTGAAACCATCACTGAAATGGGATATAAAGTGAAGCCCACAGATGATGTCCGTTATGAAGGAAGGAAACTGAAAGCCGAGCAGCTAGTTTATGTGCTATTAAATAAACCGAAAGGATTTATCACCACAACTGATGATCCAGAAGAAAGAAAAACGGTGATGGATTTAGTAGCCAGTGCTTGCAAAGAAAGAATTTATCCCGTTGGACGTTTAGACAGAAATACAACTGGATTGCTTCTATTGACCAATGACGGAGATCTTGCAGATAAACTCACACATCCGTCTTACAACGTCAAGAAAATTTATAAAGTCGAGCTTGATCGAGCACTTACACAAAACGACTTCCAAAAAATTATGGATGGGGTTTACTTTGAAGAAGGCAAAGCACAGATAGATGATTTGGCAGTCGTAAGTGACGACAGAAGAGAGATAGGAATTGAACTTCACATTGGCTGGAACAGAATTGTACGTAGGATTTTTGAAGCATTGGGCTATGAGGTTGAAAGACTAGATCGTGTCGTGTATGCAGGGCTTGATAAAAAGGATTTAGGCCGAGGGCAATGGCGATTTTTAAAACCTGAGGGAAATCGTTCAGCTAAAACACTTTAGCAATTAATATCGGATAAACATCTGATAGGAAAGGCGAGCACGTGTTCGAAAATTTGTTCTAAGACCCAACTAATTTCAACATCTCATGAAAAGGATATTGACCTCTACGCTGATCGTGATTTTGTGCGTTTCATTCTCGTCAGCTCAAAACCTTCTCAACAAACTGAAGGACAAAGCAACGCAAGAAGTAAAAAAGCTTGAGAATGGCGCTTCTTCAAAAAATACACAATCGAATAAAAGCAAGCTTAGCTCGAACGTCTCAAGAACTGTAGCTGTTTCTCTAAATGCTGATGAAGTGTTTGACTACAGCGAAAATTGCATAGACTTAGGCACTTCGTTTAGTCAAATTTCTTTCATTGTAAACAAGCGAGTTGGTAACACAATCCAATGTTTTAGCTACAAAAATGGAGTTCGTATGCCTACAAGTTGTCCAACTAACTATGGCAATTGTGCTGGTTCTCTTCAATGCAGTCAGTACAAATTGAAGGAAGTAAATCCTAATGATGCTGAAGGCAAGAAGTATGTTACAACAAAAACGGAATCACATAGTGCGGCCGCTCCTGCCATCTCAGATCAACAATTAAAAATGATGCAGGCTTACATGACAGCCGAGCAAATCGAACAAGTAAAAAAGCAAATGGCTGAGGCGGCTAAACAAACACAAGGGCAGACTTACGAAACACCAATCAGTAGTACTATCAATTTTAATGGTAAACAATACGGTCCTTACAAACAGCTGCTCCAGTTCTTTCTCACTCAAGACGGGAAAAATTTTTACGCGATCGTTGCAGATGATACACAAACTGGGGTGCCTCCTGTTTATAAAATCATAACATCAATTTCTTCAGCTGTTTTAACGGCTCCCGGCTATTCTCCTCCGGTTATTATTGCCACTCCTGACGCTTCTGAATTTGCTATGTACGCTATCTCCAACGACCAAAAACATTCTATAGTAACTTCTGCTGGCAAAACATATTCATTGCCAAGCAATGCTTCTTACACTTCGTGGTATTCAGGAAAACACATAGTGTCGTTTTCTCAAACTTACAGCAGTAACATACAACTTTATTTGGATGGGCAATCAATAAAAACCTATCCCAATACCGCTATTCCTGATGCGTGCAATCTGTACGTAACACCAGATGGAAAAGTGACAGAGGTTAAAAACAATATCATCTCTTTCGGTGATGGAGATTATTACGAGTATCCACTCAAAATTTCTTTGGTCGAAGAAAATGGAAAAAGCTATTTTAAATGGCTTGCTCTCGAGAATCGCGAAGTGGTGGTTTATCAGAAACCGAACTAATTGTGATTCGGAAAATTATTTTCACAACAGCCTTCGGGCTGTTTTTTGTTTTTGGAAAAGCTCAAGAAAATTTTAAAAAGATTTTTTCATCAGATTATGAAAAAGCTTCTCAGTTTCTAAACAAAGAAAAATGGATCCAAGATTCCATCCGTTCATATGGAATGCACCCGAAAGAAGCAATTGCTATTATTTTCCCTGAATTGATTCGTTACAGTTCTGTTCAAGACAAAATAGAAACATTTGCGCTAGAGTCGCTTTACATCCAGTACGGAAAAGACTATTCGAATTTTTCTATTAATCAGTTTCAGATCAAACCCTCTTTTGCAGAAGCTATTGAAATTGATTTTCTCAAAACATTCAAAGGAGAAAAGAAAAAAATATTTCAGTTTTCCGTTTCAGACACCATTCAAAATCAAAACAATCGCGCCAATCGGTTAGAACGGATTAAAAGTAAATCTGGAATGGTGGATTATCTCTGTCTATTTATTTTGATAATGGATAAGAAATATCCCCATTGGAAAAATAGGGAAGAGAAGATTAAATTCTTTGCCTCCGCTTATAACTGTGGGTATCAAAGACCGAAAAGCGAAATTGAATCCTATCAGTCGAAGAAATTTTTCTATACCGGAATTCCCATTCTTTCAACTAAATATTGCTACGCGGATATTGCTTTGTACTTCTTCAAACAACCATAATCTATTTCGGAAACGCACTTGCATCGATTCCTTTGATCAGGCTTAAAGCATTTTTATAATAGATTTTTTTCAAAACATCATCTGGCAATCCAATTCCATACATTCTCCAAAAAGCATGATAGCGTTTATGGTATGGAAAATATTCGTCTTCTGTCTCTAGCACTCGAAAGTAAGTTTCATATTCACTTGGCACCCAACTGTCTTTGCCAAACAAAACGCGGTCTTGATATTTTGTCAAAAATACCTTCGCTGATTTCGGTTGTCGCCCTAGTTCTGCAATTACCGCTCCAATCTCAGTGTAAACGTTTGGCATTTCATCAAGCAGTGATCCCAGCTTTTTCAAATCGTTTCCATACCAGCCCAAATGCGCATCGATAAAATTTGTTTTTGAATGCTTCTTGAAAACACGATGTTGCTCATCGAGTAAGGTTTGCCATTGTACCTCTTTGTCTTCATATCTTCTGCGTGGGTGTAACTTTAGCTCAAGCCAGCGTTCATTGTTCTTATCAATTGGATCCCAAAACTGTTTGGGGTCAGCCGAGTGGATTAGCACTGGTATTCCTAGCTCGCCACATTTCGCCCAAACTGGATCTATACGTGGATCGTCAATTTGAATTCTCTTACCGTTTTTATCTTTAACAGAAAGCCCAAGGCTTTTATAGATTTTCAATCCCTTCGCTCCAGCCTTCACATTTTCTTCAATTTGATGCGCTGTTTTTGTTCCCCAGTTAGGGTCATCAATATCTACGAAGCTGATCGTAGTAAATAAAATGAATCGGTTGGGGTAATTTTTCTTGATGTTGTCCAATGACTTCAAGAGGTGATCATCGTTACCGCTAAAATCGTCTTTGCCATTGCTGCTAAATCCTCTTCCGCTCAGGTTGTTCATCACAGCCATGTTGAGTTTGTCCATATCGGCAATCAACTTGCTCAAATCACCTGAGTCCATGCTGCCTTGATGATTATGTATATCGATGAATGGAAATTTGGCACGAGTCAAGCGATGTTCTCCAACCACAAGAGATGACGGAGGATCATATTCTTCAAAATCCATTTTCATGTCCAAAGGTTTTTCCTGCTGCTGTGCGAACAGGTTATTGAAGAAGAACACAGTGAAAATGCCGAGCAGTTTTTTCATTTGACAATTATTAACAAAAGCAATGTACGTCATTGGCAGAGTCTGGTTTAGGAAATATTCTTAAACGGTTGTTAATATTTGCAAGCGCAAGCTCCGAAGCAGTGTCATATCCTTTAGTCAAAACTTCTTAACTTGCTTATCAATCTCTCTACAATGAAAAAAACTGTTGTTGCTCTTTTTGTCTTTACTTCCATTTGTACTTATGCACAAACCGATGTGCTTGATGTCGCTCGAAAAAAATTCGATAACAAAGACTTTGTTGGTGCTAAAAATGATTTGAATAAAGTCATCGAATCGAATCCAAAAAATAAAAATGCATTCACATTACGTGGGCGAGTTCGCATGGCACTTGGCGACTATTATGGTGCTATCGGAGATTTTAATTCAACTTTAGAAATGGATTCCACTTTAGCCGATGCATTTAACTATCGCGGTGAATCAAAAATAAATTTAGGTGATGATGAAGGCGCAATTGTTGACCTCGACAAAGCGATAAAATACAATTCAAAATACGGAGAAGCTTATACCAATCGCGGGTTTGCAAAATATAATGTCGAAGATTTACAAGGCGCTTATTTTGATTTCTCCAAAGCGTTGGAAATCGGTCCAGCTACAGACGACAAATATTTTAACCGCGGTGTGGTGAAAGCAGAACTTGGCGAATATGTGAGCGCAATCGATGATTATACTAAAGCAATTGAGCTAGACAAGACAGATCCAAATCTTTTTAACTATCGCGGAGTGGCATACTATAACACGAGCAACTTTGATTTGGCTATTGCCGATTATAATGAAGCGATTAAGCTCGATGCAAAAGATGCTTTGAAATACGAAAATCGTGCGCTGGCAAAAAGCGCTAAAGAAGATTTAAAAGGAGCCCTCGAAGATTATAGCAAATCAATCGAGATCAATAGTCAAGATCCAGAAACTTATAATCTTCGCGGAGTGCTCAAACATACCATGCAAGATTATGACGGCTCAATTGCTGATTATACCAAAGCCATTGAATTGGATGCTACTAATCCAACGTACTTTGACAATCGTGCACTGAGCAAAACTGAGAAAGAAGATTTCGCAGGTGCGGTGGAAGATTATTCCGCTTCAATCGAGATTTATCCTACCGATCCAGAAACATATTACCAACGAGGGTTGGTAAAACTAAGTATGCATAACAACTATGATGCTTGCTTGGATTTAAAGCGTGCGGAAGAGCTGGGCTCAACTGAGGCGAAGGCTGCGATTAAAAAGAGTTGTAAATAAAAAGCCCCGACTTGAGTCGAGGCTTTAAAATTTTATGCTCAATTTCTTATTTACTAAAGTCTACCGTGGGGGCTTTTTCTGCTCCCTCTGCGGCCTGAAAACCTTTTCTCGCTGTGAAATCTTCACCACCGCCAAATAGGCTTAACGCAAACCTTTTAAAAAAGCCACGAACATATGAGTTATATGTTTTAATGGTTTCATTATAACGTTGCCTTGCAACATTGATTCTATTTTCTGTGCCCTCCAATTGAGATTGCAAATCTTGAAAATTCTCAGTTGATCGAATTTGGGGATAAGCTTCAAACGCAAGATTGATAGCAGTATTTATTTTTTTTCCTGCTATATCTAAATCTTCCGGGGTCTTTGCTCCAACAATTCCTGCCCTTGCTTGAGTGACTTGAGTAAGTATCCCTTTTTCATTTTCAGCAGCACCCTTTACAGTTGCAACTAAACTTGGAATAAGGTCAGCTCTTCTCTGGTAAGCTGCTTGAACATTGCCGAATGCTTCATTGACATTTTCTTGTTCTTTGACAGCTGAGTCATAGACACCAGTTCCCCAAGAAAAAAATCCAAATCCTATTAGTAAAACTACTCCGATAACTATCAAAGTTGTTATTAATCCTTTGCTCATATTTTCGTTTGTTTGGTTTCGCTATAATTTCAATTCACTACTAAACTTTTCTCCATCAAAAACTCTGCGATCTGAACAGCATTTGTTGCAGCTCCTTTGCGCAAGTTGTCACTCACGATCCACATGTTCAATGTCTGTGGTTGTGATTCATCTCTACGCAAGCGACCAACAAACACCTCATCTTTGCCATGAGAATTGATCGGCATAGGGTAAATGTTGTTTTTCACATCGTCTTGAACGATTACACCTGGAGTATTTTCTAAAATTTCTCTTACTTCATTTAGGTCAAAATCCTTGAAAAACTCAACATTCACTGCTTCTGAGTGTCCGCCTATTGCAGGGATGCGAACCGTTGTTGATGTCACTCCAATATTTTGCTCTCCCAAAATTTTCCGAGTTTCATTTACCATTTTCATTTCCTCTTTGGTATACCCATTATCAAGGAATGAATCGATATGTGGCAACGCATTCATATCGATGCGATGAGGATAAACTTTGATCGGCTTTTCAACTCCTTTGCGTTCTTCCATCATTTGCTGAACCGCATCTTTTCCAGTACCTGTCACTGATTGATAAGTCGAAACAACAATGCGTTTTATTTTATACTTCACGTGCAAAGGCGCAAGAGCCATAACCATTTGAATGGTTGAGCAATTGGGATTTGCAATGATTCGATCGTCAATTTTCAATACATGACCATTGATTTCAGGAACCACCAATTTCTTGGTTGGATCCATTCTCCATGCAGAAGAATTATCAATTACAATCGTTCCTTTCTCTGCATATTTTGGTGCCCATTCCAATGATGTTCCACCACCCGCAGAAAAAATTGCGATGTCTGGTGCAAGTTCACAACCTTCTTCGATGCTCTTAATAGTATATTCCTTACCCTTAAACTTTGCTTTTTGCCCTACAGATTTGGCCGAAGCCACGAGATACAATTCGTCAAATTCGATGTTGCGTTCATCAATTACCTTCAAGACCTCCTGCCCTACGAGGCCTGTCGCTCCCACGATTGCCAATTTCATTTTTAAATAGTTTTTATAAAGATTTATGAGTTGCAAAAATACTATTTTTTGAAAGCATCTTATGAAGAAATTCGTTCCAATTATTTTTTTGCTGGCCTTAACGACTGTTTGCTTTTGCCAAGTTTCAGACGATTTCTCGGACGGAGATTTTACAAATAATCCAGCATGGTCAGGTTCGACTTCACATTTTATTGTTAACTCTTCAAAGCAGCTACAGCTCAATAACACCGTAGCTGGAACTTCCTATCTATCAACTCCATTTAATGTTTCAAATCTTGGCAACTATGAGTGGCGGGTTTATGCCAAACTTGGATTCGCTCCTTCTGGGACAAATTTTGGTCGCATCTATCTTGTGAGCGACCAAGCAGATCTCACACAACCACTGAATGGTTATTATCTTCAGCTTGGAGAAGCTTTAAGTAATGACGCAGTTCAACTTTTCAAGCAGAGTGGTGCAATCTCAACATCAACTTCGGTTTGTCGCGGAACAAATGCAACCATCGCAAACGCATTTGCCTTAAGTATAAAAGTCACTCGTGATGCCGCGGGAAATTGGAGTCTATTTGTCGACTACAGTGGGACATCCAATTTTCCATCCACACCAGAGGCAAGCGGGGTTGATAATACATTCAACAGCTCAGGTTTTTTTGGCGTGCTTTGTACATACACTGTCACAAACTCAACAAGGTTCACTTTTGATAATGTCGCTATCATTGCTCCTCCCGCACCACCACCAGATACAACACCTCCTACAATTGTTAAAGTTGATACTCTTTCCGTGAATTCCCTTTCTATACTTTTTTCAGAAGAAGTTGAGCTAAGTTCCGCTAGCAATATGTTAAACTATCTGGTCAATAATTCAGTCGGAAATCCAGTCTCAGCAATTCTTCAGTCCAACAACAAAACAATACTTCTCACTTTTGTCAAAAATTTTCCAAACGGAATTCAAAGTCAAATTGAAATTTCTGAAGTGAAAGACCTTGCGGGAAATGTGATGAGTCCGGCTACTTTTAATTTCCTTTATTTTCATGCCGTTGCCCCAAGTAAGAAAGATATTTTGTTTACTGAAATTTTCGCTGACCCAAGTCCGCAAGTCGGGTTGCCCGCTCAAGAATATTTGGAAATCTATAATCGAAGCGCAAATCCATTTAATATTTCAGGCTGGAAATTGTCCGATGGAAGTTCAACAGCCACTTTTGGAAATCAATACATCTTGCCCAATCAATATTGGATAGTTTGCTCCTCTTCAAATGCGAGTTTATTTTCTGGTTATGGAAAAGTAATCGGGGTTTCAAATTTTCCTACGCTGAATAACAGTGGCGACAATCTCACACTGCGTGATAACAATGGGAAAACAATTGACTCAGTTAGTTACGCTCTTGATTGGTATCATGATGTTGACAAACAAGATGGAGGTTGGGCGCTTGAGATTATCGATCCCAACAATCTTTGCGGTGAAGGAGAAAATTGGTCTTCATCTGAAAATCCTTCCGGGGGAACTCCGGGTCAGCAGAACTCAATATTTGCCAACAAACCGGATTTAATAGGTCCGCAATTGCTCTCTGTTACTCCACAGTCCCCTACTTTTTTGAATCTGATATTCAATGAGAAACTTGAAAAAGATCTATTCTTGACAAGTTTTACACTAAGCCCATCCACCAGCATATCAAAAAAATATTTTGTGGATCAATCACTGAGGCAAATTGCTCTTGAGCTTAATTCTCCGTTAGATTTACGTTTGCTTTACACTATAACCGTTAGCAATCTTAACGACTGTAGTGGTAATTCGATTCAAAAAGATTTCAGTCAACTTTCTTTTGCACTACCTGAAGCTGCCGACAGCCTCGACATTGTTGTTAACGAAATTTTGTTCAACCCAAAAACAGGTGGAGTTGATTTCGTTGAAGCGTATAACAATTCTCCAAAATACATTAATCTTAAAAATTGGAAGTTGGCCAATTATGAGAGCGATTCAGCTTCAAATTTGAAAACAATCTCAACTTCTGATTTTATTTTGGCACCCGCGAGTTACTTGGTATTCACCTCAAATCCTTCACTTACTTCTTTACAGTATCCACAATCCATTCAAAAAGTCTTGTTTAAAACTACATTACCTAGCATGTCTGATGATGAGGGATCAATTGCCATCATAAATGAAGAAGGAAAAACGATTGATCATTTCTCCTATTCAGAAAAAATGCATTCCCCATTTGTTAAAGACAATGAAGGAGTTTCTCTTGAAAGAATTTCTTTTTCAGTTTCTACTGACGATCCAAACAATTGGAAGTCCGCCAACGCTTCAGTTGGATTCGCAACACCCGGTTTTCTAAATTCAAATTCAAGGCCAGAATCAATTATAGTCGATGCAATAACAATCGATCCAGAGATTTTTTCGCCCACAATAGCTGGAAAAGATTTTTCAAAGATCAACTACAAATTCGAGGAGAGCGGAATGGCCGCAAACGTTAAAATCCTTGACGTACAAGGTCGGCTGATCAAAACATTGGCTAACAACGAAACTTTAGCACACGAAGGGTTTTTTCGTTGGGATGGTGACCGTGATGATGGAAGCCACGCAAGAATCGGGTACTACGTAGTCTGGTTTGAGGTTTACGATGCCCGAGGTTTTCAGCAAGTATTCAGGAAGCGAGCGGTCATCGGTAGGTAAAATATTCTTAGCGAAATGAACTCATGGCAAGTGAGTTTTTGTTTCCTACTTTTACATCCCAATGATTTCTCTTAGCGATTCCCATCTAGACGAGCTCGATCCAAAAGAATACATCATCATCAAACGCGCGCGTGTCAACAACTTAAAAAATTTAAGCGTTGCCATCCCGCGAAATAAGTTAGTGGTGATTACTGGTCTTTCAGGCTCAGGAAAATCTTCACTCGCATTTGACACTTTGTTTGCCGAAGGTCAGCGGATGTATGTTGAAAGCTTGAGTTCCTATGCTCGTCAGTTTTTGGGAAGGATGGAAAAACCAGAAGTGGATTACATCAGAGGTGTATCGCCAGCTATTGCGATTGAGCAAAAAGTAAATACACGAAATCCCCGAAGTACAGTTGGAACTACTACGGAAATTTATGACTATCTGAAGTTACTTTTTGCGAGAGTTGGCAAAACATATTCTCCTATTAGTGGCAAAGAGGTAAAAAGAAATACTGTTACAGACGTTGTCGATTTCATAAACAGTCATCCCGAAGGAACCCGTGTGATGATTTCTTGCCCTTTAAAAATTCAGAAAGGAAGAAAAGTTGAAGACGAGTTAAATTTATTGCTGAGCAAGGGTTTTGCCCGTGTGCTGATGAATGGTGAAGTAAAATTCATTGAAGAAATATTGAATCCATCACCTTCAGAAAATACAACTAAAAGCAAAAAAGCAAAGGCTAAAAAAATTGAAGGTGAATTTGAAATTTTGATTGATCGAGCTGCTGTCAATCGAAATGATGAAGACCTTACGTTCCGTCTTTCAGATTCTGTACAGACAGCTTTTTTCGAAGGTCATGGTGACTGCAACATTTATGCTGAAGGTTCGGAGAAAAAAACATTCTCTGATCGATTTGAGTTAGACGGGATCACATTCACTGAACCCTCTGTAAATTTTTTCAGTTTCAACAACCCTTACGGTGCTTGTCAAACGTGCGAAGGTTTTGGAAAAATTCTTGGCATCGATGAAGACTTGGTAATTCCTGACAAAAATTTATCAGTTTATGAAGGTGCTGTCGCTCCGTGGCGAGGTGAAGTGATGAGCAATTGGGCAAAATCCCTTTTGAAAAATGGAATCAAGTTTGATTTCCCGATTCATAGACCTTATTCAGAGCTGACTCAGCAACAACGTGAGTTGCTTTGGAATGGGAATGAATATTTTGATGGCATTCACAAGTTTTTCAAATACTTGGAATCAAAGACCCACAAGATTCAATATCGCGTAATGCTCTCTCGCTATCGCGGAAGAACAACATGCCCTGACTGCAGAGGAACAAAATTGCGCAAAGATGCTTCGTATGTAAAAATTGCAAATACTTCTATTACGGACATAGTTCTAATGCCCATAGAAGAAGCATTAACATTTTTTGAGAATCTAAAACTCAATTCTTACGAACAAAAAGTTTCTGAACGCATTCTTACAGAAATCAAATCTCGACTAAGTTACATGACCAAAGTTGGGTTAGGTTATCTCACGTTGAATCGAGTCACAGCAACTTTATCTGGCGGAGAGTTTCAGCGCATCAAGTTGGCAACCGCACTTGGTAGCGCATTGGTTGGCTCAATGTATATTCTTGATGAACCAAGTATCGGGCTTCATCCTCGTGACACTGCACGAATGGTAGAAGTACTTAAAGAGCTTCGTGATTTAGGAAACACAGTGATTGTGGTCGAACACGAAGAAGAAATCATGCGAGCGGCCGATCAGATCATTGACATTGGACCTGATGCTGGACAACATGGTGGCCAATTAGTTTTTCAAGGCACGTTAAAAGACTTGAATGGCAAAGTTCAATCGCACACAACCGATTATCTTTCTGGAAGAGAAAAAATCAATATTCCATCCGCTCGAAGAAAATGGAAAGATTCTGTAACTGTTATTGGTGCGAGAGAAAATAATTTAAAAAATCTCAAAGTCACTTTTCCGCTCGGAGCATTAACTGTCGTTACAGGTGTAAGCGGTTCAGGCAAATCAACTTTGATAAAAAAAATCCTTTACCCCGCAACTGGACGAGCCAATGGTTCCGTTGCCGAGACGCCCGGAAAATACGATCAGCTCACAGGTGATATCGCAAAAATTGATCATGTAGAATTTGTAGATCAAAATCCAATTGGAAAATCTTCACGGTCAAATCCGATCAGTTATGTGAAGGCTTACGATGTAATCCGGCAATTGTATGCGGACCAGCCTTTATCCCAACAGCGTGGGTACAAACCTTCACATTTTTCATTCAATGTAGAGGGCGGCCGTTGTGAAACTTGCGAAGGCGAAGGTGAAATAAAAGTGGAGATGCAATTCATGGCTGATATCTTTCTTGAATGTGAAAGTTGCCATGGCCAACGATTCAAACAGGAAGTCCTTGAAGTGAAATACAAAGACAAGAATATTGCCGAAGTTCTTGACATGACTGTTGAAGAAGCTCTAGAGTTTTTCAAAGACAAGAAATCGGTTTATGAAAAAATCCTTCCACTCAATGATGTGGGTCTAGGCTATGTCAAACTTGGACAGTCGTCCAATTCATTGAGTGGTGGCGAAGCGCAGCGCGTTAAGTTGGCTTCATTTCTAGGAAAGAATTCGGAAATAAAAGGCCACATCCTTTTTATTTTCGATGAGCCTACTACTGGACTTCATTTTCATGACATTTCAAAATTATTGAAGGCCATCAATGCCTTAGTTGATATTGGTCACACTGTCATCGTGATTGAACATAACATGGAAGTAATCAAATCGGCCGACTGGATAATTGATCTTGGGCCGGAGGGCGGAGAAAAGAAGGGCGGCAATCTCCTCTTTGCAGGGACACCTGAAGAAATGGTGAAGAAAAGCAAAAGCTACACTGCGGAGTTTCTGAAAGAAAAGATCGCTTAAACCTTTTTTCTCTGTATTCGTATTTGGTTACTTTCATCAAGAGTTATGAAAGCAGCAATAGTTGGTGCCGGGATCGGTGGGCTCACCACCGCCATCGCTTTAAAACAAGCGGGAATTGATTTTGAAATATTCGAATCTGCTCCAGAAATCCGTCCTATCGGGGCTGGAATTGTAATGGCTTCAAACGCTATGCAAGTTTTTCAGCGACTAGGAATTGAAAAGAAAATAATTTCTTCAGGTCTAGAAATTGAAAACGCTTATGGCGTTGATCAGAATTTTAAATTGATTTCGGGCCTTTCTGTAAAACAGAAAATCACGTCACTTTATGGTATTGGTAGTTATGCCATTCACCGAGGAAGGCTTCAAAAAGTTTTGCTTTCAGAGATTGATTCTTCAAAAGTAAAGTTGAACCGAAAGCTGATTACAGTTTCTCAACATAATCAAAAGATAGAGCTCCATTTTGAAGATGGCTCTTCGTCAGAAGCTGATTTTGTTATTGGAGCTGACGGGATAAAATCCCTTGTTCGAAAAAATATTTTTGGAGAAATACTTCTTAGATATTCAAACCAAACATGCTGGCGGGGAATGACAAATTTTTCTCTCCCAGAAAATTTAAAAAACAATTCTTATGAAATGTGGGGGAAGCAGAAAGGTTTGCGTTTTGGTTTTGTGCCCACTTCCGAAAATGAAGTCTATTATTTCACCACATTTTTCACAGAAGCTAATGGAAAAGATGAAGGCAATCTGAAAGAAAATCTTTTAAAGAAATATTCATGCTTCGGGGAAGTCGCTAAACAACTTATAGAATCCACCCAAGAAGAAAATATTATCCGCTCAGATATTTATGATTTCGAACCGATCCCGAAATGGTGGGAAGGAAAAGTTGCTTTGCTTGGTGATGCCGCACACGCTACAACTCCGAACCTTGGCCAAGGAGGTTGCCAAGCTGTTGAAGATGCTTATGTGATTGCAAAATGCCTGAAAGAAAATTCTTCAGTGGAGAAGGCATTCGAGCAATATCAAAATATTCGTTACAAAAAAGCTGTGCATGTCGTGAACATGTCTTGGACATTTGGAAAGATGACCAACATCAGTAACCCTATTCTACAATCATTGAGAAATGGAGCCATGCGAATGATGCCAGAGTCTTCAGCTGTCAAACAACTCGATAAAATTCTGAGGCTGAATTATTGATTTAATTTTTTGCTCACCCAGCCATTGACTTCACTTGCGAGCAATGGAATCAGATTCTCTTTTCCTTTTTTAAAGGAATGGTCAGCACCTTCAATTTTAAACAAAGTAGCCAGCGGAAGTTCACTCGTTACCTTTTCAATTAAATTCCAGTCGGCCAAAGCGTCTTTCGTGCCTTGCAAAAAAAACATTGGCACTTCAACTGTTTTAAGATGCTCGGCTCTTTCGGTTGAAGGATTGCCTGCTTGATGAAGAGGAAATCCAAAAAAAATAATCCCTTTCACAAAATCGATATTGTGCGTTGATAAATGCTGTGAACTCATTCTCCCACCAAATGATTTTCCCGAAGCAAAAACTGGAATCGTGGGAAAAAGCTCATGTGCTTTATTCATTGCAGCCTCCACCGTTTTATGAGCCACAGCTGGGAAATCCGGTCTGCTTTTCTTCTGTTCTGCAAATGGAAAATTAAAGCGAAGAGAAGCCAATCCCAAAGTCGACAACTCATTTGCCATAGATTTCATGAACGGATGATTCATGCCTGCACCTGCACCATGCGCAAGTGCGAGAATTGCTTTTGGGTTTTCAGGGGACACTAATTCAGCCGAAACCGATCCAATGCTTTCAGAGACTGAAATTTTCAATGGTGTTGTTTTCACCACAGAAAGTTAGTGACTTATTCGTTTTTCAAAACTTGGGCCGGATTGCTTCGGGTGGCCTTAAACGTTTGTAACGAAATCATGACAAATGCCAATAACATGATAACCAAGAATCCAAAGGTTAGATCAACAAATGCAATGGGAGTGTGGTTTGCGATTTCCTGAAACAGAATTTGATCAAAAAACAGATAGGTGATTGGCAAAGCAATTACAGCGGCCACAATCAATAGGATAAAAAAGCCCTTGCCCAGCAGAAGCAAAAGACCAGCTTCGCTTGCGCCAAGTACTTTTCGAATGCTTATTTCTTTGAGACGAGTCTCGGTGGTGAACACAACCATTCCCAATAAACCAAGTGAAGCAATACTAATTGCCAAGAATGCGATGAACCCAGCTACTTTCACCGAAGCCTGTAAACCTGCAAAAGATTTTGCTATCTGTTCGTCATAAAACTGTGCTTCGATTGGATGAACTGAATCTATTTTCTTCCAAGCTTTTTCAATTTTATCATAAGTAGAGAGCAAGTCTCTCGACTCAATTTTCACGCTCAGCCAGTTCG
Source organism: Cyclobacteriaceae bacterium (assembly GCA_049840975.1). Lineage (GTDB taxonomy): Bacteria > Bacteroidota > Bacteroidia > Cytophagales > Cyclobacteriaceae > ELB16-189. The sequence goes on along the minus strand of JASGIR010000017.1, from coordinate 4,185 downwards.
CCTTTTTATTTGAATAACGAAGCATTACTTCGCGTTCTGATACTTTGTCATTCGCTCTGCCATAGAAAAAATCTTGCATCACACCAATTATTTGCATTTCCTTTCCATCCACTTTGACAATTTCACCTATTGCTTTCTCTGGGTTTTGATTAGCAATGTTGAAACGTTTTAATACCTGTTTGTTAACTATTATTTCCGTTTCGGTTATGCTATCAGCTGCCTTCGCGTTGAAGTTCCTTCCCGACAAAAGTTTATGTTCATGCAACGGCAAATAATTCTCATCGACCATATTGTAATAAACTGTTCCGGAATCATTCGGGTTGGCAGAATATTTCATGGTGTTTCCCCAATAACTTCCAATGCTCGTGATCATCGTAGATTGCGAGATGCCTTTGACCTCCGGCAGTTCGTTCAATTCCTTTTTCAGAAACTCAGGTTTATTTCCTTTTAAATCGATGTTCAAAATGTTCTTGGTTTTAAAGCCTAAATCAAACGTCACAAAATGCTTGTATTGCTTATACATGATCAGGGTGGATGTGATAAGGATAATGGAAATACTGTATTGAAAAATGATAAGAACTCTGCGCATGGTCAGTTTTTTAAACCCCATGCTCGCTGAAATATCTTTTAGTGCTTGAGCGGCATTGATCCTCGAAAAGAAAAGCGCTGGAAAAAAGCCAGCGGCAATGCCGACTGCTATGGCAAAAAGGATAAAGTACAAGATAACTTTAGTCGAAAGTTGTAGTGACAGCATTTGTTGAAGGCCTTCTTCTACACCCAAAAAGTATGGACGCACTAAAAAGAATAGCAGCAATGCTGCAGCAAGCGAGCCTAATGAAATCAAAATTGCCTCAACAATAAATTGATTGATCACTTGACTTTTTAGCGCACCGACTACTTTCCTGATTCCAACCTCACGTGTTCGCCTTAGTGAACGAGCAATAGAAAGATTGGTGTAATTGAAACAAGCTGAGAGAATCACTACAAAAGCAAGCCCGGCCATAATCCAAAGCATTGAACTTCCCATAACATTGCCAATTTGATTGCTATGGTCTGGGCCAGTCATAATTTCGTCAAGAGGTTCCAATACCAAATCAAGCTTTGTGTTTTTAATTTTCTCGTTTTCCTTTAAGCTCAATTGATGGAGTTTTGCTTCGAAGCTTTTTGTATCAACATCTGATGGCAACAATAAATAAACATACGTACTCCACATGTTGTCCCAAGCTAGAAAATCTTTATCGTCTTTTAGGAGCGTTTCATTTGTGCTTAATGATTCAAGCATGTCGAAGCGCACGTGTGAAAATTTGGGAACATCTTCCATGATTCCCGTGATCGTATATTGCTTTTTGTTCCATTCAACAACTTTGTTCAACGCCTCATCATTCCCGAAAAGTTTTTTCGCAGATGTTTCACTTATTACAATCGAGTATGGTTCTCTTAGCGCAACCGCTGGATTTCCCTTTAGTAAGCGAAATGAAAAAACTTGAAACAAGCCGTTACTAGCAGAATAACCTTTTAAAGGAATTGTTTTTTCATTCGTTTTCACATCAGCTGTGAATCCATTTTGCAGAACAGTGACAGCTTCGGGAGAAAAATTTTCTTCGATCAATTTTCCCGTTTTCAGCGAAGTGGATGCGAAAGTATTTTCATTCTCATTGAGATATCTATACTTGGTAATGACCCGATAAATTCTAGAATGATTTTCATTGAATTTGTCATACGATAAAATGTCGGTAAGAACTCCAATCAATAAAAGGCCCACACACATACTGATAGACAAGCCCACTATGTTGATCGCAGAAAATAATTTATTGCGAACAATATTTCTCCCAGATGTTTTGATATAGCTTCCAAGCATAAGCCAATTGATTAATAGGTTGACAATTTCAAGTCTGCGTACAGTGTATAGTCTGAAAAACTTGAGCACATCGATGATGTAAATAAGTTTCGCTCTACGGATTCCTTTGGTTGACACATTTCTTTCAAAATACTCATTGAGGTCACCTTGCAAGTCTTCTAACAACTCAGGTTTACAATAGAATTCTAGCAGGCGTTCGGCCCAGCGTGGAGGATGGATATTTTCTCCTTCTCTCATATTGCACTTTTCAAAACAAATGCCGGAATTCTTTCCCACAGTTGCTCACGCATTTCTTTCGCTTTCACCAGCGCAGTTTTTCCAGGAACCGTGAGCGTATAAAACCGTTTTCTTTTTCCTCCGCGAGATTTTGTTGCTTCGCCCAATTTGCTTTTGACAAGGCCTTTTTCTTCCAATCGATTGAGAACAGAATGCACGACACCTAACTTAGCTGCACGCTGAGTATGCTTCTCCATTTCATCACAAATCGCTACGCTGTAAGCATCATTCACAAGTGAAGCAATTGTCAATAGAACAAGCTCTTCAAATTCTCCGAGGTTGGTTCCCTTCATACGATGATTAATTACGTAAATGTATGTAAAATAGTTTTGGAAATTTTAATTCTCATTTTCATTAAATATTAAATCAGAGTTTTTACTAACCAAGCTGGCAATTGCCTGACCAGTTTTTTCATGACGATTTCGGTGCCGCTTTCAAAAACCTGATTGCCACCATAAGCTTCGCCACTGGTTGTGTTTACCAAGTCTGTTACACCACGAAGGATAATCAGTCTTTTGTGATTGCGTTTGCATGTGTAAGCAATTGATCCGCTCTCCCAATCTCCGGCAATGGCGCTGTATTTCCAGTTCAGAAATCTCCTGAGGCACTAAATCTTTGTCAGCTGAAACTAACAAAGTTGTTTTTACAGAATCACTTGGGTAAACCTTCAACCAAGAAACATCTATATCTGTTGTGTAGTCATCGACAGCTTCTTTAGAATCGCCCATCGCTTCTTTAATGTCATAAATAACAGTCTTGTTGACAAGCACAACTTCGTAGCGATTGATTGCGCCTTCAAAACCTCCGCACGTCCCGAGGTTGATAAAATACTCTGGATTCCATTTTTCAATTGCGAATTGTGTTGCGCCTGCCGCTGCTGTTTTTCCCCATCCTTCATGAAAAAAAGACAGAAGTCGTTTTATTTTGACTTTTGATTTCTGTTTGAAAATATTCTCCCCAAAAGGTGTCGATTGATAATTCTCCTTCGAGAAAAGTGATTTGACTACTTTCCATTCGGCATTCGCAGAAATAAGAACAACGACTTGAGGTGAGGTCTCTTTTGAGCAGGAAAATAAAAGGATAAATAGTAATCCAAAGTAAATCAGCTTCATCGTTACGATTTTAGCGTCTCCCTGCCAACTTAAAAGTAATTGGTATCACCAAACTTTGCCGCACAAACTTCCCATCTTGTATTCCGGATCTCCATTTTGGTGAAATAGAAATCACCCTGACCGCTTCCTGATCCAAGTCCTCGCTCACTCCCCTTACTACTCCAATGTTTGTTACAGAACCATCTGGCTCTACAATAAATGGTACCAAAGACTTTACCTTCAGTGCCTCTCCTTCTCGCATTTGTTGGGTATCGGATACCATCCCAATGAATTGATAGAATTTCTCATAACCGCCTTCAGGTTCACATGGGAACTCCACAGCTGTGTACACTTTGTTCTTAGCAGAATGTTGTATCATATAGAACTGCCTTTTTCAACTCTAGTGTATATTTTCTTTTTAAAGGAGGAATGTGTCCTTCAGTAATCTTTGGCTCTGTCCAAAGCGCAATTACCTGCGAAAATGACGAGTCGTATTTAGGGCGCTCCGAATCAACTGGTTGAATACCAATTTGACTAAGCTGCTCTTTCAATAACTCGGATCCGTGCATTTCACTTTCACTGTTATAATTCGGTGGGATCTCCACTATTTTTTCATAATCTTCTTTAGCCTTTTCAGTTTTCTTAAGTTGTATGTATACTAAACATCGATAAATATAGGCATGTCTAAACTTAGGGTTCAACTCAATTGCAGTTGAGAGATCTTGAAGAGCCTTCTTAGGTTTTTGAGACATAAAGTTAATTTCTCCGCGAGAGTCATAGTACGATGCAAACTTGGGTTGCAATTTTATAGCCATGTCTATATCAGTGATTGCATCATCATATTTTTGCATGTAATAGTTTGTGTAGGCCCTCATATTAAAAGCGTTAGCGTTAGTCGCATCCATTCTTATAAGGTGCTGTTCGGATTCTATCGTGTTTCCCTATTAACCTTAGCAATAC
>JASGIR010000016.1:0-16059 GCA_049840975.1 Cyclobacteriaceae bacterium | reverse complement strand
GGTTCGTCTATTCATTAAGTTTATCCGTAATCTGAGAATATTGCCTCAATGGGTTATTATTTTCATTGATATTGCCATCATTTCTTCTTCTGTTTTTCTTGGCTACTTATTGAGATTCAATTTCTCTTTGAGCGATTTGTTACATAACAAATTTGAGGCAGGCATCATAGTCTATTCTTTTTGTGGTTTGATATCTATTTTGATAACCAATAGCCACAGAGGAATCATTCGATACACAGGTATTCAGGATGGTGCTCGAATTTTTTACATGAACCTTGTAAATGTTGCTTTGGTATGCGCAACTAATATTGTTTTCAGTGTAAGTGGTAAGGCGAACCTAATACCTTATTCCGTTGTGTTAATCAGTTTCCTTTCCTCATTTCTTTTCCTATTCAATTATCGACTACTGGTGAAGTATATTTTTTCCTATTACAGGAACTCAATGATCAACCAAGCTAGGGTTATGATTTTTGGCGCTGGACAAACCGGAATTATAACTCGACATGTACTTGAATCAACACCTCGGATGAAGGTTGTTGGATTCTTGGAGGATGCACAGGATAAGACTGGTAAAGTAATTGATGGTATTACAATTTTTGACGGTGAAACGGCCGAACTGCAAAGACTATTTGCTGAGTACTCTGTGGATGAATTGATCTTTACGGCCAAGGATATTTCTCTCGAGCGAAAAAATGAAGTTGTAGATGCTTGTATGAGGAGCCAGGTAAAAGTGCGCACTGTACCGCCAGTTGAAAAATGGGTGAGGGGTGAGCTAAGTATAAATCAGATTAAAGAAATCAATATTGAGGAACTCCTCGGAAGGGAGTCAATCAAAATTAAAAACAGCTCAATTGAAGCTGACCTAAGAGGAAAAAGGATATTAATCACTGGCGCTGCGGGGTCTATTGGTTCAGAAATTTTTCACCAAGTTCTATTGGCTAACCCGAGTTCAATTATATTGATTGACCAGGCAGAATCGCCTCTTTATGAACTAGAAAAGGGAATCGAGAGGAATGGATACCAGTGCTAGACTCAACTGGTATTTAGCAGATGTCAATAACAGGGATAGGATGCGATCAATTTTTGAAGAGCACAAACCTGCTATTGTCTATCATGCGGCTGCCTACAAGCATGTGCCAATGATGGAAAGCAATCCTTCCGAAGCGATAACCTGTAATATTCTTGGCACCAAAGTATTAGCTGATTTGTCAGTCGAGTACGGTGTGAGCAAGTTTGTAATGATTTCGACCGATAAGGCTGTCAATCCTACTAACGTAATGGGGTGCTCTAAAAGGATTGCCGAGATTTACGTTCAGTCATTAAATGATCATTTATCTGAAAAAGGATCAAGCCGCACAGCTTTCGTAACTACTCGATTTGGTAATGTTCTTGGATCCAACGGTTCTGTAATTCCTTTGTTCAAAAAGCAAATCCAAGAGGGAGGGCCTATCACGGTTACTCATCCTGAGATCACACGATTCTTCATGACAATTCCTGAGGCCTGCCAGCTTGTTTTAGAAGCAGGTACGATGGGAAAAGGAGGAGAGATTTTTATTTTCGATATGGGGAAATCAGTTAAGATACTTGACTTAGCCGAGAAAATGATTTGGCTCTCTGGACTGGAGCCCAGAAAAGATATTGATATTGTTTTTACAGGTCTTAGAGAAGGTGAAAAATTATACGAAGAGCTTTTAAATACTAAGGAAAACACAACGCAGACTCATCATCAGAAAATAATGATTGCAAAGGTTCCACATTATCAATATGAGGAAATCAATCGGTATGTAGAGCTCTTCGAAGATTTAGTCTACGACAAAAATGAATTGAAGAGTGTTGCGTTGATGAAAGAACTTGTGCCTGAGTACAAGAGCAATTATTCTAGGTATGAAGTCCTGGATAAAAGCTAGAAATCTTCTTTAGGTCTTATTGAATGTAAATTTCAGTTCCTGTGAACTGGTAATTGGATAGAACCTAAACTCTATCTTCTTCTGATTCCCCCACGCTTATTGTAGCGATACATGGAGCTTCTCTTTCTTAGAATTGCGCCACCACGTTTAGAGTAGCTTGCATTGAACGGTAGATAATATTCGATCTTAGCATTTAGCAAAAAGTAGCTGTCATTAGAACTAGGGTTACCACGCTTCGATCCCTCTTTAAAATTATTTGATTCACCAGCCGCAATGGGAGTAAGAGTGTTGTAGGTTGCGCTATTTGGATTTTCAAAGTAGGCTCTGACCTTGTCGTTTGGATCTGGAGCAGCATATTTTCCACTTACATCGTCCAAATAATCTGTAAAGGTCTTCCGATAGCCACCTTCAATAACAATATTGGTATTGGGGCTTACTTTGAGACGAATGCCAAATCCAAATGGAATAACTGGTACAACTCTGCTGTAACTCTTCCCCTCTGTATGCAAGGGCTCTAGGGCATAACTTTTTCCGTTTAAATCACCTTTAGGGTTGAAATACAAAACTCCAAATCCAGCAAAGGCATAACCATTAATTATAGGTCTTCTGTAATACCTATTGCCATTCGAGAAAATGTTTATGGCACCAGTGGCACTAATTTCAAAACAACTTGAATGAAAGGAAAGCCCTCTTACTTTACGTCCTTGACTATTTGCTAATTTATCCGATCCTTGAAGTATAAACCAATTTAGTTCTGTTCTAACACTTATTCGTGGGGATACGTACGTTTGCAATCCAACATTGAAATTCGGCTGGAATTTTATGTACGTTCCGGGATTTGACAATTCACCATAATAAGTAGAAGTTCCAGTACCCCCTGTAAGCATGAATGATCTCTCTTGCCGGATAGCATAGAAACTTTGGCCTTGTGAAGACACAATAGAGAATAAAGCAAAAACAAGGGTTAGAATTCTATTCATCTGAGGTTCGACAACTCCAAATTTATGCAATTAAGTTCAAAAAGGAAACCTCAAGAAAGTACCTCTTTTATACGTTCTGCGGCCTCTTTCAGCTGAATTGCGGAGAATACTTTTAAACCAGATTCCTTTATGATCTTTGCGCCCTCTTCAGCGTTTGTACCTTGCAGGCGAACGATGATTGGTACTGGGATATTTCCTACTTTTTTATAAGCTTCAACAACACCGTTGGCCACTCTATCACACCTTACAATGCCACCGAAAATATTGATAAGTATCGCTTTTACGTTTGGGTCTTTCAATATAATTCTGAAACCAGCTTCCACCGTTTCTGCATTAGCTCCACCGCCCACGTCCAAAAAGTTTGCAGGCTCTCCACCTGAAAGTTTGATGATGTCCATCGTTGCCATAGCTAAGCCTGCACCATTTACCATACAGCCAACATTGCCATCAAGCTTTACATAGTTTAGACCAGATTTTCCTGCTTCAACTTCGAGAGGATCTTCCTCAGTGATGTCACGAAGTTCTTCAAGATCTTTATGACGGTAAAGTGCGTTGTCGTCAAGGTTTACTTTTCCATCAACGGCCAGGATTTTATTATCTGAAGTTTTTAATACAGGGTTGATTTCAAACATAGAGGCATCCAGACCCATGTAAGCTGAATAAAGCGCGTTAACAAACTTCACCATTTCTTTGAAGGCATTTCCTTCAAGACCGAGAGCAAAAGCAATTTTGCGCGCTTGAAAAGGCTGCAAGCCAATAGAAGGATCAACCCATTCTTTCACGATTTTTTCAGGATGAGTTGCGGCTACTTCCTCGATATTCATACCGCCCTCAGTGCTAGCCATGATCACAGGCTTGCTGGTAGAACGGTCGAGGAGAATGCTCATGTAATATTCTTTTGGTTCGCTCTCACCAGGATAATAAACATCCTCAGCGATTAAAACCTTATTTACTTTTTTTCCAGCTGCACCAGTCTGGATAGTGACTAAAGTACCGCCCAAAATCGCTTTTGATTTTTCAAAAACTTCATCAACACTTTTAGCCAAAACCACACCGCGCGACCCAGTTTCTTTGACTGTTCCTTTACCACGACCACCCGCATGAATCTGCGATTTTACCACAAACCATTTTGAGCCTGTCTCTGCATTGATTCCTTTAGCGGCAGCTACAGCTTTATCGGGTGTATCAGCTACGATACCTCGCTGAACAGCAACTCCATATTTTTTTAAAAGTTCTTTGGCTTGATATTCGTGGATGTTCATTTGAATTTGGTTTTGGAAGCAAGCTACTTTTTTTAAACCTTTATTTCAAATTAAAACCATGCTTAAAGCTGAAGGCCTAAAAAAATCTTACCGAACGCTTCCGGTGTTAAAAGGAGTGAATCTTGAAATACAAAAAGGTGAAGTTGTGGCAATCGTTGGAGCTTCAGGTGCAGGCAAAAGCACCTTACTTCATATCCTTGGTTCACTGGATTCGCCCGATGAGGGAAAGGTGATGATTAATGATACCAACCTGTTTTCACAATCATCTAAATCTCTTGCAGATTTCAGGAGTAAAAGCATTGGGTTTGTATTTCAATTTCACAATCTCCTTCCGGAATTTACAGCTCTCGAGAATGTAATGATACCAGGATTGATTGCAAAAGGTGATTCTGCGAAAATAAAATCAAAGGCAACAGATATTTTGAAATTGCTTGGATTGGAACAGAGGGTCCTACATAAACCTTCAGAGCTTTCAGGAGGAGAACAGCAACGCGTAGCGGTGGCTAGAGCGCTAATTAACTCTCCATTGGTAATTTTTGCTGATGAACCTAGTGGTAATCTTGATTCAAATAATGCGGCTGAATTGCATCAATTGTTTTTTCAATTACGAAAGGACTTTGGACAGACTTTCGTGATAGTAACACACAATCAAGAGTTTGCTTCCATGGCCGACAGGAAACTAGAAATTAAAGATGGAGTGATTGTTTAGGCCTGGTGTGAGAGAACTTCGCTCTCGACCTCTTCTACACTTACAACTCCTTTTTCTGTTATTGAAAGAAGCTTCACTTTTTTCAATTCATTGATTAAAACTGGATCATACTTAGCCGAAACACGTACATAGTTTTGCGTGAAGCCGTGCATAAGCCCATCTTCAATATCATTTTCAAAGAGCACTGTAAATTCTTTCTCAAGGTTTGCTTCGTAAAAAGCTCTTCTTTTTTTGTCAGACAAAATATGAAGCATTCGTGAACGCTCATTTCGCTCTTTCATCGGGACTGAATTCGGCATTTCGGTTGCTAGTGTATTTTCTCTTTCCGAATAAGTGAAAACGTGCAAGTAAGAAATATCAAGTTCATTCAAGAATTTGTAAGTCTGAGAAAATCTTCATTTGTTTCTCCGGGAAAACCAACTATCACATCAACGCCAATGCAGGCATGCGACATCAATGACTTAATCTTCTCTACTCTGGCCGCATACAACTCACGCAAGTAGCGTCTGCGCATCAATTTTAAGATTTTGTTTGAACCCGATTGAAGCGGCACATGAAAATGAGGAACGAATCTCTTAGAAGTTGAAACGAACTCAATGATTTCATCATGAAGTAGATTCGGTTCTATAGAAGAAATCCTAAAGCGCTCAATTCCTTCAACTTGGTCCAACGCTTTTACGAGATCAAGAAAGCGTTCCTTTCTTTCTCCGTTTTGCAATCCAAAGTCCCCGTGTTTACACCTGTAAGAACAATTTCTTTTACTTCAGTCTTCGCAATTTCTGTCGCTGTCTTTACTATGTTTTCAACGGTGTCGCTACGACTGCTGCCTCGTGCCAAAGGAATTGTGCAAAAAGCACAAGAGTAATCACAGCCGTCTTGAACTTTTAGGAATGTTCTTGTTCGATCGAATAATGAATAGGAAGTATTGAATGTATTTACATTCTCGATTTCGGTATTGAATACTTTGGGCTGAGGAGGACGAACGAAACCATCAAGCAATTCTACAAGTCTGAATTTTTCAGAAGCCCCAAGGACTGCATCTACGCCTGGGATCTCGGAAATTTCTTTCGGCTTTAGCTGAGCGTAACATCCAATAATCGCAACATAAGCATTTGGGGAAATCGCACGCGCCTCACGAACCACTTTATGACATTTCTTGTCAGCGTTTTCGGTGACGGAACATGTATTGATAATGAAAATATCCGGACTGTCGGTGAATTCTACCTTTCGGTAGCCGTTTTCCTCAAATTTCCTCGCAATTGTTGAGGTCTCAGAATAATTGAGTTTGCAGCCGAGTGTATAAAATGCAACTTTTCTCATAACCAAACCGCAAAGATAACGGTTTCAATTATTTTGAATTGATGTAATTCAGAAACTCACGTTTGACATTTTCTTCTCTGAATTTTCCTGAGAAATAAGCCGTACCTGTTTTACTGTTGGTATCGACAACTCCGCGAGAGGCAACACACATGTGATTGGCATCAATAACCACTGCAACATCGGGTGTGTTGAGCACGCGCTCCAATTCTTTTCCAATCTGGACGGTTAAGCGCTCTTGAACTTGCGGTCGCTTTGAGAAATATTGAACAAAACGATTGATCTTACTCAAACCAATCACTTTGCCTGAAGAGAAATACGCCACGTGCGCCTTTCCGTAAATCGGAACGAAGTGATGTTCACAATGCGAATAGAAAGTAATGTCTTTTTCTACAAGCATCTGGTCGTACTTGTATTTATTTTCAAACAAACGAACATGTGGGCGATTGACAGGATTGAGGCCGCTGAATGCTTCTTTCACAAACATCTTGGCAACTCGCTTAGGTGTTCCGTTCAAACTATCATCATTCAAATCAAGACCAAGAACAGTCATGATTTCACGAAAATGACCTTCAATTTTTTCAATCTTTTGATCGTCATCGAGAGCGAACGCATCCTCACGTAGGGGCGTATCATAAGAGCCTACTGGATGCTCGTCATCCTCATCCTCTGGCCTAATGGGCTGGATATTCAACGCAATTTCTTTCGGTCTCATAAAGTTTGATTTTCAGTTCGTACTTGTTGTCAATGTGCTGCCTCAATATTCGCCAAATCACCAATGCAATGTTTTCCGCTGATGGATTAAGATTTTTGAAATAAGGAGTATCTAAGTTAAGGTTTTTGTGGTCAAAATGGTTCACCACATTTTCAATGATAATATCACTGAGCAGTTTCATATCGTATACATAACCCGTTTCATGATCGGGTTCGCCAATCAAGGTGACGATCAATTCGTAATTGTGGCCGTGAAAATGCGGATTGCTACACTTGCCAAAAACTTGAAAGTTCTTCTCATCACTCCAAGCAGGATTGTGCAGGCGATGGGCAGCATTGAAATGTTCTTGGCGTGAAACTGCTATTTTCATTATGACTTAAAACATGAAAGTAGTTAAAAAGTTCAGCCCAAGACTCGGATGGCTGAGATGAAAAGAAAAAGCCCCATCATCTGATGAGGCTTTATGTCGGGGTGGCCAGATTCGAACTGACGATCTCTTGGTCCCAAACCAAGCGCGATACCGGGCTACGCTACACCCCGAACTTTTTTGAAGGCGCGAAGATATTAAAACATCTTCAACTACCAATTTTATTTAGTGATCCCAGCTGGACTCGAACCAGCAACCTGCTGCTTAGAAGGCAGCTGCTCTATCCAGTTGAGCTATGAGACCTGCAGCGGAGAGGGGGGGATTCGAACCCCCGGTACGTTTTTAAGGCGTACGACAGTTTAGCAAACTGCTGATTTAAGCCACTCATCCACCTCTCCTCGACTTAAAAAGAGGTGCAAATATAGCCCGATTTTTAAAATCAAGAGGAAATGAAAATAAAATATCCTCGTCTTTTTATTTTCGGATCAATAGTATTTCGATGATTTCCTTCTGTTGAGGAGTGAACCGCTTAGTGATGAAAGCCCACCAATCAAAGCGCCAATAAGCGATGTCAATACAAACGCATTTACAGGGAGCAGTTTGTTTACTTTCATCGTAAGAATAGATTCAGTTGCAGAATCGAGGTAAAAGGCCATAGCGAGCCACAGAACTCCCACGCCAATGAAACCAGCCGCAAACGAGATTCCGCTTTTGTTGTTGAAAAAATAGCTTATCAACACAACAGCAATTGCCATCGTCCACCATGGTAGAAAATATTGTACACCAAAACAGATGATAATGATCGCTATGATTTGAAGTATGAATTTCATTTGCTTGATTTTAAAGTGAGCGTTGACATTGCAAAGTTTTTGGTCTGATCGACAGAGTTATTGAAGTGAAGATTCAAATATTGGTCCGCAGTCCACGTGTCAAGCATGCTATTGTAATATGGACTTCCGGGATTTCCAGATTGACCACCCGGATAAACTCCCCACGCCTTCACTCCAGATTTCTCAAGACTTACCACCATCCGCCAACTAGGCCCGTTTCTTTTTCCGTGTGCATTTACAATGCTGCTATTGCCTCCGTGCTTAACGTGATAGCTAAAAGGTTCGAGGAGCGCCAGATGTCGGATATATGAATCTTTATAATCAGACCAGGTTGGATTCTTTTTCTTTTCCTGCTTCCATTGTTCGATTGCTTTCACGCCTTCGCTAAAAGATTTTCTTACGACATCAGCAGCAGTTTCTTTTTCAGGTGTTGAGAGTATGTCAAAGAAATTCAAATCAGGTCTTTCTTTAATCAATTTGAGTGTATTGTAAGCCGTTGGTTCAGGCAACGAGAGCTTGTCATTTTGCAGTTCATCCCAAATCATTGGATAAAGAGATCGATACCAAGATTCGTAATAGGAAGCTCCTTCAGAATCGATATTGTTAAAATAATCCCATGATTTTAGTTTATCGAACGCTTCCTTTTTCAGTTGAACTTAATTTAGAAACATCAATCATCGGCAACCACACAGGCAAACTCTCAGCTGCCTTCAAGTTGTAATTGTCGGCTTGGAGTTTCATTAAATCCTGAGGCGTGATTTTACTCATCTCGCTCAGTCGTTGATTTATCCTTCTATTGCGATAAGCTTCGTAATGATTTGACATGACATAATACGGATACGTATCATCCACAGGATACTGATTGGCAGAGCTTACAAACCCGCGAGCCGGATTTTTGTACATCACGTTTTGATCATTTGGAATAAAAGCGTGCCATTCATTTGAAGTTCTTGTTCCATCCAAAACAAAACGCCCTTCGTCTTTTCTTCTCACAGGATATTTTCCTTGAATTCGCATGGCGATGTCTCCGTTCACACATGCAAAGACAAAGTTCTGTGCGGGTGAACTGTAGTAGTTGAGTGCGGTAAGGTAGTTGCTATGATTTTTGCTTTTGTTCAGCAAGTAAAAAGCATGCAATTGATTGGAAGGATCATGCGCTATCCAGCGAAATGCGTAGTGATTCTTTTCAGATTCTCCATAATAGCTTTCATCAAACATGATTGGGCCATGGTGAGAGTAAGTTACAGTATCATAAAAATCTGGTTTGCCTTTGATTGAGAATTTCTCAATCACTTTTCTTGATGGCTTCCATTGTCCATCGCTCTTGTATTCATTTTTCGATTTGTCCTTGAACTCGATTTTGTACCAATCGACTAAGTCACGTTGCGCATTGGTTTCACCCCAAGCGATTGAATCGTTGAAGCCAATCAATATGGTTGGGACTCCAGGAACAGTTACGCCCATTGCATTATAGCCAGGCGCATTCAAATGCATCGAAAGCCAGATAGAAGGGAGGTTAAGCTCAAGGTGAGGATCGTTGCAAAGCAACGGAGATCCACTCGCTGTCTTACTGCCTGATACTGCCCAGTTGTTGCTACCAACACCAACTTCGGGATCTGATTCTTTCGTGGATTTAATGTATACAAGATCATTTGGAGAAGCAGAAGGAAAGCTATCAATTGAAACAGCTTTGAATTTCCAATTGCCTGCGTTGTCTACAATAGGATCGCCCACATGCTCGTTGTCAGGAAATAGAAGATCGACTGTCTCTTTCCCAAATAGTTTTAGAGCGTTCGTCATCTCGAAATCTTTTTCTCCCATGTTCAGGGTCTTTGCCATGTTCGATTGTACTAATCCGATTTTCAAAGTAGTCCACTCTTCGGGCCAGTAGTCTAAAAGTTTGTATTCGAGCGGGAGTTTTTCATAATCGAGCGACTTGATGTAAGCATTGATGCCAGCAGTGTATTGTTCAGATACCTTTTTTATGATGGGATCATTTTCGATTTCATTGACAGCATTTTGTGCGCCAAAGACCATTCCTAATCTTCTTTGTCCGCGATCAAAATTAAGCACAGCATCATGGTCACCAGGCCTCTAGGATTTCTGATATTCTTCCTGCGGCTGCATGAGTTTGAAATTCCATTTGCCACAAGCGCTGTTGAGCAGTGATATACCCTTGTGCAAAGAACAAATCTTCTTCGTTGGCTGCATATACATGCGGGATCAAAGCGCTGTCATAAACAATCGTGATCTCACCACTGATTCCATTTACCAATGTCTCCATTGACTTTGGGTTTTTGGTTTCAGCATTTTTCCAAAACCCGTGGAAAGGATCAAGAAACTTTCCAAGCGGAGGAATCGGCTTACCGAAATTCCATGATCGATTTAGTGCATAGACTAAAAACGCTGTGATGGCAAGCGATACAATGGCTTTGAATGAAGGCATAGGAAATATCTATTTCCTCTAATGTTCGCGATTATTTGCGACAAGCGGAAGCCAATGTAAGTTTCAATAGATTTTTTGAAAAAAAGCAGCCAGATTTTTGGCGATAATCTTGTGACCCTCCTCGTTAGGGTGAATGCCATCACGCTGGTTCAGCTTTTCATCTCCGCCCACGCCTTCGAGCAAGAATGGAAAGAGCTCGCATTTATTTTTGGTCGCCAAATCAGGGTAGATTTTTTTGAACTCATCAGTATATGCTTTGCCTAAATTGGGTGGAACCATCATGCCAGCTAAAACAATTTTCGCTTTGGGATATTTCTCTTTGACTTTGTCGATGATGGCTTGCAGGTTTTTTTTTGTTTGATCAAGCGGCAACCCACGAAGACCATCGTTGGCACCAAGTTCAAGCACAAAGAAGTCAATGGGTTCTCGAAGAACCCAATCGATACGCCCTAATCCTCCAGCAGAAGTTTCACCGCTCAAACCTGCATTGATGACTTTTACTTTTTTAGGAGTTTTATTCATCTCACCTTCAAGTAGGGCAGGGAAAGCAAGTTTAGTAGATGTCAAACCAAAGCCAGCAGTTAGGCTATCGCCAAAAAAGATTATCGTTTTTGATTTGATCTGAAGACCCAAAATAACGATCAAGGCGAAGAAGATTTTCATAGTCATAATTCGATTAAGAACTTATCAAATATCATAAAAACAGATGTGCATAATAATATCGTTACCCTCTTTTAATTTTGATAATAGCTCACTATTTTCATGTAACCTTAAACTGACTAGAATATGAAATTTCAGGAAATCCTTGGACTATTCAACTCCGGAAAAGCTTCGGCTAAAAGTCACATGAAGAATTTGATTGAGATGGCGGCTGTAGATGGAAATTTTGATAATGTCGAATACGATCTCCTGAAAACTATAGCTAAGAAGAATAATATTTCTGAATCTCAATTAAAGAGCATTCGTAACAACCCAGGCGATGTTCAGTTCGAATTGCCTGCTGATTCTCGAGAGCGCTTTCATCAATTTTATGATTTGGTCCACATGATGAGCATCGATAAACAGATTCATCCGGAAGAGATGAAGCTCTGCGATCTGTTCGCTGTAAAGTTTGGATACCCGAAGAACAAATCTCATGAGTTGATCCAAAGTATTCGAAGCAATATCCAAAATGGGCAAACATCGGATGAGACTCTGAAAAGAGTTCAAATGTTCCTGTCATAATACTTTAATAGCATCTTATTATCTCCTGAATTTCAGGTTAATGTTGGGTTGAGTTCAAGCCCAATGTTAACTCAAAATGTCATGCTGTTTACAATTTGTTAAATACCAGTAGGTGGTTAATAACCAATGAGTTACTTTTGTGGTTTATAGGAGTTCAAATAGCTGGATTTTAATCAAAAACGCGGTCTTTTTAGGCCCAAATTTACGGGATGATGATGCTTGATCAGACGGAGGTCGGGGTGTGGCAGGATTTGTTTACCTCAATCATACAGGACGCAGATGCGAATATCTTATTACTTGATGAAGAATTTCGAATAGTAGCTGTAAATCCAGGCTTCTACTGGACATTTCTGGAAACCTACGGTGTGGAGTTAAAGAAAGGAAGCAACATCCTTCAAGCAATGCAAGATGTACAGCCTGCGCTCTCTCGCCAATGGAAGGAAAGGTTTCTCACCGTTGTCAGCGGAACTCCCCTAAAAGTAGAAGACGAGTTTGAAATTGAAGGCAAACAGTTCAACTGGGAAATGCATTTCAAATCAGAGACCTTTTCTGACGGCCGCCAGTTTATTTCTGTTTTCAGCAGAGACGTTTCAGTTCGTAAAGCATATCAGAAAAAGATCATTGGTAATGAAGCGAATTTGCGTTCGATTTTAAATACCATTGAAAACAGCATTTGGTTGATCAACAGCAATTTTGAATTGATTGACTTCAACAAAGAATTTTTCAAGCAATACAAGTTAGCATTTGGAGTAAAACTAGTTCGCGGGAAAAACATTTTTGATTTCGTGCCCGAGCATATGCCCGAGATGAGAGAGACTTGGCGCGAGCGTTACGAAGCTGCGTTGACAGGAAGACCAGGGAAGTATTATGAAACTTACGCAATTGCAAACTTCTCTAAGACATTTGAAATAAGAACTTACCCGATTGTTGAAGACGGACAAGTTACTGGTCTTACGATTTACTCACGCGACATTACTGTGCAACGCGAAGCAGAAGATCTTTTGAAATACCAGAACGAAGAGCTTACAAAAATCAATTCTGAACTCGATCAGTTTGTGTATAGTGCTTCGCACGATTTGAAAGCTCCATTGATGTCGATCAAGGGATTGGTGAACATGATCAAGATTGATCCAGACAAGGAGAAATTGGGTCACTATCTAAGTCTGATTGAGAGCAGCATCGGCAGGCTTGATAATTTCATCACCGATATCATTCACTATTCTCGCAATTCTCGCATGGAGATGATGCCATGCAAAATCAATTTCAATTCGTTGGTGAAAGAATCCATCGAGTCATTGAAGTATATGCAAGATGCTGATTCAGTAAGATCAATAATCAACATCAATGATGAGGTGCCTTTTTACTCCGATCACAGCAGGCTCTTGATCATTTTCAATAACATTATCTCAAACGCAGTTCGCTATCAGGATAAAAGCAAAGACTCTTTCTTGCAGATCGATATCGAATCGGGAATCGAAAAATCAATTATCAAATTCTCAGATAATGGCGTTGGGATAGCAGATGAATTTAAGGAAAGCATTTTCAAAATGTTCTTCCGCGCTAGCTATGAAAGCAAAGGCTCTGGCCTTGGACTGTATATTGTAGAGAAAGCACAGTAGAAAAATTAGGCGGGAAAATCTCTGTTGATTCCAAACTTGGCCAAGGCACTCAGTTTGTCATCGAAGTACCAAACGCTTTCTCACTTTCACTGAATTAATCTCTATTTTCTTTCAGTTTAGGAGCATCGTCACGCGATACTAAGCCATCGTCACGCGAAGCTAAGCCATCGTCACGCGAAGCTAAGCCATCGTCATGCAATGCTAAGCCATCGTCATGCGAAGCTGAAGCCATCGTCATGCGAAGCTAAGCCCTTGTCATGCAATACTAAGCCATCGTCATGCGAAGCTAAGCCATCGTCACGTGAAGCTAAGCCATCGTCATGCGAAGCTAAGGCATCGTCATGCGAAGCTAAGGCATCGTCATGCAAAGCTAAGGCATCGTCATGCAAAGCTAAGCCATCGTCATGCGATACTAAGCCATCGTCATGCAATGCTAAGCCATCGTCATGCGAAGCTAAGCCATCGTCATGGGTCACAACGGTATGTTACGGCCTGTGGCAAGAAAAATTTGATTGAATTGAGTTATGTTTGAAATATGAGAAGCACAAGTCAGCCGCACACATTCAGACGCACAAGACTTGCGCCAGTTAGGGGGAACACAGAATCGCGGAGTCCGAGGCGGAGACTCCGCTAAGAAGGAAATCCAGATCAAAAGTAATAAAATGAATTTTACAAAATTATGTGCTGTGATTTGTTCAGTCAGGTAGCTGTTACTTTAATCGGTTGTAACCCTACTATGAATGAACGTAAAGCGATTGATTTACTAAATGGTAAGTATAGAAATTATGAGATAAAGTATTTTCCCCACACCATTCCCAATTATTTGGCTTTACATCTTCGCAAGAATAAGATGATTCAACAGAGATATCTAGAATATTTAAAGATGCTATGGCAATGTCATTTGATTCACTTAAGAGGAGGAAACTAGCTTGGACATATTTAATTGTTTATGATTCAACTGAAAATTATCTTTTTACAGTGAAGACTAGCGAGGGAGATACAAAATTCTTTGTTGATTCAGTTTATTAGTAATGCGAGTAGAGTAGTGTATCAAACTGTCATATTTGAAAAAGAAAAGCCTTCTTCTTAGCGGAGTCTCCGCCTCGGGACTCCGCGCATCTGTTGCACGCCTTTCAACTTTACACCAACTAAAAACTATACCCTCACCTGGCGCAAGCGTCCCGCTTGTGCTTCCTTATCAATCCAACTAGCCAAGTCTTCAGCAATTCAATTGCGATGGAATGTGTGAGACTGTGGGCGAATGAATTAAAAGACCGCGAGCGTAGGTGATGAGGGTTGATGTGCGGAGTCTCGAAGCGAAGGCTCCGCTAAGAAGGATAGTTATATTGTTTGAAGGCACAAGCTGGACGCTTGCGCTAGTGGTGGGGAGGAGACATATATATAATAGGCTGTATCGCACGGATCACGAAATCGAAAGGGCAAAAGTACAACGTCTTGGCAAGCATCTACAAGTTGAAGGGAAAATCTTAAATAAACGTGCGTTACTTCTAGCTAAACTTTAACTCCTGTAAAAAAACAGACTCAGTCAATAAGGATATCCTGATTTTACGAATTGTTGAAAAATAAATAATGTGACTGATCTCTTTGACAAAATAGAAGCGCTCATTAGTTTTGTGCACCCCTAAACCTGTACTCATTCTGAATTTATTTAATCAACTACTTTAATGAAGCGATTATTGTTTTTGCTGCTTGTTGCGGCAACAGGAAAGATTTTTGCCCAAGGCGAGATACCTGTAAACTTTTACACGGGTAGCCCCGGCATCTCAGTCAACCTATACACGGTGAGCGATCATGACCTAAGCGAGAACCTGAGCATGGTGTACGATGCCAACTCAGGGAGTAATTACGGCTACGGTTGGAGTCTTCGGCAGGCGGAAGCGTTACTCGGATAGTTCATGGATTTGCCAGATGACTTTGCAGATGCAACCCGAACAGGGTGGTTATATAGTTCAAACTATTCGAATGTTCTTAGCTTCCCAAATTCTCGAGATGAGCACTTCAACTTATTCAATGAACTATCTGATTGCAATTTTATCAATCGGGCTTCAATACTTAAAAGATACCGAGCCAGACCTTTTCAGTTTTTCTCTGCTGGAGGGATTTCAGGAAAATTCATGTTCAACAATTCAGGAACGATCAGCTTCGATTCCGTATCAGGATATCTTAATCGTCCCCTACTTACTCGGGCACTGGAACAGCCAAGCAAGACAATTACTGGCTGGACGATTACCACAAACTCAGGAATAACCTACTCATTCAATGATGCTGGTAATGTTACAAGGACCTTGTTGAAGTCGGATACAAGTTTATCCAAACAAACAAGTGGCTCTAAGTGTTCTGGAGCGTGATTATCAATACTACAGTACTGCTTTGAGTTATAATTTCTCATGGAGTTTGAGTACTGTACCAGTCCTACACTGGCGGAAGCTCAATTATTATTATACGACTAATTCAAGTTCCAGCCCAATTGTCAGACCACAAAAGGCTCTAATCTGCAGTTATGATACAAGTGCAGCCAGCCTCGGTGTAGTAAATACATTTTATTTAATGGATGAGACCACTTCATTCACGAGTAAGACGCTCAATAAAGTGGCTGCCACCAATGGTACTTAGGTGCTGTTCGGATTCTATCGTGTTTCCCTATTAACCTTAGCAATACGTA
>JASGIR010000015.1:0-21415 GCA_049840975.1 Cyclobacteriaceae bacterium | reverse complement strand
TATTGCTAAGGTTAATAGGGAAACACGATAGAATCCGAACAGCACCTTAACCATGTGTCAACTTCCTTTTTGGAAATTATTGGAATAAATGTGTGAATCGTTTTGACTTTTGAAAAATCGATTTTCGCAAAAAAAAGATTAGCGATAGAAATACTTCTTGATTGGCATTCTTCAACCGAAAGAGATAGTCGGAGGTTTAGGTATTTCTCGCGAAATTCTTTTTTGTTCATTCAGGTATAAAGACATTGAATTTAAAATCAAAAGCATCAAAACTTAGAATCAACATTTCGATGAATTTTTCGATTCGTCGAAATAAATTAGCAATGGTTGTTTCAAGGACTTCCATTTGGAAAAAAGAAAATCTTTGACGGTCTCGATTTGGCGTAGCTTATCACTTTGCTTTCTTTTTTCTGCGCGAAGCATTTTCTGCTCAATCGATTCAAGGGATTTCGTGAGTCGTAGAGTTTGGGCGTCTGCATGTTTGAATAACGTGGGATCAATTTTTGCCGCCCTATCCTTTACGCTAGTGAATAGGTTTTTAGCTTCTTTTAATTCATTTCCAAAAGAAAGATTGGATTGTCTGTATTTTTTGCTATCCAATGATTGAATAGGAAATTTTTTTCTTCAAATAGATCTTTCAGATCCAATCCTAGTTTTTTCAAATTTTTCTTTGACGGTTCATTCATTATGGCAGCAAAATTACGCGGCATTAAAATCGGAAATGGAATTTTAAAATATATCGAAACACTTTTGAATTGAAGCCAATAAACGACTTCAGCAGGGCCGCCGACATAAGCAAGATTAGGATAGATTACTTCTGATACAACGGCCGTAAAATAACATTAGGATAATATTTTGCCTCATTGGACGAATCAATCAGTTTTTTGATTTCATTGAAGAGAATTTTAAATCAGTATCAACGAAATAAATTATTTTCATTTTTCTCAATTCGATTTACTAATACTGTTATCGAGATAAAAAAAATTAATATCACGGGCAAATACCTGCAGGATTATAGCCCAATGCTTCCAACTGTTGATTTTTTTCTTCTACTAATTTTTTTGGATGGTGTTCAAATAAATCATTATGAATGACTTCCGTAAACAAAGATTTTAAATTCTCGATCATCGGCATCAATAACAATAAATCCTTCGATACCAAAAATTCATTTACATAAATGCGAGTGGCTGAGGCCAGTGATTTATTTTTTGAGTAAGCATTTTTAAAAAATAGAAACATCGCCAGGAAGTTCATCAACCAATTTAGGTAAGACTCTTCGGATCAAATCTTCCAACTGCTCCAGTTTGATCAGTTTCCCAAGTATATTTTTTTCCATGCAATTGAAAACGATTTAATTTCATCGTAATCGTGATCTTCACTTGCCATCCAATACACAGGAATAAAATTGATATTCGGATAATTTGCTTTGAATTTTTTACAAGCATTGATGACTGTGACAATCTTATAAATGAAATAGAGCGGACCTGTAAAAATATTTAATTGATGCCCCGTAGTAATTGAAAAGTTTTTTGATCGGTAAGGAGTTTTAGATTTACTGAAACAGCTTCGCTAAACTTTGATGCCTTCGTATTGTTTTGTCAGCGCGTTGAAAAGTATCTCTACGGTTTTTGGTTGAGAATGATTTTTTCTCTTGGATTTGATCTTTAAAATTCTGGATGAGTGGAAACCGATGATAAAAATTTTTGAGAGAATCTTTTTGAGAAATGTAATCGAGGAAAAAAGATGAAAAAGAGTGCGTATCGTTCAACGCGATTTTGTGGAGCTGCATAATCAACAACAGGAAAGTTTTAGGTAAACCATGACGCGAATAACGACTTTGCCGGCTAGTTTGTTCTTAATACAAGTAAGATCGGTAATTTTTATTCCTCTAAGTTGGCCTATTTAAGCAATTTTTAACAACTCAGTTTAAATGACCTCTCCATGAAGGTCGAACTCTGTAGCACTTGAAATTTTGGCTTCTACAAAATCTCCAATCCTCAAGTATTCTTTCGAGTTCAAAATTACTTCGTTGTCAACCTCAGGAGAATCGAATTCAGTTCTACCGATAAAAGCACCTTCCTCCTTTCTGTCCACTAAAACTTTAAATGTTTTCCCGACTTTAGCCTGATTAAGTTCAAGCGAAATTCCTTCTTGCAATTCCATCAATTGCTCTACACGTTCTTGTTTAATTTTTTCAGGCACATCATCCTTCATAGAATGGGAATGAGTATTTTCTTCATGAGAATAGGTGAAAACGCCTAACCGATCAAAACGCGATTTTTCAACGAAAGTCATCATCTCGTCAAAATGCTTTTGTGTTTCGCCTGGATGACCTGCAATTAATGTTGTACGAATTGCAATGTCGGGAACCTTTTCACGAATGGTTTGAATCAACGCTTCGGTCTTCTCCCGAGTTGTTCCTCGTCTCATCAACTGCAAGATTTCAGTTGAGCCATGTTGAAGCGGGATGTCAAGATAATTGCAAATATTTTTTCGTTCAGCCATCACTTCCAGTGCATCCATCGGGAAACCTGTTGGGAAAGCATAATGAAGACGTATCCAATCGATGCCTTCAACATCTGAAAGTCTCCTTAATAACTCAGCAAGATTTCTTTTTTTATAAAGATCAAGGCCGTAGTAAGTCGAGTCTTGTGCAATAAGTAGCAATTCCTTTGTTCCCTTTTTAGCGAGATTTCTAGCTTCTGAAACAAGTTCTTCCATCGGACGTGAAATATGTTTACCACGCATCAGCGGAATGGCGCAAAACGAGCACGGACGATCGCAGCCTTCGGAAATTTTTAAGTATGCAAAATGACTTGGGTTAGTCAAAATTCTTTCTCCTACGAGCTCATGTTTGTAATTGGCATTCAGTTGTTTTAACAACCTTGAAAGATCACGAGTGCCAAACCAAGCATCAACCTTGGGAATTTCTTTTTCGAGATCATCTTTATATCGCTGAGACAGGCAGCCCGTCACATAGATTTTTTCTACTATCCCTTCTTCTTTAGCATCGACATAGCGCAAGATTGTGTCAATCGATTCTTGCTTTGCGTTATCGATAAACCCACAAGTATTAATGACCACAATACTGGCATCATCACTTTTTGATTCATGTGTGGCATCAATATTGTTTCCCTTCAACTGAGTGAGCAATACCTCAGAATCCACTAGGTTTTTTGAGCACCCTAACGTTACAATATTGACTTTAGTCTTGCGTGAGCCTTTGGTTTTCAATGGACAAAAATTAGGAGGGCAAAGGTACAAAAAATTGAAGCGGCCTTGAGTTAAACATTATATTTGCAGATTAACATGAAACTAGTCTTTCCCGTTTTGCTTTGCTTGCTCTTTGCGAGTTGTTTTAATGAAGGCGATTGCTTGATCAGCGCTACCAATTTTATTCACATTCAGTTTAAAAAGAAATCGAATCATACAGTGGACACTTTGGTATTGTTCAATTACATTTATTTTGTTGGAACAGACTCTGGTATCAGTAAGTTTCAAGCATCAGAAATTCTTTTGCCTGTCAATATCAATGCCGACAGTTCATCAACTGGATATATTTTTCAAATATCAAGCCTCGATAGTACTCTTACGGAGAATGATACGCTGCGAGTGTCTTATGCAAGGCAAAGTAAAGTGATAACCAAAGACTGCGGAGCCTATACTTTCTATAATGATTTGAAGATTACCGAGTCTACATTTGGTTCAAACGTAAAAGCGTACAGTACGAGTCTAATAAAAGATCCGACCACTTCTGGTTTTTCATCTTATGCTATCAACTACCAAATATATTTTTAGCATAGGGCTTTTGTTGATTTCTCTGCTGGTCTCAGGACAAGACGAGAAGCCGAAAACGGAAGAAAAAGTAAAGCCACCTCGCAAGGATTTCAAGCCAACAGGAATACGTGTAGGAACTGATTTGCTTGACTTAGTAAAGACGGGAGCAACGAAAACATTTAAGGGTTGGGAGCTCAATGGAGATATTGACTTCGCTAACTATTATCTGACAGCTGATATTGGCTCATGGGCAAAAGATTTAGACTTAAACAACGGTCATTACAGCAACAATGGAAATTATTTTCGATTAGGAGTGGATATTAATTTGCTCGGCAAAGATCCCGACAAAAACATGTTCTTTTTTGGTTTTAGAGTTGGGCGTTCATTTTTTAATGAATCACTTCAATACAATGCAACTTCTTCGAGTGCATCGGTTCCTTACTCCATCTTTCCTTCAACTTCTTACAATTTGACTAATAATGGTGCAAGAGGCGGTTGGGCAGAATTAACTACAGGCCTTCGTGTGAAGGTTTGGAAAGGACTTTGGATGGGCTACACGGCCAGGATGAAGTTTGCGCCAAGTACGAAGGGTGGTAGTGGCCAGATTTCTCCGTATGATATGCCAGGTTATGGGATTGTCTCTAAAACTCCCTGGTGGGGATTTAACTATCAAGTATTTTGGAGATTTGCCTGGAAGAAAGATAAGCCCCTTCCAAAAAAATAAATCGGAATCAATTTCTTTTGAAGAGCGAATCAACAAACTCAACTTTGTTGAATATCTGTAGATCGTCCACTTTCTCTCCAACACCAATATATTTTACCGGGATTTTGAATTCATCAGAAATGCCGATGACGACCCCGCCTTTAGCTGTGCCGTCAAGCTTGGTGATGGCCATGCAAGTTACTTCTGTTGCCTTCGTGAATTCTCGTGCTTGGATAACTGCATTTTGCCCGGTGCTGCCGTCCAACACTAACAGTACATCATGCGGTGCTCCGGGCAATACTTTTTCAATAGAGCGTTTAATCTTTGAGAGCTCTTGCATCAGATTGACCTTGGTGTGAAGTCGGCCAGCTGTGTCTATGATAATGACGTCTGCATTTTGTTCAACTCCTTTTTGCACAGTTTCAAAAGCCACAGCAGAAGGATCGGTGTTCATCCCTTTGGAAATCACGGGCACACCGTTTCTTTCTCCCCAAAGCTTAAGTTGGTCCACAGCTGCAGCTCTGAATGTATCAGCTGCCCCAAGCACTACACTTTTTCCCTGCTTTTTATATTGGGCGGAAAGTTTTCCGATAGTGGTTGTTTTACCTACGCCATTTACGCCCACCACCATAAGGACATAAGGCTTTGTTTTCAGCTCAAAATAATTTTCGTTTTCCAAATTATTTTCAGAGAGGAGAGAGGCGACTTCTTCTTTCAGGATTTTGTCGAGCTCGGTAGCACCTAAATATTTGTCTTTCGCTACACGGTCTTGAATTCGCTTAACGATTTTTAAAGTCGTATCAACGCCCACATCGGATGATATTAAAATTTCTTCAAGGTTGTCCAGCACTTCATCATCAACAGTCGATTTTCCAACCAGTACTTTTCCTAGTTTGCCAAAGAAATTCTCTTTCGACTTCTGCAAGCCGTGATCGAGTGATTCTTTTTTTTCTTTAGAGAAAAGATTCCCAAGAAATGACATCAATTATGTTGTTGATTGTTCAATATTACTAAACAAAAAAGTCCCACATGGGGACTCTTGAATTTTAAGCCATCAGAAGACTTAGCCTTTTTTAGCTAAAGTTTCTTTTACTAAGTCAGTAGCTACGATTTCTTCTTTGAAGATATACGCGCCAGTTTTCTCTGACTTCACAGCACGAATCACTTTTGCGTAGTTCTTGCCGTCTGTTTTCTTGAGTGATGCAACTACTTTCTTTGCCATTGCTTTTTGTTAAGAGTTATTAGTAATCGTGGATTTGACCACCATTAACGTATTACTTGATTTCTTTATGTACAGTAACTTTTTTCAACACTGGATTGTATTTTTTCAATTCAATACGCTCTGTAGTGTTTTTGCGGTTTTTCGTAGTGATATAACGGCTCATGCCTGGCATGCCGCTGGTTTTATGCTCAGTGCACTCCAAAATCACCTGAATACGGTTTCCTTTCTTTGCCATGGTTCTCTATGTTAAATGGCCGCTGTTAACGTGCCTTTTTCGCGTGCTTCTTTGATTACAGCAGAAATACCTTTGCTGTTGATCGTTTTGATCACTTTAGTAGATACTTTCAACGTAATCCACTTGTTTTCTTCAGGAACAAAGAACTCTCTTTGTCTGAAGGTTAGGGTAAAACCTGCGTTTTGTCTTGTTGTTAGCATGAGACACGTTATTGCCTACGCGTGGTCTTTTGCCTGAAATTTCACAAACTCTTGCCATATAAATCGCTTTAAAAGCCCTCTTATCCTAAAAAGGGAGTGCAAATATCGGGAAAATGGGAGAATAATACAAACCCAGACCAAATATCTTTTCGGGGGCTGGCCGAGGCGGCCACTGGGCTGTACGTTACAAGTCCTCGCGCCCACGCGCCTATGACCCGCGCTGCTGTGGGCTTTCCACTCCCATCCCTGCCCCGACTATTTACAATCAACTATGGACTATCGACTATTTCACTTAATTTCGCACCCGGCATGCAGAAAAAACTGATCCTCGATTCCAAGCAACTCGATATCACTCTTAGCCGTCTTTGCCAACAATTAATCGAAAACCACTCAGATTTTAGCAATTGCGTCATTCTAGGCCTTCAGCCGCGTGGCATTTTTCTGGCAGAATTAATTCACAAAAAACTCAAATCGTTAAAAGTTTCAGTCCCTATCGGCTACCTCGATGCCACTTTTCATCGCGATGATTTTAGAAGAGAGAGACACTCCGGCCAAAGCCTATGAAACGCGAGTAGATTTTGACATCGAAGGAAAAGATGTTGTCTTAATCGATGACGTTCTATTCACAGGTCGCACAGTTCGTGCTGCGCTTGATGCGATGATCTCATTCGGAAGGCCGGCAAAAGTTGAATTGCTCGTTTTAGTAGATCGAAAATCAACTCGTGATTTGCCGATTGCAGCTGATTATGTTTGGCAAACATGTCGATACAGTCGATACGCAGCGAGTACTTGTGGAGTTGGAGGCACAAGGTCACAAACAAAATAAAATCTGGTTAATCAATACGGAGAACAATGTCAAAGCTTAGTCAACGCCACCTACTCGGAATCAAAGACATCACCCGCCAGGACATCGAACTTATTTTTGAAACAGCTGAAAATTTTAAAGACGTCATCAATCGCCCCATAAAGAAGGTGCCTTCCCTTCGTGATGTAACTATTGCGAATATCTTTTTCGAAAATTCTACACGCACGCGACTTTCATTTGAACTTGCAGAGAAAAGACTTTCTGCTGATGTGGTGAATTTTTCAGCATCTGGTAGCAGTGTGAAAAAAGGTGAGACACTTCTTGATACAGTTAATAATATTCTTGCAATGAAAGTCGATATGGTAGTGATGCGTCACGCCAGTGCTGGAGCTCCCCATTTTTTATCGAAACATATCAAGGCGAATATTGTCAATGCAGGAGATGGTACTCACGAGCATCCCACGCAAGCTTTGTTGGACTCGTTTTCTATTCGTGAAAAATTGGGAAGTGTAGAGGGAAAAAAAATTGCGATCATTGGAGATATTTTGCATTCACGCGTAGCACTGTCCAATATTTTTGCTCTTAAAAAACTTGGAGCAGAAGTAATGGTATGCGGCCCGCCAACTTTAATTCCGAAATTCATTTCCACACTTGGTGTAAAAATAGAATTGGAAGTGCAGAAAGCGTTGGAGTGGTGCGATGTTGCCAACGTGCTTCGAATTCAACTCGAGCGTCAGCAGTTAAAATATTTTCCTTCACTTCGTGAATACACACTTTATTACGGCATCAATAAAAAAATATTGGATGACCTCGACAAAGAAATTGTATTGATGCATCCTGGTCCGATCAACCGAGGAGTAGAACTTACCAGCGATGCTGCAGATTCACACCATTCGATCATTCTAGATCAGGTGGAAAATGGAGTGGCCGTAAGAATGGCCGTGTTGTATTTACTGGCAGGAGCGGCCTAATTTTCTTGATTCCCAAAATTTTCTTTAAAAACTACTTCTAAAGGAGTATTTAAATGCCAGTAAGTTTTTGATAAAAAAGGCTAGATACCATTGATTTAATGAAGCTTGTTTTGCGACTTATAAAAAAATGAAACTGAAAAATTATGAATGATAAGTACAAAATTTTAGTCATCCTCTTATTCGTCTCTTTTGGCTTTTACAATTGCGCAACTATTTGTGGAGGTTCAAGATACAACGCAAACATTTTGGTTAACGGGAGACCAACGGCACAAATTTTATATAATGGTGCCTTAGTCGGAAATGGTAGCGCATCTATAAAGGTCAATAGAAAAGATGCTAATAAATTAGTTTTAACAGTGAAGGATGAAGGTTGTCAAGATCAGTCATTCAAGTACACCTCAAGGACTTTTAGAGGTTGGGCATTAGTAGGAACCGTTTTCACTTTTACAACTCGTACCATTACGTTCCTTATGGACTGGGAATTGATTTACTTACTGGCGCACTTTGGAAACCCAATACAAGTGAAATTGGAGTGACAAAACACAACTATAAAAACTTTCAGTACATCCTTAATTATACCGGATGCGGATCGAAAGCTGTAACGGTCGAACCTACCAAATCTGATATGCTAGTAGATGTAGTATACCTGAAAAACGGAAGTATTATTCGCGGATCGGTTATAGAAAATGAGCCTTCTTCTCACGTTAAAATTCAAACGAAGAGACGGAAGCATTTTTGTTTATAAGATTGAAGAAATATTAAAGATCACACGAGAATAGAAATTGAACTGGACGTTCAAAAAAAGCCAACATCGTTGGCTTTTTTTTTGAAGTTTAATTCACCAATTGATTTAAAGCAATCTCAAAAGAAGTCTGAGCAATCTTTGTTTTAGACGGATTCACATTCTTCGTCTTTTCCATAGCTCTTCTAATAGTTGTTGAAATATCATTGAAGATCGATGCGTCATCCATAGCTGCTTCACTTTCCATAAAATAGGCGAACACACGTGCCATTCCACAGTTGGCAATAAAATCAGGGATTATCGAAATTTTTTCATCCGCATCTAAACCTGTTGGACCGAAGAAAATTTCAGGATCAGCAAAAGGTACATTAGCGCCACAAGAAAAAACCTCCACTCCTGAGAATCGTTTTGTCGACCTGCATTTTAGTTACCAAACGAGAAGCAGCAGCAGGAATAAATATCTCAAAATCTAAATCCCAGATTTTGTTGTTAGCACTTTCAAATGAAAGTAGCTCCGGAGTAATCAATCGATTTCCTTCGCGATCAATGACGAGTTTGCAAATTTCTTCGTGGGAAAAACCATTCTGATTGATCAGTCCGCCTTCACGTGTAAGAATGCCAACCACTTTCGCACCCATTTGGCTCAAATAAAATCCTGCGGCAGCACCTACATTTCCCCAACCTTGTACCACCACGCGCTTGCCTTTCAAATCTCCACCCCCACAATTCATAAAAATGTCTTACAGCTTCGAGATACTCCGTAGCCTGTACACATGTCGGCTACAGTATATTTTTTTTCAAGAGAGGGGGTGAAATTTTTGTCTTCGATTATTTTCACAACGCCTTGTCGGAGTTGACCAATGCGATTTACCTTTTGAGGTTCTGAAGGTTTATAGTGCCCTGTAAAAACTCCTTCTTGCGGATGCCAGATACCGACATCTTCTGTATGCGGAATCACTTCGTGAATTTCATCTACATTCAAATCACCACCGGTTCCATAATAATATTTCAACAAGGGCATTACTGCTAAATACCACCGATGAAGTACTCCTTCTTTGCGAGGGTCATTAGGGTCAAAGTTGATCCCTGACTTTGCTCCACCAATAGGCGGACCAGAGACAGTGAATTTAACTTCCATCGTTTTGGCTAGCGATTCCACTTCGCGTTTGTCAAGGCCTTTACGCATTCGTGTGCCACCACCCGCTGCTCCGCCTCTCAACGAATTGATTACAACCCAACCCTCAGCTTCGGTCTCACTATCCTTCCATTCAAAAACGATTTCGGGTCTTTTATTTTCAAATTTTTCGAGAAGCTCTTTCATGGGTGAGAAAATTGAGCTGCAAATCTACCCGATTAAAACCCCTGAGCAAGAATCTTTTTTAGCGCCAGTTACGCTTTTCAAAACATTGATTTCAGTTTCGCACTCTCAACACTCCTAGCAATGCAAAGACAAGGGCCTCTTTAAACTCAATAATAATTTTATTGGGCACGATTATTTTAGCTTTACGGAAGTTTTTGTTGAAGCAACTGAATTAGAAATGAGTTGTACGCACCACCTCCAGTTGCGAGTAACTTTATTTTTTTATTAGGAATGGATGCAGCAATCTCGCTAGCTATTGATTCACAAACAGTACGAAGTCGATCTTGTACAGAAACAGAGCTGTTGTTGATCAAGGACAGCATTTCCTTTTCAAAACCTTCTCGACCAAGAGATGGCTTTTGTTTGGAATAGATTTTTTTAATGGATGCCAAAATAGTTTTGTTGATTTTTCCCTCGCGATGCCACTCTTCCATTTTCATCAGAAATCTTTTCCTGATTTATTCGCTAAATAATTCAAGGCCATGTTACAATAGCAAACATCAAAAGCCACACGCTGATTTTTTTGTGTCATCGAAAGATTTGCAATTCCACCAAGGTTGAGACAAACATCATATTCTGAAAATAAAAGTTGGTCACCGATTGGAACCAATGGAGCACCTTCTCCGCCAAGTACGACATCCAAGCTTCTAAAATCAAAAACCACAGGCAAGCCTGTAACTGCATGAATGGCATTGCCATCTCCTAATTGAAAAGTGAATTTATTTTTCGGCTGATGAAAAATCGTGTGCCCATGAGATGAAATCAAATCCACATTCTTTATGTTTTTTTTTCGAATGAATTGATTACAACGTTCTCCAAGAAAATTTCCATACTCTGAATGAAATAGTTGCAGTTCTTCTCCTGAAAATAAATGAGCATGAACTTAATTTTTTTTGCCACTCATTTGAGTACTGAATAGTCTCTGCTTCTTCAATTGAAAAATGCCACTTTTTCTTTTTAAATTGGAATTTGCAAAATGCAATGTCGAGGCCGTCAAGTGAAGTGCCGGACATCAAACCCAGAACTCTATATTTGTGTTTGTCTTTTGCTCATGAAATAAGTCGTTAAACGAAATTAAGCAGTTGCTGAAAATGAACTTGGTAATCGACAGTGGCAACACACGTATTAAAGCGGCAATCTTTTCAGAGAGAGAAATCTGAAGATAAATTTCTGTTTGCAAATGAGCGTGAACTGGAGTCATTTCTGAAGTCAAACCATTTTGAAAATGCGCTGGTCAGTTCAGTAAGTATCTCTTCAAAGCAAATTCTTGACTGGACAAATTCAAAAAAGAAGTTTGCGCTAACACCATCAACTGCCATTGCCCATTGAGTATTAAATATAAAACGCCCGAAACGTTGGGTGTAGACCGAATTGCTGCCGTTTGTGGTGCCTTGGACCTTTTTCCAAATAGTAATAGCCTGGCAATAGATATGGGTACTTGCATCACATATGATTTTCTTGACCAGCAAAAGAACTATTGTGGTGGAGGCATTTCACCAGGAATGGCTATGCGATTTGAAGCGATGCATACTTTTACAAAGAGATTGCCGTTGGTAACTGCGATGCAAGAAAAATTAATTGGAGACACAACTGAAAGTAGCATGCGAAGCGGTGTGATGAACGGAATATTAGCCGAGCTGAACGGGATAATAGACAGATACAAGTTGGAATATCCCGACCTGCGGGTGGTTTTGTGTGGGGGCGATACATTATTTTTTGAAACAACTTGAAACAAGCCATATTTGCAGCCCCCGATCTCGTGTTGAGCGGTTTGAATAGGATTTTGCGTCATAATGCAGCTTTGTAAGAAAAACTTCCCCCTTTATTTGATTTTCCTTTTTGTGGCACTGGCCGCGAAAGGGCAAATTGCTTCGAGCCCATTTTCAGAGTTCGGAATAGGAGATTTGCAGCAATGGCGGGGTGACTCAGAATCAAGGGATGGGCGGCATAGGCGTAAGCAATCCGCATGCTGCTTATATCAACAATCTTAATCCAGCATTGTTAGTATATAATCGCTTTACTCTCTTTCAAGGCGGTTTGCAGTTTGAGAGCAAAAAAATAAGCGATGGCCAAAATTCACAGAGTTTTAAAAACGCCAACTTAAACTATTTAATAGTTGCCCTTCCGGTAAAAATAAATCGCTGGACAACTTCACTCGGATTGACGCCATACTCAAATGTCAATTATAATTTGAGCTATCAAGACTATATAAGCGGCTCTTACATTTTGGCCACTTATCAGCAAACAGGAAAGGGAGGGCTTAACGAATTCTATTGGTCGAATGGGGTAAGGATAAACAATTATCTTTCTCTAGGCCTGAAATCCAGCTACATGTTTGGTACCGTTATTACACAAAGCTCATCGTACCTTCCTGGTGCGTATGCAAATACATCTCTTTATACTAGAGACTCTTTTCATGGCCTTAATTTTAAAGAAGGGTTACAACTGCATAAAGACTTCACTATTTAATGCCAATTACCGAGTTAATTTAGGAATCACTTATACCTTAGGATCTAATCTCTTTAGCCCAGGACATACAGACTTATCCGCACAACATACAAGCAGATATCAATCTATTGTGAGCAGTGGAGCAACAATTGATTCATTGACCTATTCAAGTATTGGTGGCAGAATGAAGATACCTCAAGACGTTACTTTTGGTGTTTCCTTTGGTAAAATCGATCGATGGACCGTGGGATGGGATTTCACGTATCATAATTTTACCTCTTTTGATTACCGCACCAACGACCAACATGTTCAATACATTGGTACGCCAACAACAGGTTTCAAATCAGGCATTGGATTTGAGTTTGTACCAGCCCCAGAAGATTTTACAAACTACCTCAATCGCGTGACTTATAGATTGGGTGGTTCTTATGAAAGATCCCCTATGCTTGTGAATAACAGGCCTCTGATGGATATTGGATTTACTTTAGGAGCCTCTTTGCCTGTAAGTCGTTTTTCTACAATCGATCTTGCTTTGAAATTTGGAAAGAGAGGCACTGTTTCTCAAAATGTTCTGCAGGAAGATTATGTCCGGATATTTTTTGGGATCACTTTCCTTGATCAATGGTTTATTAGACGAAAATTTGATTAAACTTTAATTTGGAAGTATATATGAAAAATGTGTTCTCTTTAGTGTTCTTCTTAGTGGCGTCTGTTAATGCATGGGCCCAATGCAATGAATATAAGTGGCCAGAAAATCCTGGACCGGCTGAAAAACAGGTAGATGCCATAAAGGCTGCAATGAAAGATCAAAACTATAAAGCAGCAACTGGCGGAATAAACTGGATGTTAAAAAATGTTCCTCAGTGGCATTCTGATCTTTATGTTTATGCAAGCGAAACCTATGAAAAGCTAGCTGCTCAGGAACTGGATCCGTCCACAAAACAAACGTATATCGATTCATTGATGCTTGTCTATGACATGCGCATCAAAAGCTGCGGTGAGGAGATGAATATACTCAACCGTAAAGCTGTGTCAGCATATAAACTCAACGGCCAAAACAAAGACAAAGTAGCAGAAGTGCTCGCGATCTTTGATAAAACCTATGAAGTCAGTGGTAACAATGTCTCTGACATCAACCTTGATTATTACATGGGTATCATTAAGAATAATGTAGATATGCTTAAGAGCCTGAACGAAGATCAGGTGATGCAACGCTACAACAAACTCATGGAAGTTATCGAAGCGAAGGTGAAAAAAGCACAAGAGCAAAATAAAACCAACGACATCGAGAAGTATAAAAAAGTTGTTGCAAGCATCGACAACAAACTTGCTAAGACTGTAAAAATGAATTGCGCTTTTGTTAAGAAGAACTTTGAAGCAAAATTCAAAGCAAATCCGAATGATGTAATGCTAGCGAAAAAGATTTATCAAGTGATGCTTACTGACAAATGTTCTAACGATCCAACTTGGTTTCAAGCAGCTGAATTGCTTCACAGCACTTCACCCGACTTCGCAGTTACAAAGGAACTTTGTGATGCTTATATTTTTGCTAAAAACTTCGATAAGTCAGCACCTCTTTTAACAGAGTTACAAGGCAAAGCAGCCTCGCCAAATGAAAAGGCTTGGATTGAAATTTTGAATGGCGATACTGAATTCCAAAAAGGAAATAAAGCTGGAGCACGTGATTTGTATCGCAAAGCATTGACCGTTGATCCAAATGCTAAAGAAGCAAATGAGAGAATTGGCGATTTATATGCTTTATCTACAGGAGATTGTTCAAAAGTAGCGGGTTCAGCTGAAGAAAAACTCGTGTTCATTGCTGCCTTTTCAAATGTATTTGAAGTCTGGAAATCGTGAAAAAATGGAACAAGCACTTGGTCAATATCCAACTGCATCAGACTTGCAAAAAAGCAGGTTGGAAAACAGGAGAACAAAAGAAAATAGCTTGCTGGATTGACGAAACTGTCACAGTAAAAGCTCGCAAAGAATAATAATCAGCATGATAATTGTACAAGGCTGACCAATGGTCAGCCTTGTTTGTTTAAATTGGAATATGAATCTTAAAAAAGTCATCTTCTCACTTTTCGCTCTCTCATTTCTATGGTCATGTTCAACCAAAGAAAATGCGCGACCTGTAATGTATGAAGGTCCACAGCGACAAGCAGAAAATGTGACAATGCACTATACCGAGAAGGAGCATGTCAAGATGATTTTGCAAGCAAAAAAAGTCAATGAATTTCAAAATGGGGACCGCGAATTTCCGGAAGGAATTTACCTTGAATTCTACTGATGAAAAAAGGGAAGATGACATCTACATTAAGGGCAAATACAGCCTTTTATTTTAAGCAAGAAGACAAATGGCGCGGCCGTGGAAAGGTAGAAGTACATAAATATTGAGAAACATCAGCAGCTTAATTCGGAAGAGTTATTCTGGAAACCTGATACAAGAAAAATTTTTACCGAAAAATTTGTCACCATCACTGATCATCAGGATGTAATCTATGGCACTGGACTTGACGCAGACCAAGATCTATCGAACTATTCTTTAGGAAATACTTCAGGTAAGCTGAGCGTAAAAAAAGAAGAGTAAGGGAAAGCAATTCTCGCAATCCTATTATCTTTGCGGTTTCTATGAATCTCATTAACGCGTTATTGCTGTCTCTTGCAGCAGCTTTTATTATCATCGGAATTTACGAAATGATGGCTCTGGGCGTAGGCCAAGGCTATTGGGCTGTGATGATTTCAATCGTCTGCTTTTTCCTTTATGTTTATCGTAAAAAGAAATAAGTATGGATACCAGTTTACTCCCGCTTATTCTTACTACGCTTATATTCTCCTTTTTCTTTTCAGGAATTGAGATTGCGTTTCTTTCGGCCAACAAATTGCAGATTGAACTTCAAGGCAAGCAAGGCAAACGATGGGGCGTTATTATGTCTAAGTTTTTGAAAAACCCCTCTGCCTTTATTGGCACAACTTTGATCGGCAATACTGTCGCTTTGGTTCTCTTCGGCATTTTTATGGCTCAGTTCATCGATCCATTACTTGATTTTTTGCCCGAAGATTCAAACGATGAGGTAGTAAGACTTACCATTGAAACTTTGATATCTACGTTGTTCATTTTGTTTACAGCAGAGTTTCTTCCCAAAAGTTTATTCCTCATCAATCCAAATCTGGTACTCGCTACGCTCGCAGAGCCTTTCAATATTTTTTATTGGATTTTAAAGCCGTTCACTTTCTCCATTGTTGGTCTGTCAAAGTTTGTGATTACCAAAATCATGGGCATTGAGTATTCGGAAGAAAAGCCTGTCTTTGGTCTCACTGATTTAAACAACTATTTAAAGAATATGTTGAAGGTGAAACATGAAGATGAAGAAATAGAACTGGATAAGAAGATTTTTCACAATGCACTAGAATTTAAAACTGTGAAAGTGCGTGACTGCATGATCCCTAGAATGGAAATCTCTGCAGTCGGTATTGATGAAGGGATTGATAAATTGAAACAAGCTTTTGTTGAAAGTGGACATTCGAAAATATTAATCTACCGAGATACAATTGACGACTTGATAGGCTATTGTCACTCGGCAGCTCTTTTCAAAAAACCAACTCGTATTGAAGATATATTGACACCTGTGGTTATTACGCAGGAAACTTCCATGGCCAATGAAGTAATGGTGCAATTGATAAAAGAGCACAAGAGCATTGCAGTGGTGGTTGATGAATTTGGAGGAACATCAGGCATGGTTAGCATGGAGGATATTATCGAAGAGATTTTTGGTGAGATTGAAGATGAGCATGACAGCGATGATTTGGTGGAGATGAAAATTGACGATCGAACTTACGTTTTCAGTGCTCGCCTCGAGGTAGATTATATCAACGATAACTATGGTCTTGGACTGCCTATTGGGGAATATGAAACGCTTGGAGGTTTGATTTTGTCATACACCGAAGATTTCCCCAAGCAGGGTGATACAGTCACTATTTTGCCCTTCACTTTTATAATTCAAAAGACGGATAAAAAGAAGATTGACTCGGTAAAGATCATCTGCGACAAAGAACAGCCTAAGGGCTAATCCTTTATTTTGTAACTATCACTTTTTCAGTGTGTTATTCTTCAGGGATTGCTTTGGTGAATACCAATATCCGCTTAAATTTGCACTCCTTTTTTCGTGTAAAACCAAACGAAGGCGGGGAGTTTGCGCGGTTCTCTTAGTAAAAACAGCATTTAAAAATAATTTCAACTTACTCAGTTATTATGGCATTGATTGGCACGCTCCGTACGAAAATGACAAAGTTTGTAGTAGGCTTTGTTGCTTTAGCCATGGGAGCTTTTATTGTAGGAAGTGACCTATTTGGA
Organism: Cyclobacteriaceae bacterium; assembly: GCA_049840975.1. Classification (GTDB taxonomy): domain Bacteria; phylum Bacteroidota; class Bacteroidia; order Cytophagales; family Cyclobacteriaceae; genus ELB16-189. Next base: position 4,598 of record JASGIR010000015.1, on the reverse strand, counting down.
AGTGGACCTCGTTCTATTTTTGGAGGCAACCAGAATAATATTGGCGAAATCGCTGGCACCAGCATTTCGCGAGATGAATTTCAGAACGCAGTGAATGAGCGTGAAACGGAGTATGCCCTTTCTTCGGGACGTCAGCCTGGAGAACGAGAGCGCACCTACTTACAACAACAAGCGTGGGAGCTTTTGATTGTTCAACATGCCATTCGCAGTCAGTTTGAAAAAACTGGAATAAAAGTTACTAGCGATGAAGTAGCTGATATGATCTGGGGCAAAAATGTAGATCCAGGAGTAAAGCAAGCCTTTACCGATTCAACTGGTAATTTCGATCGTAATCGCGCGGTGCAATATGTAAAGACTTTGAGCCAAGCAGCTCCTTCCAATCCGCAAGCGCTAGCTCAATGGCAAGAAGGAAATATTCGCTGGAAGTCATTTCAAAAAAATCTAGCGTTGGGTCGTGAGCGGATCAAATATGAAAACCTGCTCATCAAGTCCAACTATGTAACAGAAGCTGAAGCAGAAAGAAACTATCACAATCAAAATGACGTGGCCGAAGTAAAAATCTTGTTCGTGCCCTATTTTGTGTTGAGCGATTCAACTGTTAAGCCTTCAGATAGCGACCTGAAAGACTATTACAACAAGAACAAAGAAAAATATAAAGCTAAATTCACACGTAACCTCAGCTACGTTACTTTTCCTGTAGTGGCTTCTGCTGAAGACTCTGCTAAAGTGAGAAAAGATGCTGATAAGGTTGCTAACGATTTTAAAACTGTAGCCGATGACTCTGTGTTCGCAGCCGCGAATACGGATGGACAAAGCCCATACACTAAATACACGATCGCTACTCTTCCTTCAACTATTAAGAAAGACCAACTGGTTAAAGGAAATATTGTCGGACCGTTCCTCGAAAATGATAAATACAAAATTTTGAAAGTTGTAAAAGCAGGAACAGATACAGTTTATGCGGCTAAAGCTTCTCATATTTTGATCAAATGGGATGACACTACTCCCGAAAAGAAAAAAATAGCAAAAGACAAAGCCACAAAAATCCTCAATGAGATTAAAGCAGGTGCTGACTTTGCAGCGAAAGCCCGCGAATTTGGTACTGATGGAACGGCTTCTCGCGGAGGAGACTTGGGGTATTTTACTTCCGGACAAATGGTGAAGCCATTTCAAGATGCTGTCTTTGGCGCTAAAAAAACTGGTTTACTTCCTAATGTTGTTGAAACTCAATTTGGTTATCACATTATCGATGTTACTGCTCTTAAAGACAACTCTTCATATACTATAGCAAGTGTTGAATTAAATATTGGGCCAAGCGATGATACGCACAATGCAGCTTATTTGAAGGCGCAGAATTTTGCTTCAGGCTTGTCAAGTATTGAATCTTTCGATGAGAAAGCGGTTAAAGAAAAAATAAATGTATTGAAGGCTGCGGGTTTAAGTACTACTGACCAACGTGTCAACAATTTGAGCGATGCGCGCAGAATCGTGACTTGGTTGTTCCGCGATGCAACTGAAGGTAAAGTATCTGAAGTTTTTGATGTTGACGACAGCTACGTTGTTGCTGTAATGACAGGGGAAACAGAAGAAGGATACCGTTCTTTTGAAAATGTGAAAGAAGAAATCACTCCTGCTGTTCGCAATATTCTAAAAGGAAAAAATCTTGTTGAAAAATTGAGTGCCAACAAAGGTACGCTTGAAGAAATGGCAAAGGAATTTGGTTCTGATGCTCAGATAAACACCTCAAGTGATTTGAAATTAAATTCTAATTCATTACCAGGCCCTGGACTTGATCCAACAGCCGTTGGCCGAGCTTTCGCTCTTGAAAATGGAAAACGTTCTACTCCTTTTGCTGGCGAAAACGGTGTAATTGTATTAGAGCTTCAAAACAAAACCATTGCTCCAGAAACAGGCAATTACCTAGTCTTCAAAGAAGAATTGATGAGAGGTTTGACTAGCCGCTCTGGTTTGAATATTGCAGAAGCTATTAAAGATGGCTCCAATATCAAGGACAAGCGTTACAAGTTTTATTAATACGAATCATTGATAAATGTCGTCCCAATTTGTTTGGGGCGACATTTTTTATTTCTGAAAAGATGGAACCGAACTGGAGTGATTCATTACGTGAGAAATTAGACCAGCACTACGTTTGGCCCGCGCTTTATACTTTTAAATTCATTGTGCCGAAAGGAAAAGAAGACGAAGTGAAAAAACTCTTTCCAATGCACGAATCAACTGAAAAACAATCTAAAAACGGTAATTATACCAGTGTCACTTTGAAGATGATGATGCCAAGCAGTGACGCGGTCATTACGGTTTACGAGCAAGTTTCAACAATCGAGGGAGTCATCGCACTTTAGACATTTCTTTTCCAAAAGATTGTTCTATCTTTCTTCATCTCAATCAAAAAGGTTATGGAATGGAAAGAAGAAAATAATCGACTGAAAAAAACCTTTAAGTTTAAAGATTTCTCAGAGGCCTTTGCGTTCATGACGCGAGTGGCAATGCTCGCTGAGCAGATGAATCACCATCCGTTTTGGAGCAACGTTTATAATACAGTTAGTATTGAGCTCTCGACTCACGATGCTGGAGATGTGGTCACCGAAAAAGATCACAAACTTGCTAAGGCTATCGACCAATTGCGTTGATGAATCAGAAGAAAATTTCCCTTTACCTCGTGCCAACTCCTATTGGAAACTTAGGAGATATAACCTTACGAGCACTGGAAATTTTAAAATCCGTAGACGCCATTTTAGCTGAAGACACCCGGACTTCAGGAATTTTATTGAAGCACTATGAAATCACTAAGCCGCTCCGGAGTTTTCATATTTTCAATGAACACAAAGCACTACAATCGATAATTAAAAAATTAGAGCAAGGCGAGACGCTTGCGTTGGTAAGCGATGCTGGAACGCCAGGTATTTCAGATCCAGGGTTCTTATTGGTAAGAGAGTGCTTGAAAAATAATTTGAATATCGAATGCTTGCCTGGACCAACTGCATTTGTTCCAGCACTAGTAAAATCTGGATTTCCAACGGATCGTTTTGTGTTCGAAGGATTTTTACCCCATAAGAAGGGACGACAAACGTTGTTGAAAAAACTAGAAGAAGAGGAGAGAAGTGTAATTTTATACGAATCGCCTCATCGCTTACTGAAAACATTAGAACAGATGCAAGTTATTTTCGGAAATGACCGAAAGGTCTCCGTTTCAAGAGAGTTGACGAAGTTGCATGAAGAAACTTTTACGGGTACAGTTTTGGAAACAATAGCCCACTTCAGCGCTAAGGAAGTAAAAGGCGAAATCGTATTGATAATTAACGGCAAAGAAAAAGGTGCGGAAAAAGAAGAAGACGAATAGAAATTATTTATAACAACTTTTTGTTCCAATACCGTATATAGTGACTGATGAACTTAATTGAAGTCGAAAAAGATGTAATTAGCCTATGCGAAGAAGTAGCCAACTTCATCCGCGAGGAGAGTTTGCATTTCGACCGAAAAAGAATTGAACAGAAAGATACTTTCAGTAACCTAGTCTCTTATGTTGACAAGGAATCGGAAAGAAAACTTGTCACTTCATTAAAGAAAATTCTTCCGGGCTCTGGATTTCTAGCAGAGGAGGGTACAGCATCAAAAGGAGAAAATGAATATCAATGGATAATTGATCCGCTTGATGGGACTACCAATTTTTTGCATGGAGTTCCCATTTTCGCCATCAGTATTGCTTTAATGAAAAATGAAAACCCTGTTCTTGGAGTTGTATATGAGATAAGTCACAGCGAATGTTTCCATGCGATCGAGGGAAAGGCTGCTCTTAATGGAAAGGAGATTCATGTTTCAACCATTGACAATCTCAGCGAAAGTTTGCTGGCTACAGGCTTTCCATACTATCACACGGAGAAGAAAGATCAATACCTTGATATCATAAAAACCTTTTTAGAAAAAACACATGGCATTCGGAGATTAGGTAGCGCAGCAATCGATTTGGCTTATGTGGCTTGTGGAAGACTTGAAGGTTTTTTTGAATATGATTTGAAGCCGTGGGATGTCGCTGCGGGAACTTTCATTTTGCAACAAGCAGGAGGGAAGGTTACTGATTTTAAAGGTGGAAATAATTATTTATTTGGTGGAGAACTTTGCGCGGCAGGCAATATCCATGCTGATATGCTTAAAATAATTTCTGAACGTTGGTGGAAATAACGTAATGGAATCCCAGCCTAATAATCCACTTCACGGAAAGACCTTAAAAATGATTTTAGAATTTTTGGTTGACCAATATGGTTGGGAAGACCTTGGAAGAATTATTCCCATTAATTGTTTTCGTTACGACCCCAGCATCAAATCAAGTTTAACTTTCTTGCGCAAAACCCCATGGGCGCGCAAGAAAGTTGAAGACCTCTATCTCTCTTCTTTGAGATAACTTTTTATTCGTACTTCAAAGAATCAACCGGATTGGCAGTCGCTGCTTTAAAAGATCTATATCCAACAGTGAGCAGAGCAATTAAAAACGTAGCGGCAAGTCCAGTTACAAAAACAATCGGCCCGAGCGTAATTTTATAAGCGAACTGATCTAGCCATTGATTGGAAAAATACCAAGCCAA
>JASGIR010000014.1:0-8771 GCA_049840975.1 Cyclobacteriaceae bacterium | reverse complement strand
AAGGTTAATAGGGAAACACGATAGAATCCGAACAGCACCTGACATTGGTGATGGTGTAATCAACTTCTCCTGGCACTCAAAAAGCTACACACTGGGCAGCGCTGTAATTGAAGGCTTGAACAAGGCTATTGATGTTGCCGAAAAGGACTATAAAGGTCTGGTTGTCGGCCATCAGGTCCCGGATTTCTCTTTGGGGGCCAATTTGGGGCTTGTTTTCATGTATGCCATCGAGCAGGACTACGATGAAATCGACTTTATGATCAAGGCGTTCCAGAATTCAGTGATGCGCCTGCGGTATTCCTCTATTCCTGTCGTAGTTGCCCCTCAAGGGCGGACTTTGGGCGGAGGCTGCGAAATGACTTTACATGCGGATATCGCCCAGGCAGCCGCCGAGACCTATATCGGGTTGGTAGAAGTAGGAGTTGGGCTCATCCCGGGCGGTGGCGGAACCAAAGAATTCACCAAAGCGCGTGAGCGATGCAGATGAAGAAGGCGATGTCGAGTTGAACTCGCTTCAAAACGCGTTCATGACCATCGCGACAGCCAAGGTTGCGACCTCAGTGAAGAAGCCCGCGAAATCGGCATCCTGAAAAAGGTTGACCGTGTATCCATGAACAAAGACAGACAGATTCGCGGATGCGAAAGAAGCGGTGTTGGAATTAGTGCACGCAGGCTACACGATGCCGGCCACAAGCCAGAAATATAAAAGTGCAGGGCCGCACAGGTCAGGCGTTGTTCCTGGCCGGATTGCAAGGCATGCGCATGGGTAATTACATTTCAGAACACGATGCTAAAGTTGCGAAGTGGATTGCGAATGTGATGTGTGGGGGAGACCTCACATCGCCACAAGAAGTAAGTGAACAATACTTGCTCGACCTGGAGCGCGAAGCATTTCTTATCATTAACCGGGAGAAAGAAAAACATTAGAGAGAATTCAAGCGATTCTGACCGGAGGTAAACCATTGAGAAATTAATTGACAGTTGACAAAAAATTTCAATTGACAGATGAGCGACGCAAAAACCTGTTGTCAATTGTCAACTTTTCGTACTTTAAAAGGTGTTGGTAAAGCGAAAAAGGAGGATTTCGTTTCGTAAGGCCTGGATGATCTCGCATCAGATGTAATTAAACATCTGGTGAAATCTATTCCCGGATTGGAAAATAAAATGGTTGACGACCTTATCGTTGGCAATGCAGTTCCTGAAGCAGAGCAAGGCATGCAGATCGGAAGAATGATTTCGCTGCTGGCATCTCGGAACAGATGTTCCGGGCATGATCGTAAATCGTTATTGCGGATCCGGAGTTGAGACCATCGCGATCGCGAGTCAACGTATTCAAGCCGGTCAAGCCGATGTGATCATCGCAGGCGGAACAGAGTCAATGTCACTTGTTCCTGTAATGGGATTTAAGACTGCATTGAATTACACAATCGCAAAAGATACATCCAACGTACTACACCAGCATGGGATTGACAGCTGAAGAAGTTTCGAAGCAATTCAAAATTTCGCGTGAAGAGCAGGATCAATTTTCTTATGAATCACACCATGAAAGCCGCTGCTGCTTGGAAGGAAGGAAAATTCAAAGACGAAGTTGTTCCGATCAGCGTGAAAGAAGTGTATGTAGATGAGAACATGAAAAAGAAAACGCGCGAGTTTGTAATTGCCAACGATGAAGGAATTCGTGCCGATACTACCGTTGAAGGTTTATCAAAATTAAAACCCGTATTTGCAGCAGGCGGAACAGTTACTGCTGGAAACTCATCTCAAACTTCTGACGGTGCAGCGTTTGTTGCAGTAATGAGTGAGCATATGGTGAAGCAATTAAATCTTAAACCAATCGCACGAATGGTGGCGTATGCAACAGCCGGTGTTGAACCTCAGAATCATGGGAATCGGCCCTGTAGCAGCAATTCCGAAAGCGTTGAAGGATTGCGAGACCTGAAATTGAACGACATCGATTTGTTCGAGTTGAATGAAGCTTTTGCAGCGCAATCACTAGCGGTGGTGAAAGAATTGGGAATCGATCGCAGCAAGTTGAATGTGAATGGTGGAGCCATCGCGGTGGGTCACCCGCTGGGATCTTCAGGAGCGCGTATTATCGGTTCAATTGTTTAACGAATTCCGAAGACAAAAGAAAAAATACGGAATGGTCACTGCTTGTGTAGGAGGAGGACAAGGCGTAGCAGGGTATTTATGAATTATTGAATTAAGATTTGAGCATATTGACAAATGCAAAACCTAAAATTGCTTAAGATTATTGCATAAGGCCATTACCGTTTATTGATACTAGATCAAATCGATCAAATCAGAAAAACAGAACTGATCTACATCTCAATATCAAATCGCAACAGCACTAGAAACAAAAAACGCAATCAAAGGAGGAGAATTCCTCATTCGTGAAACACAAGCGCACGACATCTTTATTCCCGAAGAATTTAATGAAGAGCAGAGATGATTCAGCAACAGTGTAAAGACTTTCTTAGCGAAAGAAGTTTTTCCAAGGCTGGATGAAATCGACTCCATGAAAGATCCCAAGCTCATGCCATCTATTTTAGATAAGGCCGGTGAACTTGGGATTGTTGGGAACATCAGTTCCGCAAGAGCTTGGTGGTTTTGGAATGGACTTCAATACGACTATGCTTGTTGCTGAAGTAATTGGTGGAGGGCATTCAGTTGCCGTAGGACTTTCCGCACACACTGGCATTGGTACACTTCCGATTCTTTATTATGGAAATGATGCTCAGAAGAAAAAATATATTCCCAAGCTCGCGACAGGCGAATGGAAAGCAGCGTACTGTTTAACTGAACCTGATTCAGGATCAGATGCGAACTCAGGAAAAACAAAAGCCATTTTGACTCCGGATGGAAAACACTATAACATCACTGGACAAAAAATGTGGATCACCAACGGTGGCTTCGCAGACATCTATGTTGTGTTCGCAAAAATTGATAACGATAAAAATCTAAGTGCATTTATCGTTGAACGCTCATTTGGAGGCATCACAATGAATGAAGAAGAAAAGAAGATGGGTATCAAAGGGTCATCTACTCGTCAGATTTTCTTTAACGATTGCAAAGTACCAGTTGAAAACTTACTCAGTGAACGCGAAAATGGTTTCAAAATCGCAGTTAATATTTTGAACATTGGTCGCATCAAATTAGGAGTTGCTGCTGTTGGCGGAAGTAAAATGGCAATCTCTAAGGCGATCAAATATTCAACTGAACGCAAACAGTTTGGAACTCCGAATCGCAACCTTTGGAGCTATCAAAGGACAAAATCGCTGACGCAGTCACCACGAATATTTTCTAGCGAATCTGCGCACTATCGTGCTTCCCAAAATATTGATGATGCTTACAATGCATTTGTAGCTGGCGGAATGGATTCCGCTAAAGCTAGATTAAAAGCATTAGAAGAATTTGCAATTGAGTGTGCGATTCTTGAAAGTACACGGTTCTGAAGTTTTGGATTTTACTGTTGATGAAGGTGTACAGATTTATGGAGGTATGGGATTTTCAGCCGAAGGTCCAATGGATCGTGCTTATCGTGATGCTCGCATCAACCGAATCTTCGAAGGAACAAACGAAATCAACCGTCTTCTGACTATTGACATGCTTATGAAGCGAGCAATGAAAGGAACGATTGATTTGATGAACCCTGCAATGGCTGTTCAAAAAGAATTAATGTCAATTCCTGACTTTGGCGCAAGCGATGAAGAGGGAATTTTTGCGAAAGAGAAAAAAGTATTGAACAACCTGAAGAAAGCAGGATTGGTTGTAGCAGGAGCGGCTGTTCAGAAATTCATGATGAAACTTTCCGAAGAGCAAGAGGTTCTCATGAACCTAGCTGATATGCTCATAGAAATTTATGTGGCTGAGTCAACAATACTTCGTGTTGAGAAATTGATCAGTCAGCGTGGTGAAAAAGCATGTGAGATTCAAAAAGAAATGGCGATGATCTATTTGCATGGTGCTGTTGAAAAAGCTGCATCCGCGGGCAAACAAGCTGTCTATGCTTTCGCTGAAGGCGATGAACTTCGTTTGATGATGCTCGGATTAAAACGTTTCACCAAAATTGAGCCGTACAACTTGAAAAATGCAAGACGCAAAGTGGCCGACTACGCAATCAGCAAAACAGAATATCCTTTTTAATAACTATTAATATCTAAAACAAAAACCCAGAAGTGATTCTGGGTTTTTTCATTTAAGCCCTGATCTAAAATAATCTTAGAATCACTTTTTATTTTCAAAGGACTCAAGAAGCTTTATTCCATTTGCTCCGAGGTTTGCGAAGAGAACTTTTTTATAATCTGGAGATTTTAAAAATTCCGTAGTAAGAAATTTTGCCATCAAAGGAGACCAATCATTACTCTTCGGCATGATGATTCCAAATTCTTCCGAGGATTCATCTCCAACTTGATGCCTTTTGATTGGCAAACCTTGCCTTTGTGCATTCAAATAAAAAGTGAAGTCTGTATTGGTAAAAGATTTCTTGTCTTTCATAATTGCATCAACAGCTTCTTGATTGCTTTCCACGCGTTGTATTGTTGCAGATGGAACGTACTTGTCCTTAATTCTAACCACTGCTTTTTCATTGGTAGACCCAGCGACTGCAATGGCTTTGAAATTTGCGAAAGCGGTTGCTGCCTTTTCAAGACTTTCAAGTGTAGGAACATCTTTGTGTGTACACAACAACGAAATATTTTTAATGAATGACGGGCTAAAATTGTACTCTTTTTTCTTGCTTCAGTGATTGTGATGTTTCCTAAACCAAACACTCCACCCTTACCAGCTTTAACTTCTTCGAGAAAGCCTTTAAAGTCGTTGGGATCTTTCCCTTTATATTCGAAAGTGACTTTAATTCCCTCCGTGCGCTGCACATACTCGATAAATTTTTTCATCACCTCCACAGCAATTCCCTGCACAGAGCCATCTGCTTGCTTGCTAGAAAAATTAGGTGTTTCAGAATAGGCAAAAGCCCACACGGCTGTTTTTGAAGCCTTCGCTTCAGCATAGGTAGTGCCAGAAAGTTGTGCGTTGGAATAAAAGGCTATCAATAAAAAGATGGCCAAGAAGATGATTTGCTTCCTCATAGATAGGTTTAGGTTTATTCAAAGATTGATAAAAAATTTATGAAATGCTCGACTAAAACATCAAATTCATTACTCTAAATTCGATCCTTTAAAACCTATCTATGTCACAAGCCATTCGCCCGCTTGCACCGAAATCTGATGTCGTACTTATGGGTGCAGGGATTATGAGCGCAACTCTTGGTATGATTCTCAAAGAGCTTGATCCCGATATTACTATTCAAATTATCGAGAGGCTTGATACTGCAGGAACTGAAAGCTCTGACGCTTGGAACAATGCTGGTACGGGTCATTCAGCATTTTGTGAGTTGAATTATACTCCTCAAAAAGCAGATGGATCAATCGACATCTCAAAAGCAATAAAGATTGCCGAGCAATATGAAGTGTCTCGTGAGTTTTGGTCTTATCTCGTTGAAAAAAAATATTTGCCTAACCCATCCGATTTTATTTCAGCTATTCCCCACCTAAGCTTTGTTTGGGGAAATGATAACGTGAGTTTTCTGAGGAAGAGATACGAGTTGCTTAAAGCAAGCCCGTTATTTAAAGACATGATTTACTCAGAAGACAAACAGCAAATTTCAAAATGGGCTCCGTTAGTGATGCAAGGTCGCGATGACAATCAGCCTATTGCAGCAACACGAATGGATTTTGGCACTGATGTGAATTTTGGATCGCTTACACGAAGCATGATTCATCACCTCGAAAAAATGAAAGGCGTGACTGTACATTATAATGTTGAAGCTCTTGATCTAGATCCAGATGGAAAAGGCGGATGGGATGTTTTTGTCAGGAACCAATTGAACGGAGAAAAAGATAAATCAAATACGAAGTTTGTTTTCATCGGTGCGGGCGGAGCAACTCTTCATTTATTGAAAAGAGCTGAGATCAAAGAGCGCAAGGGTTACGGTGGATTTCCAGTAAGTGGTTTGTGGTTGAAGTGCTTAAATGAAAAAATAATTCAGCAACACGATACGAAAGTTTATGGCAAAGCATCTGTTGGTTCTCCGCCAATGTCAGTGCCTCACATTGACACGCGAATGATCGATGGAAGAAAAGAATTACTCTTCGGTCCGTTTGCTGGTTTCTCCACTAAATTCTTAAAAAACGGATCATTGATGGATCTTCCTAAGTCTATCAAATTTGACAATCTCATTCCGATGGTCTTTGCCGGAATCAAAAATGTTCCGCTCACGAAATATTTGATATCGCAACTGAAGCTGACGCACGAAGATCGAGTGGAGGCGCTTCGCGAATACGTACCCAATGCACAATCCAAAGATTGGGAATTGCTACACGCAGGTCAGCGAGTTCAAGTCATCAAAAAAGACAAAAAAGAAGGCGGCATTCTCGAGTTCGGAACTGAAGTTGTTGTGGCTGAAGATGGAACCGTAGCCGCATTACTCGGTGCATCACCAGGCGCCTCAACTGCAGTTGCCGCCATGCTCGGTCTTTTGTCTAAGTGTTTTGCAAAGCAAAGCAAATCTGAAGCCTGGCAAAAGAAACTTAAAGAGATGGCGCCCTCCTTTGGCATTTCCTTAGGAAAAGACGAGAGCCTTCTAAACGAAACCCGCCAGCGAACATCCAAGATTTTGGGTCTAAATACATGATTCAATCGTTTGCAGGATTCTGCTAACTTGAGGCCACTTTACAAACCCAAAGCCTTATGTCACACGAAGAAATCTTGTCGTTCGTCAAAAAACGTAATTCTAATGAGCCCGAATTCATTCAGGCTGTAGACGAAGTACTAATGTCCGTTTCCCCTGTTCTCGAGCGACATGCCGAATTCAGAAATCTGAAATTATTTGAACGTATGACAGAGCCAGAAAGGTTGATCTATTTCAGGGTCACCTGGCTTGACGACAAAGGTCAGACTCAAATGAACAGAGGCTATAGAGTACAAATGAATAGCGCCATTGGTCCTTACAAAGGCGGCCTTCGTTTTCACCCATCAGTAACGGCCAGCGTATTGAAGTTTTTGGCTTTCGAACAAATATTTAAAAATGCACTGACCGGTTTGCCAATGGGCGGTGGAAAAGGTGGAAGTGATTTTGATCCCAAAGGAAAAAGCGACAATGAAGTGATGCGTTTTTGCCAAGCATTTATGGGAGAACTTGCCCGCCATATAGATGATCGAACAGATGTACCCGCTGGCGATATTGGAGTTGGTGGAAGAGAAATCGGCTACCTTTTTGGAGCCTATAAAAAAATCAAGAATGAATTTTCTGGTGTGCTCACTGGTAAAGGAATTGGCTGGGGAGGAAGTTTGATCCGTACTGAAGCAACTGGTTATGGGCTTATTTATTTTGCAGAGAACATGATGCAGACCAAAAAGGATTCGCTGAAAGGAAAAACGTGTTTAGTTTCAGGCTCGGGGAATGTAGCTCAATATGCAATTGAAAAGATTATGCATTTCGGTGGCAAGGCAGTGACTGCTTCTGATTCAAGTGGATTTATTTATGATGAGGCTGGCTTCACTCAGGAAAAACTTGCCTTCCTAAAAGATCTGAAAGATGTTAAACGAGGTCGCATTAAAGAATACGCGGACAAATACAATTGCAAATTTGTCGCGGCTAATGCGCTGGACAATTTCAATCCTTTGTGGGCCGTGCCCGCTGATTGTGCGTTCCCCTGTGCTACGCAAAATGAAGTGAATGCTAAAGACGCTGAGAATCTTGTAAAAAATAAAGTAAAGCTGTTGGGCGAAGGAGCGAATATGCCAACAACACCTGACGCAATCAATATTTTAATTGATAGTGGAGTAATGTATGCGCCAGGCAAAGCTTCTAATGCGGGCGGTGTAGCTACTTCAGGATTGGAAATGACTCAAAATTACATGGGCCAGAATTGGACAAGAGAAGAAGTTGATGCCAAGTTGGTGAGCATCATGAAAAACATTCACGACACTTCATTGGCTGCAGCAAAAGAATACGGCAAACCTGGCAACTACATGGTTGGAGCGAACATTGCTGGGTTTTTGAAAGTGGCTAAGGCGATGCTGGCTCAGGGCGTGATTTAGAAATCAAAATCTAAGATTGAAAATAGAACCTTGATCTAACCTGATCAACGTTTACCTTTATCTTATGAAAATCTATCCAATATTTTTTTTGCTACTTTGTTTTGCTTGTGGAGGTTCTCTCAGTAGTGAACAACGAAAAAAAATCCGTGAAAACATGGAAGCTGGCGCAATCAAAAAAATCTCTGATACTCAACTTACAGAGGCAGCTATTACGTACGGGAGAGCTATTGCAGTAAAAGTAGCAGCTAATTCGGACAACAAGGTCATGATTGATTCGCTTGAAAATAAATTCAATGTTGAGATTGTTTTCATAGAGGCAAAACAAAACGGCCTTCGCCCGGTGGAGAAGGAAATTCTTGAGGCTTATGCTGACGCTCCTAGTGCGGGGTTGACAGACAACATCCAAAAAATGGGAAAAGATTCTCTACTTTACACCAAGCCGATGACCTCTGAAAGACCTGATGGATCTTTGAAGTTTCTGAAAGCAATTGGTGTTCGTATGCCTAAAAAATCAGTGATACTTTCAATAAAGGAATAACAAATTGTTTGGGTTTTATGACCAAATCTTTTTTCAAAAATGGTATCTTTTTTCTTGTTGAAAGTATTAACCAAAGGGTAGTTTTAGGTGCTGTTCGGATTCTATCGTGTTCCCCTATTAACCTTAGCAATAC
>JASGIR010000013.1:0-37073 GCA_049840975.1 Cyclobacteriaceae bacterium | reverse complement strand
GAGAGTTACCGTAAGCGTAATCGATAAAACCGTTGGCCCTGACTCGTTGAATATTCAACAATGGACCGATAGCGATGTCGGGATACCAAACGGGCAGAGTGTAGTTGCCAGACATAGAATACATTTGTTGATCACGATAAATACTTAAACCGCGAGGCAAAGGAATTTGATTTCAAAACTGATAATTTCCGTTGTCCGGAATGGAGGTGTACTTATAATTTATACTGTTTATAAGTGAATTTTGGTATGCCCAATACGCCCACAACGAGTGGTGCTTAAAAAGGCCTGGGATAAATGCCACTCCATAAATTGAAAACAGCGATCCAGAATAGTCGCCTCCGTAAGGCGTGTTATAAGCACCAACAAATAACTCTTGTCCCCATTTAGGATTTATATCTCTTTTACTTTGCTTCAACAAACGGTAAGCTGAAAAAGAAAAGTAATTGTAAATCAATTTGCCATTGCCTGTGTAATTTGAAAGATAATAAATTGGGTTTGATGACCTAGTTTTGATCGTATCGTTTACATATAACGTTGGAACAATTCGCTCGTTGTTTACCGAGTTTCTAAAATTGCTTACCTGAGTTACGCCAACAGCATTAGCAATCGTCAGCCCGCTGTAGTATTTTGATGATGTAGTGATCAAAGGTAATCTCAGTCCACCTTCGATATTTTTTTCATGCCAACGATAAGTAAGATCGCGAATAGTAGATGACTTTAAGTGGTAATTATTTTTGTCCCCGTGAGTGAATCTATCTCAATTGTACCTTCATCCACTTTACGATCACTTTCTGTAAAAGAGAAATCAATTATTGGATACCAACCCTGATAGCTTACTGAAGCCTTTTTTATCCAATTGTTTTCCGCTCGATCATAAACGAAGCCAGCGAAAATCTGCGTTGTACTTAAAATATCCTGCGAAGTTATTCCAATCGGGATTTGTGTATTGGTGATACTCGCTCCAATGGTCGGTCCCCAACTATATGGGTTTACAATTCCTTTCCACCGAAAATATCGTTTGGTATCATACTTATTTTGAGGAATATTTTTGAAGATGGATGGATTCCCTTCTTGCTCAACCAAGTGTCCGAAATTATTGCTGGGCTGTTCTTTCAAAGTCCAAGTTTTCCAAGCCGAAGGGTTGAAAGGAATTTTAACCACCTCCATCCCATCGCGCCCTTGGTCGTTATAGATTATAGTTTTTCCATCGTTTGATATGCAAGGATTGTAAGCTCCATACTTGCTACAAGTGATTTGAAAACGTTTCCCTGATCTCACATCAAGCGCATAAATATTATCGATGCCACTAATCGGGGAATTATATAGAATGTAATTTTCAAACTGTAACGGATAGCCAATATTTTCATTTGAGAAATCGCTGAGCTGCATTTGCAAACCTGACTCCGCATTGAATTTCGCAATTGCTTTGCCTTTTTTATTTGTTAGGATAGCTAAAATCTCTTTTCCATCATTTGTCCATCGTGGCATGGAGATAAAATCATTATCGGGGTTGTCAAAAGACTTCAGAATTTGTCCCGAATAAAAATCAAGCACCAGTAACTTCGTTGCATAATCGGTGCCAGTTTCTACTGTCGCAACTTTATTGCCATCTGGTGAAAGCGCGGCTCCAGCATATCTTGCTTTAGTAGCGATAACATGTCTTTGCTGAGTTGCTAAATCAAAACCAACAATAGTGGTGTAAGTTCTTACTTGCCATCGTGGATCAAAACGAAATTCATTCCACACCACACGATTCGCAGCTGCAGATTGCATTCCGCTTTCATTAATAATTCCCTGAGTGAAAATTATTTTTGTATTTCCATCTTTCAGTTGAACCAGTTGTTCAATATCACCAATACCAGATTTTCGAACTACTATACTCCCATCATTCAATTCTTGCGGATACATGAAATCCGTGTATGATTCGTTTTTCCTTGAAGTCAATTTTTCGAAAGAAGTTATTCTCAAAGAATCTTGTTGGGTTTTCCATTCCTTTTGAAGGTCGGTCGCCATCGAATTGTATAAGTCAGTAACATAAAATCCTGTCTCTTTTTTTAAAGCCGATGAGAATATAAATGGAATGAAAGGAACATTCCACGCCCTTGCAGTCACTTTATCCCAAATCAGAGGATCATTGGTTTTCTTTCTCAGATAAGAGACCATATGATAGCCTAGCTTATAATAATCTGGGATATTGTTTTTATACGATTCCAGGTATTGTTTATGATAATTGAAGGTTCTTCCCTCCATTAAATTGGTGCGGAACACCAAGTCAAAATTTGGAATCTTGCCACGCCCTGAAGGTGTAAATGCCGTCTCAGTTGCAACTGCATCACCTTCCCAAAACCATTGAGGAGCTGCAGCACTCGAAGTTCCAGCAAAAGCATTGAATCCCAATCCATAAAAAAATATCTTGTTAAAACCCCTTCTTGCGTGTTTGAACTGTGCCACATGTCGGTATTCATGAGAAGCCAGCATATTCAGCCAATCGTTTGTTCCGACAAAATTGTAATTCTGTGTAGGCATAGCGTAAAACTCAGAACGCTTTGGAGTCATCGAAACAAATCCGTTAGAGACTGCTGATTGATTCTGTAGTACAAGAGTGACGCGATTCCACAATCCGTTCATTGTTTTAGATTCTGGTTCGCGAATTGCTTCCAAGGTATTCGCCATCCGCTGGGCTTGGATTTCAAATCCTTCTGGATAAAGCAATCGAAAGTGAGGCGAATTAACTTGATACCATTTTATCGATGCCGGGTTCGTGGCGCTAACTGATGTCTCTTGGGCTAAAAGAAAACTTGTTTTAGCAATCAAAAGAAAAAAATCAATTTCCTCATGGATCAAATAAACACAAAAGCTACGTCCATTTTTCGAATTGATAAAATCAGTAGACAAACTAACTATGAATGTCTATCACTAAACGGTGGGAGAATTATTTAATTTTGAGGATGTTTAAAAAATTGAAAGAATATTATCAGCAATACAAAGCCTATGTGCGTGTTGACTTGATCATGTATGGAGTTATGATCTTGTTAATCATTTTATATTTCATCTATTCGGTACTTTTTTAAAGTAATTCACAAAAAAATATCCCGGCATTACCGGGATATTTCTGAGACAAAAATCAAATCTTAATTACTTGTCGTGAACTTAATGTCATTTCCATAGCCTGTGCCGCCTGCGCTAATGGCATAAGCTCTAACGTGATAATCAGTACCTGCATTCAAGCCAGTAATGTTAGCGGTGAATGGTCCAGCCCCTGGATTGCTAACTGTGAATTTCATATCACTTGTTGTTGGGTTTTCGCTAGTTCCGACACAAACACCCATTTCCGTAATTGCTAAACCGCCATATGCAATATTTCCACCACTCGTAGCCGTTGTTGTTGTTACCGCTGATGGAGTTGTTGTTGTAAGCGATGGCACTGGCAATGGGTATGGTTTAGTAAGAAATGTTACATAGTTGCCGTAGACCGTTCCCATACTGTTAGTGGCATAAGCGCGCGCGTAATAGGTTGAGGTATTTGCAAGGCCAGTAATATTCACCGTAAACGAACCATCAGATCCTATTGAGGCACCAACAATTACAGAATCAGAATTTGACAATGAAGCATTTTGAATGGCGCTATAGCAGACACCATAGGCGCTTACAGCTTTACCACCATCTGAAGTTACGACTCCTTGAATTTTTG
This sequence comes from Cyclobacteriaceae bacterium, assembly GCA_049840975.1. Taxonomy (GTDB): domain Bacteria; phylum Bacteroidota; class Bacteroidia; order Cytophagales; family Cyclobacteriaceae; genus ELB16-189. The sequence goes on along the minus strand of JASGIR010000013.1, from coordinate 33,382 downwards.
CAGAAGTACCCGTGACTGTTGAAGTATCCGCATCAGCGGTCCAAACAGTTAATATTAATGGAATAGGATTTGCAGATTCATTACAAGCACCTATTATCCCAGCCAAAACTATTATTGCTAGAAGTATTTTAGACTTTTTCATATTTCGTGTCATTAAGTGTTATTAAAACTTATAAATGATCTGGCCAAGAAATGTGGTACCAAATTGGCTAAACTGCGAACCATCATAAGTGGTATATGCATAGCGGTTGTTGAAAGTGATGGCATTAGATATCTGAGCCAATCGAGTTCCATCTCTTGAGTCAACACCGGATGCAAGCATTGCTGCACCAGCAGGGCTGATTGCTTTGTAATGCCATTGTGGTAAAATGTTGAAAATATTTGAAGCATTTAACGTTAGGGTAGTGCGGTTATTGATTTGATAACCGATAGAAACATCAGTCAATACTCTTGTGTTAAATGTTACTTGCAAATCATTTAATCTCGATACTCCCGGACCATCAAAGTCGGATAAATCAATGTTGCTAAAAGTAGTTGGTCCAATCAATGTGTTGTTCAAATTGAATGTCCAATTGTGAACTATAAATTCACCACCCAAAATAAATTTAGCTTTTGGTCTACTTGTGAGCATCAGGGCTTGCTCTGTTGGTGTGAAAATTCGCCCGCCTGCTGTTGCAATTTTATCAGGTGTCTTAGGTGTTCCTATTAAATCATTTGAGATCGTATAATTACCTGCAAAACTTAGATTAAGAGTATTGTCTCCTACTCTAAGGTTTCTATAACTACCTACAAGATCGAGACCTTGGGTGCGGGTATGAACTCCATTAATAAAGAAGCTAATTCCGGATGATCCCACAGAGTTTAGTAGTTGCGTTAAAGGATCTGATGGATCACCACTTCCGCTAATGCCCGCACTATAAACTATTCTATCCGTGATATCAATGTAATAATAGTCAAATGTCAATGTGAAGTCATGGTTGGGATTATATCCAAACCCAGCAGTATAGTTTATTGATTTCTCTGCTTTCAGTTTTGGAACTCCAAGCAGCGAAGCCTCGCGGCTATTATTATTCGCTAGTCCTTTAATTACGATAGTACCGTTCTGAAAAGATGCTTGGTTAAGTGACAAATATTGTTGTGCAGAGAGTTGGGGCTCTGAATCCATTTGAAAAAGAACCACGAAGAGATAATTTTTCATCGAACAATTTTAAACGTGTGCTTATTTTTCCAACGTTCGCATTTCCAAAGTCACTGTATTTTTCGCTACGTCCAGTAACACCGACATACCAAGCATCAGTGATATCAAATCCAAAGTCAGCATAAGCTCCGATATTAAAGCGACTTGCTGTAATTGCATTTTTCAAAGGATAACCTGGAAATGAATTGGCACCTTGTCCTGAGTAAGAAGCTGTATCGCCTGCAATTTCCTGCCATGTCTCTGTTCTGAATTCAGTACCAAATCCCATGAAAACTCTATTCGAAACTTGCTTAGAAACATCTAAGTTGCCTACAACATGGTGGAAGGAAAATCCGCCTGGTTTAAATGAAATCGGACTAGCTGATTGTAATGAGTGGTTGACAGTATTATTTACTGTAAACAACATTTTATTGCCACCCACTGTCAAACTCATATCTTGCTTCCATCCGTTGTCAGAAGTAGCTCTAACACCAACTGTTCCGTTGTAGTCATTCAAATCACCATCAAATGATGGTTGATATCCGATATATCCTTTATAAATGCCACCTAATCCAGTGTAATCTGGTCCAGAAGGATCTGGCGAATGAAGTAAGCCGTAGTCCAATTTCCAATAAGGAGTCCTGTAGTTAGCATAACTCAATGCTTTTCTATAAACATAAGCCGCATTGGCATAAAACTCCACATTATCATTCAAGGGAATGCTTGCGTTGATTAAAAATTTCGCTGAAGTATTATCAGCAGACGCGTTTTGATTTTTCGCATCAGGGAATCGAGCCAAGAAGCTCTTCACATTTTGTATGCTTGTCGGATCATTGCCAGTCAAACCAACAACTGGATCTGTTTCGCCTTGCCAACTCACCGTTGAATTCCTAACCATTCGTTGCTGGCGTAAAAAAGAGATATGATAATTTAGAAAACCTTTCTTACCAATATTAGATCCACTATTAAAATTGATACTGTAATTCCCGCCATCTCCTTTTGAGGAAACACCAGAAGTTATCCTTAGTGATGAAGCATCAAAACGATCTTTTAGAATTATGTTCATAACGCCCGCAATTGCATCAGAACCATATTGTGCTGAAGCGCCATCTCTCAAAATTTCAACACGCTTAATAGCATCTTGCGGAATAGCTGAAAGGTCAGCTCCCGTCTCTCCTCTTCCTGGGGAAGTTTGCGTGTAAACAAGGGAACTTAAATTCTTTCTTTTACCATTAATCAAAATTAAAGTTCTGCTCGGCCCCATGTTTCTTATTTCATATGGATCAAGTAGTGATGTTGCATCATTTACTGGAGTCATTACAGTATTGAATGATGGAACTTTAAATTGAAGTGCTCGATCAAATGTTGGCTGACCTGTGCTGGCAAGATCTTTAACTGTTATGTTATCTACAGGCAAAGGAGTATCTGCGAATGTGCGTTGTGACCCTCGCCCTACGGATACAACTACTTCTTGCAATTCCTCCACGCTAGCTTTCAAAACAATTGCGAGATAATTTGTTGAAGTTGGCACAGACACATCTTGAGTCGTGAAGCCGATAAAAGAAATGGTAAGGACTGCGGCATCTCCAGAAACTGAAATAGAGAATTTTCCTTCAGCATCCGTGACTGTTCCATTGCTTGTCCCTTTCTCCAAAATATTGGCTCCAGTTACTGGAGTACCATCAGAGGAGGAAGTGACAATGCCAGTTATCTGCCGCATCTGCGCCCATGCCATGGTCGCTCCGCTCAGCAGAAAAATCAGTAACATTTTTTTCATACATTAAGGATTTAAGTGGAATAATGATTTTTAGGTTATACCAATGTTAATGATATTTTCCGACATTATTGCCATTTGTAATCGAATTTAACCTCTTGAAAAATTTAATTTGACACTAGTGATATGATAAAGGTTTTAATTACTGCATTTGCATCTTTCGTATTCGTTTGCGCTCATTCTCAAAGCGGGTATGCTATCCTAACAAACAGGGATTCAATATCGGGCGAAGTAAAAATATTATATGACGACCATCTGGATCACGTTCAAATAACCGCTAATAATAAAAAAGGAAATTATTCAGCGCTTCAAATAAAGAGATTAGTCATCGGTGGTGAAGAGTTTAATCCAGTGAAGTACGAGTTGTCTTTCAAATTTATGAAGGTGCTTAAACGTGGATATCTAACGCTATATGCGTTTAAGCCCAAAGGAGTTTACGCGTGGGAAGGTTTATTTCTTTACAAGAAAGACGGTTCTTCAATTGAAGTGCCCAACCTGGGGTTCAAAAAGTTCATCTCAAAATTTGTTGAGGATTGTGCTGGCGTAAAAGCTAAAGTCGAAAAAGGTGAATTAGGAAAACGTGACTTGGACGCAATTGTTGACCAATACAACTTATGCATTCAAGAAAGAAGTGGTAAAATGGAAAAACCACTGACCTCAGAGAATCCCATAACAAATGAAACTACTGATGCTGTTAAGAAGTTAATTTCAAAAATTGAAAAGGAAGATTTTTCCGGTAAAAACGATGCACTTAATGTTCTCAATGACATCTATACTAAGGCAGCTAAAAATGAAAAAATTCCAAATTATTTAACGGATGCCTTGAAAACTTATCTTGGACCTGAAACTTCCCACGCTAAAGACCTCGAAGATTTATTATCCATTCTTAAGAAATGATGGCAGATATTTTTTGATTGCCATTGGTATTTGCGATCTACTTTTCCAGAAGCTATAAAGGGCGCATACGAAAACAATAATTGCGTACCAAAAAAGTTGGCCGCCATCATTTCTAGTAACTCCAATTACGAAAATGTGTGACATGATTGCGCCAGCCATTAGACCTATCGCTAATATAGAACCTAACCAAATTGTCGAAGGCACAATGATGAGTACTGAAGCAATCAGTTCAAATATCCCAGTGCCGATTCTCCCCCATGGTTCTGCACCAAGTTGAGTAAATAGCTCGACCGATTCTTGTGCACCCGTGAATTTAAAATACAAGGTTTGCAACATTATCAAAGCTGCAATGATACGCGCTACCCATAAAAAGATAGATTGGATTTTCATATTGCAAATAACGGTTGAATAAGCCTTTGAGGTTGTCAGCAAGCCGACAAGAATAAAGTTAGGCTTAATTATTAAAGAAATTCATAGTCCGCTCTGGACCTATAGTAGCAAATGAAAAGATCATTTCAGAAGCTTTGTCCATGATTGCTGGTAAATCATTAAGTTCTTCTTTCGTAAAATTGCTCAAAACGAAATCCACTTGTTGACCTTTTGAATAATTACTACCGATGCCGAATCTCAACCGTGAATAATCTTGACCATTCAAAATCAATTCAATATTCTTTAATCCATTGTGGCCGGCTGAACTTCCTTTGGTCCGCATTCTCAAACTGCCAAAGGGAAGCGCAATGTCATCAACGATCACTAACAAATTTTCTTTTTGAATTTTCAACTCTTGTAGCCAATAAGCGATTGCCTTGCCACTCAAATTCATATAGGTATTGGGCTTTATGAAGTAAAGTTGCCTGCCCTTAAATTTCAGCTCTGCCTTATCGGCCAGCCGATGTGTTTCAAAATCTATTTTGTGATTATCTGCAATTCGGTCAAGCGTGAGAAAGCCAATGTTGTGTCTAGTGAGTTCATACTCTGCACCAATGTTTCCCAGACCTGCTATTAAATATTTCACTCGATTCGAATCAGGAAAATAATTTACAAGATGCAAATTATTTTCATTTACCTAGAATGGTAAATTCAACTCTTCGGTTCTGGGATCTGCCTGTCTGCGTTGCATTTGAGGCCACCGGTTTGGACAGCCCATATCCTTTAGCTACAACACGCTCTTGTGAAATCCCCTTACTTACAATATAATCTGCAACAGCTTGAGCACGTCCTTGAGACAATTTTTGATTTGCGGACGCATTACCAACATTGTCAGTATGTCCGCCAACTTCAACACGTATATCTGGACTGCTTTCTAAAAATTCAACCGCCCTGTCCAACTCAGGGAACGATTCACTTTTCAGTGTTGTCTTTCCAATATCAAAGAAAATATTGTTCAATCGAATTGACTCTCCTACTTCCACTGGTTCAACTATCAAATCTTTATAAATTTTTACAGCGCTTTTCTCTCCTCGGGTATCGATCTTTTCGTAGGTGGGAAAATAATCCGGTATGGATGCGCTGATTGAAAACTGACTTCCGAGAGGAAGTTTTAATTCATAAGCTGACTGCAACGAGTCGATTGTTGCTGTAGCATTTGATAACCCTTCCACAATAATTTTTGCGGATTTACTTTTAACTAATGGTTTTCCAGTTTTTTTGTCGATGATCTTTCCGCTAATGGTTGCCATCGTTTCTTCAGCAACGTATAAATCAAGAGTCATTTCCTGAAACTCGTTAACCTTGCTCAAATCCAGTTTTCTTGGCAGGGCATCAAAATGATCTCCAGCTAACTTTACATCATACACTGCCCCATGATTTATTTTCATTTCATAGCTGGCGGCATGAGCATCTATTTTTATTGAGTCATTTTGAATGTTGTTAATAAATATTCTAGGGTTTGCGGCAGTTGGTAGAGGAAGGCCCGTGTTTTGAACCAACAATTTCCCTCTTACAATTACAAAGGGAATTGGATCCAACAACAAATCGATATTCTTACGTCCGAACTCTTTCTTCTTAGTGACATCCAATGTTTGGGATTCCGGATTGAAATTGGTCAGCAAAGCAGACAACTGATAAATTTTTCCAAGCGGCAACTTGGCTTTATAAGTAGCGGAGTCAAAGTTGATCTTGATTGAGTCTATTGGTTTACCGTTCGCGCTGATAGCAAAATTCTTTTGAACTAAGGGAGCTTGATTTTTTGCGTTAAGTATTTTTCCCTTTACAATTACAAACGGGTTTTCCTCGAATAGCTTTACTTTATAAATATCAGCTTTGCCAAGAGATTTGTTTGTTGAAGAAAAGTAAGCCCAGCCGCCATTTTTCGTAGTTCTAAAATAAGATTCCCACGCATTTGTATTTATTGTGTCACTCAATGGCTGTGGTGAAGACCAATTTTTCCAATCAGAACCGGTTCGATTCGATTTATAAATATTGTATTGGCCTCTGTTTCTATTGCTTGAGAAATAAATTGTCTTTCCATTCGGTGAAAGGAACGGAGCATCTTCATTCGCTTTAGAATTTAATGCTTTAATTTTCTTTGGCTTCGTCCATTTTCCATTTCCTTTTTTCTCAATGACATACAAATCTGTTCGTGAGGTATTATATGTCTTTCCAAAACTCAGAAAAATAGTTTGCCCGTCTGCACTCATTGATCCACTGCTTTGCAAGCCTCCATTTCTCTTTTCAAGTTTGCGCACTCGAAGCGGCTCTGGAATTCCCCACTCCTTTCCTTGTTTTAAAGAAATTGAAAGACCGCGTTTTTTCCATAGAGTTCCCCTCTTATTGAAAACTCCATTTAATAGAATTGCTTTTCCGTTTGAAGAAACACTTAACACCGCATTATATCGAGCAATGTTCAAGTAGGGAACCCTTTTAGCACTTGACCAAGTTGAGTCCGACAATGCATTTGCAAACCAAATATCTTCGCTGTCTTCTATCCCAAAAGAATTCTCTGGATGGTTTACTCTTACAAAAAACAGAGTCTTCCCATCTGGAGTAATTACAGGGTTTATATCGTCATAAGTAGAGTTAATGCTTGAGCCTAAGTTTTTTGGGAAAAACGCTGACTGTGCCAACAAAAAATGGTTGGACAAAACTGAGACCACCAAAAGGAATTTTAGCTTCATCTTTTTCTTTGCTTGTGTTTTTCTTAGAATTGATATAGCCCGTCTTTCAGCAGGAGATTTAGAGAAGGTCTCTTCTCCGTTGATTTATCCCATCCGAAAACAAAATTGATTCCAGTGCGAACATTTAAATAGTTGGTACTGTTTGCGAAGGAAGTCAAGTTACCACCCATCGCTCCAATTCCTGCCCTAAGCAAATTATCCCCGACTATATAAATCTGAACAGGTGGCAAGTTGAGTGACATCCCCAGCCCTATATTGTTGAATGAATGATTGCTGATTGTATACGTAAGTGAGCCGGTAAATTTCTTCCAAAATCTTTCACGACACCCGTTGTGAACCCAGGCATAAATCTGCCTCTAAATTTCTCTGCAAAGAACAGCGCATTTACATGCAGCGCTCTTCTCAGTTCATAGCTTCCACTCAAATATATTTTACCTGGTAAAGGTGTTCGTAGCTTGCGATCGCTCCTTGATCAAAAGTAAATTTCTTTTGAATTGAATCTGACACCGAGTTAAAATAATCAGTATTGCCATTGAGTACATCTTGGAGGTTTATTCCATGAAAAGAATATTGCGCTTTGTTTGGATTAAGACTGTAACCATAGTATCATTCTTCCACGTAATACCACCCAAATCGATAAGGCTTAGACCAACCATTAATCGATCGTTGACTTGATAAGTTCCTCCGAGGTCGAAAGCCAATCCATTGTTTTTCAAATAATCTTGCCAATGGCTGTTAAAGTCATATCCGTCTTGCGTTGGCGCATGAATTCCTGAAGTTCGCGCATCAACATTTCCTTTCATTGTTATATCGTAATTGTTGTCCAATGAAAGATTAAAAATTGCTTGCTGAGTTGTGGCGTTAGCAATTCCTTTTAAGAACTTTATTTTCGCTCCCACAGTCAGTTTTCGATTGACAGTGTATGCTGCGCCTATTCCAGTTTCCACATATTCAGTTGCTTCAGCTTTAGGCGAAAGTGTTGCAGTCTGATTTACATAAGCATCCGTTCCACCTGCAAGAACGCCAACTAAATCCTTCGGGATTAATATTCGATTGTATGATTTTACGGTAGTATTAAACGTCAAGTAAATTCTTGGATTAATCTTCAGACTGAATCGAAATAAATCAACCTGTGCGTTTAAGTTGACATAATTCTTATCACGAAGCGCTCCATAAAGTTTATTGATATCTGCAGTTAATACGCCATTTTGGTTGCTTATAAAACTATTGTAGTTAAAACCGTTATTGGAGTACTGAGCAAATGTTGATGAGCCTGGCAAGCCAAATGAAAATTTATAATATGGCTTTAATGCAGGGTTATAATAAGTTACTTGCGGAAGACTCATCATGAATGGCATCGTGCCCTCCTCTTGTGCAAAAAGAAAGCTCGATGAAAAGACTAAAATTAAAGACGCCCAAATCTGGCGTGTGCCAACTATCATAAATCTTGTTCGAGTTTGAATTTCAATTTCAAGCCGAAGTCTGCATCCATCTTATAGGATATCTTGAATTTTACATCAATCTGATTGCCATTGGAATCCTTGGCAGTATTCATTCTCGTTTTTACGATGATATTCTTTGCGTTGAAAATCTCATTTAATTTATCTGATGGAATATCAATAGTCTCATCTGTTGTTGATGCCGATACCAATTCTCCGTTCGCATCAACAGTACTTGCCTTTACAAGAGCTGTTTGAGAAGAGGTCAAGAGCGAGTCAAAAATGATATTATTATCGTCTGCCAAATAAAGCTGCACAGAAGCATCCATAGGCATCTGATTTGTGATCTTGGCAACAATTGCTCCGCTTTGTATATCTGAGTCTTTCTGATCTGAGAGATCAACCGCAATTGTATCCGCTAATATTATATTGGATGCCCTGCCATAAGAGGGATTTTAGCATGGAAATTAACTCTCATTTTACTCGTGTCTGCGCAAAAATTGCTGCCACTTGAAAGACCAGGATTGATATGGCCACTCAACTTGTAATAAAGTTTACTTGGCACAAAATTGATCAGTTGACTAGTGTTGGTGACTGCCACGGAAGTTGTTGCGGACTGCCCGAGTTGAGCCGGAGTATTCACTGCTATTGGACTCACTGGGTTAGTCACAATCGTCATAGAATTCCCATCCTTGTTCTCCGCTTTTAGTGGATTGAATGTGACCTTCGTTGGTATACCGTAATCATTTATTACTGTAAACGAGAGCTGAGGAGCAGCAAATGAAACATTGGCTTTTGTCAGTGAAGTTCCAAAAGCGTTAAACGCAATTGTATCACCGTGCATATTCGTTGTCTGATCTCCAAAAAAACCTTTAACATATTGATAATCTATAGTAAGAAAATCAAGCTTGATGGTAAGTGTAGAGTTGTTTATGGTTATTGAATTATTGTGAGGCTTAACGTAAACAGATATCGTGAGAGGAAATTGATTATTATTCAAAGTTGCCACATAACCTGAAAGACCAACATTTGTAGTAGCGTTAAGAGGAAACTGCTGAGTAAACGCATTTCCACTCTGTTTGAAATTGGGAGATCCACTTGAGCTACAAGGTTAGAATTCGAGGGGGTTATCGAAGCGGTCACTTTGAGCTGAGTAGTCTTAAATAAAAGTTCAGTCAACTTCTCAGGATTAAAACCAAAATCAAGATTAAATGACTGTGTCGCATATTTTACTTGCGAATTGTTTGCAGGAACAGTGCCGTGTGGAACGCTTACTGTTTGAGTAAATTGAACATCAGGAAAAGAAAGTAATGAATTAATGTCCTGGCTTTTCAATGTCTGATCATACTCAAGATAAACCAGCCCATCAGTATCAACGTGGATATTTGCAGAATCTTTGCCTGAAATAAAATCAGAGATAGTCAAGGAGCCCTCAGCTAATGGCAACGCCATATTAGGTGAAGCCGTAACTTTCTTGACATTATAATTATCAGAATTAAAAAGGTCTCCGCAAGCAAAGGCTATAGACGCTAATAGTAAGCCCCAAGCAATTTGCTTCATTTTATGTTTGCCAACCATATATAAAAAGAGAATATTACGAGTTAATATATTTCCAGCTCACTTGGTAACAATGCAGCGAATTTAAATTCGTTTATAATAAAATCCCGCCTTTATGTGAGGCGGGATTCGAAATATATTAAGGAAAGATTATTTTTTTCCTTTTTCTTCTTAGGAGCTTCTGCCTTTTTAGCATCGGCAGCAGGAGCAGCACCGGCAGCAGGTGTTGCAGCAGGAGCAGCAGCGCCTTCAGCAGGAGCAGCAGCGGCAGCCTCTTCAGCCATTTTAGCGGCACGAGGTACTTCTACTGCAGCAATAGCCGCAGCCTTAGGATCCAAAAATTCAAGATTAGCAATCTTCATGTCGCCAACTTTGATAGCGTGGTGAAAATCCAAATCTGAACAATCGATATCGATATGATCAGGCATATCTTTTGGCAAAGCCAACACCTTCAATGAAGCGCGTTTTCTTACCAACAAACCACCTTTAGCAACACCAGGAGCTTGACCAACCAAACGAGTAGGGATTTGCATTTTGATTTTGCGTTCGTCACTGATACGCAAGAAGTCAACGTGCAAAATGATTTCACTTACAGGATGGAACTGAACCTCCTGCATGATTGCTCTGGCACTCTTCGCCTTCAATGTTCAAGTGAACAAAGTGAGCTTCGTTCGTGTAAACTAGATCGCGGAACAAAATCACAGGTGCATAGAAATGCACTTGGTTGTCACCACCATAAAGAACGCACGGCACATGACCTTCTTCCCTTACTTTTTGGGCGTCATTCTTGCCGAGATTTGCTCTTCGATACCCTATAATCTCAACAGTTTTCATAATAGTTAATTGTTAAATAGTTAATAAATAAAATTCTAAAGTCTAATAAACAAAGAGCTGATTGACTCATGGTCGTGTACTTCTTTCTTATCGCTTTTGCGAAAAGATCTGAAACACTCAACACTTTGATTTTTGATATTTGCTCTTTCAAAGGAATTGTATCTGTCACTACAATCTCTTCGAGCACTGAGTTATTTATATTCTCATACGCTTTTCCTGATAACACAGGGTGTGTACACACCGCGCGAACAGAGTTGGCTCCTTTTTCCTTAAGCAAGGCAGCTGCTTTACAAATGGTGCCAGCAGTGTCTACTAAGTCATCTACCAACACAACATCTTTTCCTTCAACTTCACCTATCAGGCGCATGCTTTCAATCTTGTTAGCTTCTTTTCTGTACTTGTCGCATACGGCAAGTTCAGCATCAAAAAACTTAGCAAAACTTCTAGCGCGTTTTATGCCACCAACATCAGGTGACGCAAACATGATGTTCTTAAGATTTAGCGACTTCAAATAAGGCACGAAAATGTAGTTGCCATCCAAGTGATCAACTGGGATGTCAAAAAAACCTTGAATCTGATCTGCATGAAGATCGCAAGTCATGATACTATCAGCACCTGCAGCTGAAATCAAGTTGGCTATCAGTTTAGCAGCAATTGCAACCCTAGGCTTGTCTTTTCTATCCTGCCGAGCATATCCAAAATAAGGAATAATGACGTTAACATTTTCAGCGCTAGCTCTGCGGGACGCATCGATCATGAGCATGAGCTCCATGAAATTGTCAGATGGGGCAAACGTGGATTGCACCAAGAACACATCGTGACCACGCACTGATTCTGAAATATAGGGCGACATCTCCCCATCGCTGAAATGTTGATAGTTGACCTTGCCCAAAGGTTCCCCGTAGGCATGAGCAATTTTTTCAGCCAAATAGGTCGTTGCGCTTCCTGAAAATATCTTTACAGCCATGACTTTTAAATCAGTCCCGTCCTCTTAAAGATGACGGGACTATTTGTTGCCCGACCAGGGCTCGAACCTGGACTTTCTTGAATCAAAATCAAGCGTGTTGCCAGTTACACCATCGGGCAATAACCTCCAAAACGTGAATTTTGGAGCGCAAAGGTAGGATTATTTTTGAAATGAAGAAATCGTAAACGGGTTTATTAGCCCATAAAATTCACTTTATATCAATCGAATAGCTAAATGCATAATTATCGTTTAAAAGCACATGCATTACATGTGGACCCTTTCTGGAAATCGAGGTCTGAAAGACGAAACTCCATCCGTTTGTTGAACTTTAGGAGTGACTGAAACCATTTCATCGAATCGCGTTATTCGTAATTCTATTTTGTCAATTGCAACATTTTAAAACAAAAAGAAATGGGCTTATATTTTTCAGCAGTTATGTTAAAGGTGTCGGGCACGATATCTTTAACATCATATTTAAACATTGAAGAATAGACCAAAGGTCCATTCAAAAATTCTCCAAGTGTAGGTTTAATCTTCATCAAAACCCAAAGTGGTATCCAGTGGGTAATGATTCCGAATAAACAGCTCGGGGTCTGATAAAAAATAAGAATCGTTGTATTTTTTTTATGAAGCGCTTCTGTTCACCATCAATTCTACTCGACCAAGTCGCGTTTCATAAGTACCATTTTCGATTGAGATTTATTGCATTCCATGAATGATTGAGTATTCCTGATCCTCCTATATTTGACTGGATTGTTCGACCATAACCATTAATTATTTCGCATTCAAGCTCCTGCATGCAGAGCAAGTTCTCTGATAAGAAGTGCATAACCCGTGCAAACAGTCCGATGATCTCTCACAAGAGTAGTAATTACTTTGTTGTAGAATTTCTTGTTCCAAGTCTTTAGCTTGGACTCATCCTTTATCACTTCACTTTTATTCTTCTCTGCTCTCGAGCAAGGCTTAAATCATTTTCAATGTTTAGGCAAACCCACATGTATATTGCTCTGAATTTTTCAACATCAGTCGAAAGATCTTTGGTCAATTTTAATGAGAGTGCGCCAATGTTGTTGAGAGAATGATACGTAATATCAAAGGGCAATACTGTCTGCTTGCGTGAAGTCAGTATTCTTGAAGTTCAACTGCTCCCTTGCAGGGGCAAAACCAAACCCACAAAAATCAACAATGCCCCTGCGTGAACAGCTATGAATAGATTCCGAAACATGACCTTTAGAATAAGCTTCGAATTTTAAATTTTAATCTCTGGAGCCTAGAAGGCTTAACGCTATAAACTTCGTTTGCCGATATCTCACCTAGAATTAGAACATCCATTTTCATTTTGATATCCAATTGCTCGGGTGAAGCTTTCAGAATTTTAAACTCTTCAGTGACTGATCCAATAAAAGAAAACAGCAGCACATCACCTTCCTTTAATTTTATTGGAAAAATGAAATGACCATTAATATCAGTAGCTGTTCCGAATGTTGTGCCTTGCAAAATCACATTGACACCTGCCATTGGAGTATCATCATCCTTAGAAACAACGACTCCGCTAATAGTTTTTTCGTGTGTGAGTTCATTGGAATTAATGGACTCTTCCTTTCTTTGTTGCGTTTGCTCTGTCTTTGTTCTTTGTTGTACCTGTTGTGCTGATACCTGACGACCCGCCAGAATGAGTAGCAAGCTCAAAAAGCCTGCCTTAAGAAGCGCAAAGCTGGGATTGATTTTAGCTAGCGGAATCGTATAACCTTTCAATTGATCTGCTTTGAATCGGCCGCAGACATTTTGCATCTCTTCCGAAAAAAAGAGCAATTTGTTCATCATTCATGCGAGTAAAATCAATGACTGTTTTCTGGCATGAATTGCAAAAACCACCTTGCGCTGAAGGTGTGCTCTTCCCAGTTCTCCTGAACATGGGTTGTTGACATTTAGTAAATTTTTTCATAAGAGTTTTTTATCAGATGCAGCGCCCTTTGAAATTCCATAAGCCATTGCAATTTTTTTTATGATGTTGGAAAAGACGCAACAGTTTGCTTAATCGATAAAGTGACAAATAAAAAAGCCCCTTTATGGGGCTTTTTCACACTAAACCTAAGAACTAACTATTACTTCGTGTACAGAGAAACTCTTCCTTTAGTCAAAACTATTAGATCGGTTGTTGATTCCTTCTTATATCCATTATGTTCTGGATCGATATCCATTTCATAACCGCTGACTTTGGTTTTGCCTTTATCCATCATTTTATGCTCTAATCTTCCCACGCCTCCCATCAACGTAGTTGATACTTTTTCCTTCCAATGTGTTCCGTTAAGTGTAAGTTTTTCAAATTCAATGATGGTTGAGTCTTGTTTGACTGTAAGGATCATTACTTCATTATTGCAAGCGGATGTTCCTTTATGGTAATTCATCCGTGGCGCTTTAGTTTCTTCAACATAATTGATGAAAGCTACACCTATAAAGTTTTCGGGGATAAGTTTATCCTTTTGATCTCGAGGCATCCCTTTATCTGGATCACACACAAGATATTTTCCCGGAGTGTAAGCTCCCGGTGAAAGCCCAGTTACCAATGCCGATGCGTAATGATTTATCTGGTGATACAGTATTCCCAGATATCCAAACGGACTGTCCGTATTGAATCTTGCGAGGTTCTGAATTATAAACTTTTCCGTCAATGGTAACCGTCATGCGGTTAGGTGTGGTCTGCGCATAAAGACCTGATGCTGTAAAAACTATTGCAATCAACGATAAGCGTTTCATAAATGGGTTGGTTTGACAATTCGAATGTCGCTTATGTTATCAGCGCGCACAATCATATATAAGTATGATTCTTTTCACAGGTCGTTAAAAACAGAAAGTCAGAGGATCACTCTGACTTTCTTCCTATTATTCTAAAATTTCTTCTTTACTCTCCTCCGCCAGCTACTTTCACTTCATAGCTACTTAACATGGCTGAGAAATACTCACGGTTCAAGCGCGCAATATTAGTTACTGAAATTCCTTTCGGACATTCCGCTTCACAAGCACGCGTGTTTGTGCAGGCTCCGAACCCTTCGGAGTCCATTTGTGCCACCATTTTTTCTACTCGCTCTTTGCGTTCCGCTTTTCCCTGAGGCAATAATGCCAACTGAGAAACTTTCGCGCTTACAAACAACATCGCAGACGCATTTTTACAAGCCGCAACACAGGCACCACAACCTATACAAGCAGCTGCATCAAAAGCTTCATCAGCTACTTTTTTAGGAATAGGAATTTCATTGGCGTCAGGTACACCACCGGTATTCACGCTTATATAACCACCTGATTGTTGAATGCGATCAAATGCACTGCGATCAACTACTAAATCTTTGATGATAGGGAATGCTTTCGCACGCCATGGTTCAACGGTAATTGTTTCACCATCCTTGAAAGTGCGCATATGTAGTTGGCATGTTGTCGTCTGCAAAGGTCCGTGTGGCCTTCCATTGATATACAAACTACACATACCACAAATTCCTTCACGGCAGTCGTGATCAAAGTGAATAGGCTCCTCTCCTTTTTTGATTAGGCTGGTGTTGAGAACATCCAGCATTTCAAGGAAAGACATATCGGATGAAACATGGTCAGCTTGGTAAGTTTTAAATTCACCTTTGACATCCCTGCTTTTTTGTCTCCAGACTTTTAATGTAATCTTCATGTGACGTTTATCGTTATCCGTTTTACTTATAGCTACGTTGCGTGAGTTTAACATTTTCGAATCGCAAATCTTCTTTGTGCAATTCTTCAGGTTGGTTATCACCTTTATACTCCCACGCTGAAACAAATGTAAATGCATCGTCTTTGCGCATGGCTTCACCTTCAGGTGTTTGTGATTCTTCACGGAAGTGACCCCCGCAAGATTCGCTGCGGCTAAGTGCATCATCCACCATTAGTTCACCTAATTCGAGGAAATCGGCTACACGCCCAGCTTTCTCCAATTCCATATTGAGTTCATTTGCGCCACCCAAGACATCTACATTTTGCCAGAACTCGGCACGCAAGTCTTGAATTTTTTTCTTCGCGGTTTTTAGTCCAGCTTCGCTTCGTGACATGCCACAATACTCCCACATAGCCAATCCAAGTTCTCGGTGAAACTCATCAACGGTTTTCTTTCCTTTAATAGAAAGTAATTTGTTGACCCTGGCATTAACAGCATCGATAGCCTCTTTGAATGCAGGGTGATCAGTTCCAACTTTATCGTTCCAGCCAATATTGGCGAGATAATCTCCGATTGTATAAGGAATAACAAAATAGCCATCTGCAAGACCTTGCATCAACGCACTTGCTCCCAATCGGTTTGCACCATGGTCAGAAAAATTAGCTTCACCCAAGGCATACAAGCCAGGAACACTTGTCATCAAATTATAATCAACCCAAAGTCCACCCATTGTGTAGTGAACCGCAGGGTAAATCATCATCGGCATTTCGTATGGATCATCACCTGTGATTTGTTTATACATATCAAACAAGTTTCCATACTTAGCTGAGATCGTATCCTTGCCATCGCGCTTAATCGCATCAGCAAAATCAAGAAACACAGCTAAGCCAGTTGCTCCCACTCCACGACCTTCATCGCACATCATTTTAGCATTGCGTGAAGCCACATCGCGAGGAACAAGATTTCCGAACGAAGGGTATTTTCTCTCGAGGAAATAATCACGATCACCTTCGGCAATCGATTTGGCATCTTTCGCTTTGAGACCTTTTACAGCAACTTTAGGAACCCATACACGACCATCGTTGCGAAGAGATTCTGACATCAAAGTCAACTTTGATTGATGATCTCCAGAAACAGGAATACACGTAGGGTGAATTTGCGTGAAACAAGGGTTGCCAAACAAAGCACCTTTTTTATGTGCGCGCCACGCGGCAGTTACGTTTGAACCTTTCGCATTGGTAGAGAGATAAAACACGTTACCGTATCCACCTGTGCACAACAATACAGCATGGGCGCTATGCGACTCAATTTTTCCAGTAACTAAATCACGTGTGATAATACCTCGAGTTTTTCCATCAACTACGACTACGTCAAGCATCTCAGTGCGTGAATACATTTTCACTTTGCCATTGGCAATCTGACGATTCAATGCACTGTAAGCTCCTAGTAATAATTGTTGTCCCGTTTGACCGCGAGCATAAAATGTTCTAGATACTTGAGCTCCACCAAATGAACGGTTAGCTAACAAGCCGCCATATTCTCGAGCGAAAGGAACTCCTTGCGCAACACATTGGTCAATGATATTAACGCTCACTTCTGCAAGGCGATATACATTGCCTTCACGTGCGCGGTAGTCACCACCTTTGATTGTATCGTAAAACAAACGGAACACACTGTCTCCATCGTTCTGATAGTTTTTGGCTGCGTTTATTCCACCTTGTGCAGCAATACTATGTGCTCTACGCGGGCTGTCTTGAAAACAAAATGCTTTCACATTGTAACCCAGCTCGCCAAGTGATGCCGCTGCTGATGCACCGGCTAATCCGGTACCGACCACAATAACATCGTACTTGCGCTTGTTGGCGGGGTTTACAAGTTTCAAATTGAATTTATGCTTCGTCCACTTTTCGGCCAGCGGCCCTTCAGGAATTTTGGATTCGAGCTTCATATTGCAATGCTGTCTTTATATAATTTATTGAACTAGTTAATCCATTTGAGATAAATCGCGATTGGCATCAATGCGAAAATGAGCGGCACTATTACCGAGAAAGCAGTGCCCACAAAAGAAATGATGCCATTATACTTTAGGTGATTTAATCCGAGAGTTTGAAATGCACTAGAAAATCCATGCAACAGATGCCAAAACAAGGAGATACATCCAATCACATAGAAAAGAACAACTAATGGATTTGAGAATACCTCAAACATCATTTTATAAAGTGGCAACTCTTCGCCTTCTACAAATTGATTGGTTCGGTTAGGAATCCAGAAGTGTGAACTGTGCATGATCAAAAACAATAAAAGCAATGTGCCCAGCAATCCCATGCTTCTGCTATACCATGTGCTGTGCGCTGAATTGGAAACACTATACTTTACTGGTCTGGCTGAATGATTTGCCTTCCAAAGTAAAAGGCCTTGAATGATGTGGATAAGAAAACCAGCCACCAAGCCAATTTCCAATGTACGAATGATCGGGTTTGTGCCCATGAAATGTCCCGAATGAGAAAATGTCACTCCACCATCATTAAAAAAAATCATTGCATTTATGGCACAATGAATTATCAAGAAACTAATGAGGAACAAGCCCGTCAGAGCCATCATCAGTTTTCTTCCCAGCGAACTGGTGAAAAAATCAATAAACCATTTCATGTGTTATAGGTTTGGAAAAATTTTGATACGAGCCAAAAATACTCGTCAAAGGATTACCAAACAATCTAGAAAGGTTTTTTAGACCGTTTCTAAATGCCAAGGAATGGATTAATCAATAATAGATGCGAACTCAGAGCAGCTCAAAAAGAATGACGATCAAAGCGATCGTTACTGCCATAATCAGCAAGAACCATTGCTTCCTGATGAAGGCGGAAATTGATTGAAAGAGCGTTTTCATAAAAAAATAGAAGTTCAATTATGCCAGATTATGCGAATTGAATACCTGTTTCAATGTCTATTGATTATCAGGCATATAGAAACTGTAACCCTCAAAATACATTCCATTTTTGCATATTTTTTTCCAAAATTGGGAAAGTACAAAGTTGACTTTTGCGCATTAATTTTACGGTTACAACCACACTTTTTTTTCATGTATTTGATTTTTGACACGGAAACCACGGGTATTCCGCATAATAAAACTGCTCCCATTACCGATCTTGACAACTGGCCAAGACTAGTCCAGTTAGCTTGGCAACTTCATGACTCAAAAGGACAAGCTTTTATCTCAGCATAACTACATTATCAAGCCAGATGGTTTTGACATTCCATTACAAAGCTGAGCAAGTCCACGGTATTTCTACCAAGCGCGCACTGGAAGAAGGTCATGATATTAACAAACCGTTCTGGATACGTTTTAATAAAGACCTCGACAATAACAAAAGTTTTAGTCGGACACAATATTGAATTCGACATCAACATTATTGGTGCCGAACTTATTCGTGCAAACCTTCCGACCGAAAATTTCCTCGGGCTCAACAAAGTCGACACCGGTATTGCTTCAACCGAGTTTTGTCAACTACAAGGAGGTATAGGCGGAAAGATTGAAAATGCCAAGACTTGACTGAGCTTCACGAGAAACTTTTCGGAAAGAGATTTCGGGGATGCGCATGATGCGAGCTTACGACGTTGACGCCACTGCACGAAGCTTCTTTGGACTGATCGAAAAGAAAGTTGTCAGTCCATTCGACTCAACTCCAGTGAAGAAATTGAATACGAAGAACCTAATCTTGACGATGCCAACTTCGCCAAACGAGAAAAGGAAAAGATAGCCATTATTCAATCAGCTGATGAAGGTGAATCTATTCGAAAAGCCTTTCTGTCATCTACATGTACACTCACAGTTTTCAGTGTCTGCAAGCCACACCAGATGATATCAAAGTCAATTGTTGCAAAGCGAAAGATTGGGCATGCCTGCGATTGCAATTACCGACTATTGGCAATATGTATGGTGCATTCAAATTTGTAAGCGAAGCATTGAACGCATAAGATCAAAACCAATCGTAGGCTGTGAATTTTTCGTTTCCGAAGAACGCAAGAAATTAAAGTTCACGAAAGACAATCCTGATAAAAGTTACAACCAGGTTTTACTTGCCAAGAACAAAAATGGTTATCACAACCTGAGCAAAGCTAAGTTCGCTTGGATTCACTGAAGGGCTCTACGGCATTTATCCGCGAATAGATAAAGCACTTGATCAGCGATATAAGGCAGGATCTTGATTGCAACCACCGGAAGTTTAAGCAGTGAGGTCCCTTACCTGATTCTTCATGTAGGTGAAAAGCAAGCAGAAGAAGCATTTAAATGGTGGCATAAAATATTTGGAGAAGATTTTTATATTGAACTTAACCGCCACGGTACTTGCGGAAGAAGAACACGTCAACGAAACATTACTTCGCTTTGCTGAAAAATATAACGTGAAATATTTCGCAGCCAACGAGGCTATACTACCTCGAGAAAGAAGAAGCCAATGCACACGATGTTTTATTGTGTATTAAAGAAGGTGAATTTCAATCAACACCAATCGGCGAAGGACGTGGAACACGTCTACGGATTGGCAAACAAAGAATTCTATTTCAAGTCGCAAGAAGAAATGAAATCCATCTTCCGCGACATGCCTGAAGCCATCGAAACCATCAGTGAAATCATTGACAAGATCGAGTCTTATACCTCGAACGAAACGTGCTTCTTCCAAAGTTTGAAATTCCGAAAGAGTTCAAAACAGAAGATGACTACCTGCGCCATCTTACTTATGAAGGCGCAAGAAAAAGTATCAGAGCTGACAAGCCAATGACTGAACGCCTTGACTTCGAACTGGAAACAATCAAGAAGACGGGTTACCCAGGATACTTCCTCATCGTACAGGATTTTACTTCGAAAGCGAGAGAGATGGGTGTTATCTGTTGGACCAGGCCGTGGATCTGCTGCGGGATCAGCTGTTGCCTATTGTATTGGAATCACCAACGTGGATCCTATTAAGTACGATTTGCTCTTTGAGCGTTTTCTTGAATCCAGACCGTGTATCGCTTCCCGATATTGATATTGACTTTGATGATGAAGGCCGCGATAAAGTATTGAAATATGTCATCGAAAAATACGGACAAGACCAGGTAGCACAAATCATCACCTATGGTACGATGGCTGCCAAGTCTTCGATTCGAGATTGTGCGCGTGTGATGGAACTTCCATTTAGCGATGCCAACTTCCTGGCGAAGATGATACCTGAAAAACCAGGAACAACACTTGAAGCAGCTTTCGAAGAAGTAAAAGAGCTTGCTGATATCAAGAAAGGAACTGACTTAAAAGCACAAGTACTTACAACAAGCAGTGATCCTAGAAGGTTCTGTACGCAATACTGGTACACATGCTTGCGGAGTAATCATCACTCCCGATGACCTAACAAAGTTTGTTCCGGTTTCGACAGCGAAAGATTCCGACATGCTGGTTACTCAGTTCGACAACAGCGTAGTGGAAAGTGCAGGTTTGTTGAAGATGGACTTTCTTGGGTTGACTACATTGACCATTATCAAAACGGCTCTCAACAATATCAAAAAGCGCCAAGGTATTGATATTGATATCGATAACATTCCACTTGATGATGTAAAAACATATCAACTCTTTCAACGCGGAGAAACAACTGGGACATTTCAGTTTGAAAGTGTCGGTATGCAAAAATATCTCGCAATTAAAGCCCGACAAATTTGAAGATCTGATCGCGATGAACGCCTTGTACCGTCCAGGCCCAATGGAATACATTCCTGCATTTCATTAACCGGAAACACGGACGTGAAGCCATCAAGTACGATTTACCAGAAATGGAAGAGTACTTGTCAGACACCTACGGAATCACAGTTTATCAAGAGCAGGTAATGTTGCTCTCACAAAAACTGGCCGGCTTCAGCAAAGGTGACGCTGATGTGCTTCGTAAAGCGATGGGGAAAAAACAAAAGGCGGTGCTGGACAAGATGAAAGACAAGTTCATCGCTGGCTGTAAGAAAAACGGTCACCCTAAAGAGATGTGCTGAAAAGATCTGGACAGACTGGGAAGCATTTGCACAATATGCGTTTAACAAATCTCACTCGACTTGTTATTCTTTAGTCGCATATCACACAGCTTACTTAAAAGCACACTATCCTGCAGAATACATGGCAGCTGTGCTTACGCATTCACAAAGCAATCTTGGATAATGTCACTTACTTTATTGAAGAATGTCGCAAACATAGGAATTAAAGTGCTTGGTCCGCATGTGAATGAATCGGGTGTTTACTTTGAAGTAAATATAAAGGAGAAATTCGTTTTGGACTAGGTGCAATAAAAGGTGCTGGCGATGCTGCTGTTCAATCTATCATCAAGAACGCGAAGCACAATGGAGCGTACCAAGATATTTTTGATTTTGCTAAACGACTTAATCAACGATGCAGTTAATAAAAAGACTTTCGAATGCCTGGCATTATCAGGAGCATTTGATTGTTTCCAAACATCATCGCAGACAATTTATCGCGGGAAAGGATGGCGATATTTCACTCACGGAAAAAGTAATTCAAGCTACGCAGCTAAAACGCAACAGGAAACCAAAGTGCTCAGGCTAGTTTGTTTGGTGGAAGTTCAGGCACTCAAATGCCACAACCTAAAATCGATCCGATTGAACCTTTTAGTGAGATCGAAAAACTTCATTTCGAAAAAGAAGTTGTGGGCGTTTACATTTCTGGCCATCCACTTGACAATTTTAAATTCGAATTGGAGTCATTCACAAATACACCTGTTGTCGAATTGAATGACCTTGATAGCAAAGAAGGAAAGGACTGCAAAGTGGGTGGCATTGTGGCTTCTGTTGAACATCGCATGACCAAAACTGGAAAGCCATTTGGCAAACTTGCTATTGAGGACTACAGCGGAAAATATGAATTCACTTTATGGAGTGAAGATTATATGAAATATAAATCATTCCTCATGCCGGGATTGTTTTTGTTCATTGAAGGAAATGTATCTCGGAAAACCTGGGGCGATATGAGCATGGAATTCAGAATTCGCAACATGGATTTATTGAATGATCTTGGCACGAAAAAAACAAAAGGCCTTCAAATCAAAATAAACGCGGTGAATATCAGTGGTGATTTGATTTCCTGAAAATCGAAAACCTTTGCACTGAATATAGCGGTGGATGCCCTCTTTATTTAATGATCCAAGACGACCAAGAAAAAATCAATTTAGAATTGCTTTCGCGAAAATTCCGAGTAAAACCAGTGAATGAAATGGTGACTAAATTCAAAAAGATCAGGGATGTTTCGATTGAAGTTGTGGCTTAAATGGATATGTCAACTGCACGACTTAATGTTTTCGGTTAAAGGAACTATTTTACTTTATATTTGCGTTGAGATACCAGCAACTAATCATTAACTAATAAATATTTATAGCCATGGGCAAAACAAAAGAACTTACAGATGCAAATTTTGATGAAACTCTAAAAGGTGATAAACCAGTTTTGGTTGACTTTTGGGCAGAATGGTGTGGACCATGCAAAATGATCGGCCCTGTAGTTGAAGAACTGGCCAGCGATTACGAAGGAAAGGCTGTTGTGGCTAAATTGAACGTAGATGAAAATCCACAAGTAACAGCTCGCTATGGCGTGCGCTCAATCCCAACTTTGTTGGTTTTCAAAAACGGTCAGATCGTAGATAAGCAAATCGGTGCTGTTCCTAAATCTGTACTTGCTTCAAAACTTCAAGCACAAGTAGCTTAAGGTTTTTGCAATCGATATAAAAAAAAGCCGCCCCAACGATGTTGGGGCGGCTTTTTAATTTACACCTGATTTATTTTCTCGGAATCTTCTCATCACGGTTAGCTGCGAGCCAAGCAAATGCTGCAGTAATAACTGAATTCTGTTTCAAGTCTGCCTCAATAGCTTTGTCATAAACATCCATACTCGTATGATGCGTCCTTGAACTATACTCGATGGGATCTTGAATAAACTGGAATCCTGGCAAACCGATAGCATCATAGGAAAGATGATCTGTGCCACCAGTATTCTGAATTGTAATTGTAGATGCGCCCATCTTTTCAAATGGTCTGAGCCAAGCTTTGAAAATTGTGGCTACTGCTTCATTTCCTTGCAAATAAATGCCCCTGTATTTTCCAGTGCCGTTGTCCATATTAAAATAAACGGAGAATTTTTCTGCTGCAGGTTTTAGTCTTATAGAATCATAAGGGCGAGTTTTATCCAAGCGCTCTCCAAAAGTTCTTTTCACATAGTTTCTAGAGCCAATCAAACCTTGCTCTTCCCCACCCCACAAACCAATTCGAATAGTTCTGCGAGGGCTTGTTCCTAATGACTTGATGATTCGCATGGTTTCCATCATCACAGCAGACCCAGCCGCATTATCCGTTGCACCAGTTCCACTATGCCATGAGTCCAAGTGCGCACCAATCATTACCACTTCGTCTTTTAGATCAGTTCCTGGAATTTCTCCTATCACATTGAATCCAGGTCCTGAAGGAGTGAATTCTGTTTCCAAAGTCAATTCCATTTTTACAGGAATATTTTTCTGCAACAATCTAACCATGCGATTGTATTGCTCATCAGCCACAATAATTTGAGGTAAAATTTTCGGAGCATTGGCTGCTCTCGCTTGAACTCTCTTGTCAAAAGGAACTGAAGGCGGGTATGGAACAGAAGCTGAACTTACCATGATTGTTCCATCTTCTAACCTTGATGAAGGACTCGCTTCCAACACAGCAACGGCTCCTTCTTTCTCACACAAATCCCACTTGGCAAAATTCAATTTTTGTTGGGCTTGCATGTTGTTATTGTTATTACCCGGACGTCTTCCGCCCTCAACTTCTGGGTGAGCGTTCGCCATCTGCAACAATGTCGAATCATTAAACCTGGAAGCATCAGATTTAAAACCCGGCTTCACAGCAACTGGCGCACTAAAGAGAACAATCTTACCCTTCAACTTGCCTTTATATTTTTCTAAATCAGCTTCCTCTTTTACATCAAGATAAACTGCTTCTGTTGACACCGTTCCTTTGATACCGGGAGTCCAAGCTTTGGGATGTGAGATAACTTGAAAAGCCGAAGGTTCTGTTGCCTGCAAATTGAATTTCTTCAACTGCCATCCTCGACCAAAATCTTCGTCCCAAGTATCAATAACTACGTTTTGAAGTCCCCAAGATTCAAGAGTTGCTTTGGCATACTCTGCTGCCTTTTTGTGTTGAGGCGAATTGGTCAAGCGTGGACCATGCACATCAGTGAGCATACTAAGGATGTCCATTACTTTCGAATGTTTTAATCCTTCCTCTTTGATTTTGGAGATGACTGCTGTATCGACTTTTTCTGTTTTCTGTGCGAACAGAAACACGGGAACCATTAAAACCAAAAATAATGGCGATAGGAGTTTTATTTTCATAGGTGGTGTTAGGTTAAACTTAAAATCAAATTTATCGTTTGCTAGAACATGTTCTCCACCGTTTATGTAAATTGAAATCTGATGATTCTCAAGGAATTTCCGGACATAAACTGGCTCAGAAAGCAAATCGAAACACGCTTTGAAAACCAAACCGCATGGGATGGCAAAAAGTTATCGCACCCTGGCTGGCCAACGGTGATACTGAATACGCAAGCAAAGAAAACATTACGAGAAAATATCGTTGGGCCCTTATCACTTTTTACAAATCGAAACGGCAAGAGTGTTATAAGCGTCAAAGGCAAGCAAGTGGTTGTTACCGAAAATACTTTTTTTGTTAGTAATCCTGCCCAATCATATACACTTCATATTCCCGAAGCAGCTGAAACTTTCAACATTCATGTCGGTGAAAAGACGGGTGAAGAAGTTTGGCATGAAGCGATTCATTCAAACAATTATCTGCTCGATTATCCTCATGAAATTTCAACCTCAATCGAGTTGCAAAATCAGTTATGCTGGAGAACTGAATCAATCAATCTTATTATCGATAGGTTGACTCTTTCTGAAAATGAAATGCAAGAACAAGAGTTGATTGGCGAACTGGTTTTTCAACTATTGAATGACAAAATCAAATTGCTGAAAAATTCGACCCAACTAAGTGCAACAAAAATCAGCACTAGAGAAGAGATCGTTCGAAGACTTCACATCGCTTCTGATTTTATTTACAGTCATTTCGATCAACCACTTTCACTTGACTTGCTCTCAGAAGCAAGTTTTCTTTCCAAATTCCATTTGCTGAGATTATTCAAAGAATATTTTCACGAAACGCCACATCAATTTATTACAAGGCTACGACTTGAAAAATCAATCGAGCACCTCAAGACAACTCACTACAGTGTCAAAGAAATTTCTCAGAAAGTAGGGATCGAAGATCCAAGTTCCTTCAGCAGGCTTTTCCGTAATCATTTCGGTGTTTATCCTTCACAATTCACAGCTTAAGAAAATTAGCAATTTTTGCCATCAACGATTGCCCACTTGAGGCCGTACATTAGCAAAAAATCAACATATGGAACATCAATGGATTTTTGCCGGCTTTGCAGCACTTACGATTGGAAGCTATTTCTTTCTTTTCAATGAATTTAAGAAAGCAGCAGCATTGACCAATTGGGTCGAATCGAAGAGGAAGAAATTCCTTTCAATTCTTGCGTTGAGTTTGATCGGATGGATTGTCTTTGTGAGCATCTGGTCATTAAGTGGTCGTATAGGGAATTTTTCAATCTTCCCACTTAATCTTATTCCCATTCTGGCCATTCCGTTAATAACTATTATCGCATTTACATTTTCAAAAACTGCCAAAGAAATTCTGGTTCGCATTCCTACACAAAACATTTTGCGACTACAAAGTTTTCGTTTTTTTGTTGAGCTCTTGCTTTTCGCACTATTTGTTGAAAATGTTGCACCGATTCAAATGACTTTCGATGGTAGAAATTTTGACGTGATTAGCGGAATTACTGCGCCCATCATTGCATTTCTTTACACCAAGGGAAAAATTTCAAAATTCATTTTAGTCGTTTGGAATCTAACGTGCCTAGCATTGTTGATAAATATTGTCGCAATTGCAATTCTCTCCATGCCGACTCCATTGCGCGTTTTCATGAATGAACCTTCAAATACGATTGTCACAGTATTCCCAGTCAGTTGGCTTCCAGGGCTGTTAGTTCCACTTGCCTATGGTTTGCACTTTTTATCTCTAAGACAATTGTCATTAAAGAACTAAATGCTCAAGTTGTTCGGTCGAGTATAAATCAATTGCACGACAGATATGTGGCGTTGTTTGAAAATTGCTTCACAATATTGAAGATAATAATTCCATTTACGGATAAATCTTTCATCCATCCCAAGCTTCTTGACTTCATTGATCTTGCCATTGAAAGAATCAAACCACATTCGCAGCGTTTTTGCATAATGGAGTCCAATGTCTTTAACATCAAACAAACCTAAATCCGAAACCTTATTCACTGCTGAATGTATGGCCGCAAGCGATGGAGTCTGAGAACCAGGAAAAATATGTTTTTGAATAAAGTCTACATCTTTTCGAAACTCTGCGTATCGCTTGTCATGCGAAGTGATGACTTGCAAGCCCATCGATCCATTCTCTTTCAATAACTCATTACATTTTTTAAAAAATACAGGCAAATACTGATGACCTACTGCTTCTAACATTTCAATCGAGACAATTTTATCATACTTACCATCCACTTTTCTATAGTCTTGCAGAAGAATTTGTACTCTGTCATCTAGTTTATCATCCGTAAATCTTTGCTTAGCATACTTATACTGTTCTTCAGAAATTGTTATCGTGGTAATTTTACAACCGTAATTTTTGACAGCATGTACTGCAAATCCTCCCCACCCACTTCCAATCTCGAGAACATGGTCCGAAGGCTTCAATTTTAAATTTCTGCAGAGCCTATCATACTTTTCAGTCTGCGCTTCCTCAAGAGTGGCATCTGGTTTATTAAAAATCCCACTTGAATAAGTCATTGATGAATCTAAAAACAAACGATAGAATTCATTTCCCAAATCATAGTGTTCGGAAATATTCTTCCTTGAGCCCTCAACGGTATTCTTTCGAGTGATGTGATAAATCTTATTAACGATTCTGAAAAAATTTGAAGCATATTTTCGCAGCCCTTTACCTGTCAGAGCTGGATTATGATTTAAATTAATAATGAACCATGTAATCACATTAGAGATACTGTCGGTATGCCAGTCACCATCAATATAAGATTCTGCAAAACCAATATCTCCGTATAAGGCGCATTTGGTAAAAAAAGAAGAGTTGGTTATTCGGATATTTGCCCTCACTTCATTTCCTTCTCCAAAAATAAATTCGCGGCCGTCATGCAACTGAACCTGAAGTTTTCCCTTTGGCATCTGACTAAATAAATTGACAAATACCGTTTCATAAAAAGATAATCGCTTTGTTAGCGAAAGTGATGAAGCTGGCATAAGTTATTTGTATTGATAGGTTTCTTTTTGCAAATGAAGATTGAAATCCTTCTTGTTATACGGCACTTTCTTCAGTTTAAGTAGAAGTGCATGCCAATATATTAGTGTTATTATTTTCAAAGTGATCAAAGGAAATTTCAAGCCATAAAGAAATAAGTTGGCATCTGTCAAAGGTTTTTTTATCCCAGAAAGAGAGCTGAGCAAAAAACGTTTCCCATTTTGATAGTCGTCAACACGCATGTGCATTTTATCAGATGGAATTGTGAAAACGAAATCAAACATCGAATCGAGGTCAGCAAATGGAGAAACATAAAAAGTATTTTGAAATCTTATTTTTAAATTTTCCATCCACGAAATTGTCTTGGCCAAGTAGATAAAGTTTCATCTCTCGATGAGTATTGCAAACTTCAGCCACAGCACAAAGTGGATTATTCATCTCATCAAAACACAGATAAAAGGAAATCGGGTTGAAGGTGTAACCCAAGGTTGATACATTGGTGAGTAGCATCACGCGCCCAATCTTTTCTTTGACGCCCTGATCCAGCAAATAGTCTGCAATATTTTGTTTGGTTGATTTTCTATTCTTCCCACTCTCTTTGGGCCACTGCAAATGATCTTGATCTTTAAATGAAAACCAGTTGAATCGATTTTTGCTGAATAATCTCTTTTGTTTATCCAACTCATCGATTTCATCAAGATCTAGATAAAACATGAAGATCATATATGAGAATTGATGGCTTCGGGGAGAGAACCGTTGATGCATCACTTCACATTCATACAAGCAAGAATGTAACTGCTGAGTCATAAAATGATTTACGAAACAAGTTCCAGTTCTGGATTTGCAACTTTATCCCACGGATTTCTTTTCAGAATCCTTTCACAGAGATTAACGGCACTGGTAAATGCATCTTCATGAAATCCGAATCGAAAATAACTGCCACAGAAGCAAATATTTTCACCTTCATTTAGGAGGAAAAGCTCCTTTTGGTCGCGAGCAGTAGTTGTCGTAAAGATGGGATGCTCGTATTCGATTTGCTTAATGATTTTCTCTGAACGAATCTTCCCGTGATCATTTATAGAAACAAAGTAATTCTTCTTTTGAGACACATTTTGCAAAACATTCATATCATAAATAGTGGTCGCAACAGTTTCTTCTTCTATTTCTTCCACGCGATAATTCCATGCAGACCAAAGTGATTTTCTTTTAGGCATAATCGATTCATCGGAATGTAACGTGGCAATATTCTTTTGATATTTAAAATTATGGAGCAAGCGAAATTGCCGATCAGTAGGCTCATCTAAAATCCTTAACGATTGATCTGCATGGCAAGCCAAAATCACTTTATCAAAAAATTTTTCTGAGCCATCTGACGCAACGACTTTTACTTTTTGATCAACCATCGAAACTTTTTTAGCCGCTCTTCCGGTTTTTATTTTTCCTTTAAAGGGAGCAATAAGTTTATCTCGATACTGCCAACTTCCATTTTGGACCGTGTACCACTGAAATTGAGTGTCGATGCCAAGCAAACCATGATTCTTAAAGAACTGAACCAATACTCGAACAGGATATTTCAAAGTCACATCAGTTGGTGTTGACCAAAGCGCGGAACTCATTGGAACAATGTATTTGTATACAAAGTCGCTACTATATTTCCTCTCCTTCATATAATCCAACAGAGAATAATTTGCGAACCGTTCATCGTGCAAAACTTCTTCCGCTTCTTTATAAAATCGTTTGATCTGAAAAAGCATCTTAAAAAAACTTGTGTTCAAGTAATTTTTATTCTGCGCAAAAAGATGCTGGCTGCCATATTCCAAACCAGTTGGCAAATGCTGAACGCTGAAGGACATGTTTGTAGGTTTAACCTCCACTTTCAATTGCTTGAATAGTTTTACCAGATTAGGATAGGTCTTATTATTGAAAACAATAAAGCCAGTGTCAATGGGAATCTGTTTATCATCCTCCTTAACATAAATTGTATTTGCGTGACCACCGATGTAGTCATTTTGTTCATAAAACTCGATATCAAATTCTTTATGAAGGAAATGACCACAGCCCATACCTGCGATTCCAGTTCCGATGATAGCAATTGATTCCATATTATCTCCGTTGAAATAAATAATGACTTACAAACCATTCGTTGCCCTTTCTAAAACCCCACAGCTCTGCACACGCCATAAAGAAAACTCGCCAGTAAACCCACCATTTTATTTTATTATTCTCTCCATAGGTTTCTGAAAACAATCTCATTATTTGAGTTTTATTTCGATCCATATTGGCTAGCCAGGCTTCTGAAGTCTTTTGGTAATGCTTTCCATTCACTCTCCAATGCTTCTCGATTTTAAAATGGTCGGGAAAATAAAGCAACAAGTGATCACTAGGCATAATACCACCGGTGAAAAAATACTTGGCCATCCAGTCGCTGTCGTCCTTTACTTCGTAGAAATAACTATAACATCGATGAGTAAAAATATGGACGAACATTTTCCCGTCTGGATACAAGAAGCTTGAGAGTCTATGCAACAATGATTGATAGTTGCGCATATGTTCAAACATTTCAACTGAGACTATTCGATCAAATCTTGTTTCAGCTTGGAAATCGTTCATGTCTGCAGTTATGATAGTCAAGTTTGCGAGTCCTCGCTTTTTTGCTTCACTATCGATAAAGAGTTTTTGAGTTCTTGAGTTGGATACTCCCGTTATTTTACTTTTAGGAAATTTTTTGGCGATGTACAGGGCGAGAGAACCCCAACCGCATCCACATTCTAAAATGGAATGTCCATCTTTTATTTCTGCACGTTGACACGTGAGCTCCAGCATATCGTCTTCCGATTCATCTAAAGAAGTATTGTCATTCTTCCATAAACCACTGCTGTATTTCAAATTCTTACCCAATGCCAATTGAAAAAATTGAGTGGGCACTTCATAGTGTTGTTCATTAGCTGCTTGTACTTCAACGGCTATGGGGCTTTTCTTTAATTGATCTACAAACACCAAGAGTTTTTCATGCTGCTTTTCAAGATTGCCAACACTCTCCTCGCGAAGTCTCTGACGGCAATTCTGACGAATGCCATATCGAATAAGAAAGTCAGGAATTAAATTATTTTCAAGTAGAGAACTATACCACATAATCACCGCATTTAATTTTTCCTTCTTTTTGGAAGTGGAAAAAATGAAGACGTATTTTTTTGATATTCTATAAAATCTTGACCACGCGACTTAATCATCTGCTGTTCTGTATAAGGAATGCCTGTGACCTTTAAGAGGAAATACAAGATCAACATCGGGCTAATGATACTTATCCACCCAAAAGGGACGGTAACGGCAAACAGGAAATAGGAGACCCACACAAGCCATTCAAAAAAATAATTTGGATGACGGGAATAATTCCACAACCCATCTTGACAAATCTTTCCTTTGTTCGCTGGGTTCGATTTAAAATTTTTCAACTGCGCATCTGCTAAACTCTCACCGACAACTGCCACTATCCATATTATGAAACTAAACCACTCGATTGAGTTCATCTCTTTTTGCGGACTGACCATCACAATCGCAAAAGGATAAGAAAGTATCAGCGCGAGAAGGGCCTGAACCAAATAAAATCGAAGCATCAAAATATTTTGATGTTTTCCCCACTTGTTACGTAACTCCGTGTAGCGAACATCCTCTTTATGGTTTATTGTTCGCACAAATAAATATGCAGCAAGTCGCATTCCCCAAACTAAAACCATGACTAGCAATATTCCCTTCCTAAATTCGAAAGTGTTTGATTGGGTACAATAAATAAGTGCAAGCAGTGGGAAACTTACAGCCCATACGCTATCTACAATAGCGGCATTTTTTGTTCTCAGCTGAATGAGCCAAGTTGCCGCAAAGACAATAAGGAGTGTTGCACCCCCGTATTCAAATAATGGAATGAAATTGTTAGCCATCATTTGGGTTGAAGGATTTTTTTAATGTCCTCCCCTTCTTTCATTCCAAATAATTGAATTAATGTATAACCAATCGTGCCGATACTGCCCAGGCAGAAAAATAAAATCGCCCAGATGATTTTCGTCATGAAATTTTTCTCACGATAGCAGACCCACAAAAAAATGACAAGAACGTTGGCATAAAAATCCCAAAGGGTGGCGCGCATCCAAGGTATTGAGCCAAGGAAATTCCATTCCTTAAAAAGACTACTCTCCATGCTGGTTGAAACAACCATGTAAACCATGAAAAGCCAAACAATACTCAGGAAGACTTTTAAGAATGATATCATAAAGATTACATACGAAAACGATTGCTTGATTGGTTTTTTGGATGGCCGTAACATTGTTATTGTGAAGGTTCGTTTTTTTAATACTTTTGCGGCTTCAAATTTTAAGCAGAACAGTGTTGAAGTTCCGAATTGTCTTTTTGATTGCGATATCTTTTCTAGGGTTGATAAGATTCGCTGACGCACAAGATTTAGCAGAAGCAAAGCCAAAAAAACGTGGTGAGTTCTATTTTCAATGGGGCTACAACCGTGATTGGTATTCACATAGCGATATTCATATTTATCGCCATGATGCTGATCCATCAAAGAGTTATGATTTCACTATCTATCACGCTAAGGCACAAGACAAACCTGACATGTGGCGCTGGTGGCAGCCAGATCGGCTCACCATTCCTCAATACGACATGAACTTTGGTTATTTTTTTAATGATAAAAATGATTTGGGAATTGAAGTTGGGTGGAATCATTTAAAATACTTAGTAACTCCTTATCAGAACGTCTATATATCTGGTCAAATTCACGGAAATGCAATAGACCATTACCAGCCCCTATACGATACCATGGTGCACATACAACACACTAATGGAAATAATTATCTACTATTTAGTCTTGTAAAAAGACAAAAATTGCTAACTGGAAAATATGTTCAGGTAAGTGCGATTGCAAAAGCTGGTGTTGGCCCAATGATATCATATACTATTGACACCATCTTTGGAGATTATGATCCAGGGTACTTTCACTATCACGGTATGATCTACGCAGCCAGTGTAGGGGTACGGGCAACTTTCATGAAACATTTCTTTCTGCAAACCGACATGCAGGCTGGGTTTGCAAATTACACCAACACCCGATTAGGTTACGAGCACCTTGGTAAATCAACACAACATTTTTACTCTTACCAATGGACCTATGAAATAGGTTATTCTTTCAACCTCGGCAAAAAATAATTACTCGTATTTCAGACTCTTTACAGGATTTGTCCAAACAGTTTTGAAAAGCTGAAAGCTGATTGTTGACAAGGCAATAGCGAGTGAAATTGCTCCCGCAAAAATGAAGACATTCGCTGTAATAGGAATCCGATATTCGAATGTTAAGAGCCAATCAGTCATTAGATACCAAGTTATCGGAATAGAAATTACCAAGCAGAATACAAGCAGAGTCAAATATTCTTTTGACAACAGATAAAGTAATGAGTTTTCAGATGCACCCATCACCTTTCGAATGCTGATCTCCTTTGTTCGGCTTTGCATCGCTAGAGAAGCAAGCGCATAAAGTCCGAGGCTACCGAT
>JASGIR010000012.1:0-16206 GCA_049840975.1 Cyclobacteriaceae bacterium | reverse complement strand
TCGGAATTCATTCGCTTAATCAGATCTTCTGGAAGAATATTGAAATAGACTTCGTAGGTGTTAGGCAAAAACATGCAAAGGATATTGTCTTTGGTGAAGCCTTCGCCATTCGCAGCTATATATTTGTTCAAAGCCTCGTCAAATTCTTCTGGCGTAACACTCATGTTCTTTGTGATTTTTTCGGCTAAGTCTTTACGTAAGCGAACCACGAGAAAGTTATTTTGACAGCTTCGTGTCGGCCAGATCGTAGAGCTTTCAATGCTTGAAGATTAGGTCATGTTCCTTCTCAGAATGTATCGTCCTGGCATCATCTCCTTATCAAAATCAGTGAGCTTGGCTAGAAAACTAAATGAGACCATATCGCCAACAAAATCACTTTCACCCAAGTTTTTCAAGACGGTTTGATAGGTGTCCCCTTGGTGAATAGTAAATGGACGATCTTCGCGATCGACTAAAACATTAGCCGTAAAGCAGATCTGATATCCATAAAAAACAAAAGTGATTATAAGCGTTGAGGAGATGATATAAAACGCGAGCTTGACTTTATTGACTTCCTGCTTCATTTGCGAATAAATAAAGTTTCAAAATTACGAAAGTAATAGCGATCTGAGTTTTGACGCATTAATTTTCGACAATGAGTTATTTATTTTTACGAAATGCCTGCCGAATTCCTTTCGATACATCCACAAAATCCAGAACTGCGAAAAGTCACGCGCGTAGTGGAAATTTTACAGCGTGGAGGAATAATCATTTATCCTACAGATACGATTTATGGAATAGGTTGTGATTTGCTCAATCGCAGAGCAGTTGAGAGGCTATGTCAGATTTTGGATATCAAACCTCAGAAACTGGATCTTTCATTCATTTGCAATGACCTAAGTCAGATTTCTGAATATGTTAAAAGAATAGACACGCCCGTTTTTAAAATTTTGAAAAAAAAATTACCTGGGCCTTTTACTTTCATTTTGGAATCAAGTTCAAATGTGCCTAAAATTTTAGGTGTCAATAAAAAAACGGTAGGAATTAGAATTCCTGATCATCGCAATCCCAATTGCTATAGTAGAATTGCTTCATAATCCATTGATCACATCATCAATAAAAGATGATGATCATATCAAGGAATACACAACTGATCCAGAAGAAATTTTTGAGGACTTCAAGAATCGTGTGGATTTAGTAATCGATGGAGGTGCTGGAGGAAATGTGCCGTCAACTGTTGTTGACTTCACTGAAAGTAGTCCAGTCCTTGTTCGGCAAGGGCTAGGTGTTTTTGAAATCTAATTTGAAAAAACGGTTGTATTGTCGAGTAATTTAAGGATAGCATTTTTCGTAATCGTCTTTATTTTTTCACCTGAAGTTGGATTACCAAATCCCGCAGAAGAACACCAATCATAAGATGCCATATTTACGATTACACCAGATGAACTGTTCCTCTTCAAAGCAATAAAAGTTGGAATCGTTTCGGCACCTCCACGGCTTCCTCGATCAAAGCCTATCAGCTCAAGTTTCAAAAAATTGAATGGATTATCTAATATTGGAAACCCGTCATTATCGAAACCTTTGAGTGGGGCTCCATCGTACTCTCCTGATGGTAAACTGAGGATGTCACCACGTTTCAAATTAAGACCTTCTAACAATGGAGACGATCCATTCGCGATTTTAAAACCATCCCATCCATTATCTTTTTTGTTCCGTAACCCCCATGAATAAAATCAGCGCCAATGCTCTTTATAATGGGATATTTCAATGTCGAATCAGCCCAAACAATAGTTTTTAAAAGAGGATCAGTTTCAATGTCAGAGTCTTTATCCTTGTAGCAAATCATTTTGTCTTTTTGTTCATCATATCTCACTTGCCACCACATACTATTGCCTGATAGCACGATTGCATCACCTCCATTGTCTACAAAATGATCGAAATTTTTTCGCGCCTGCCGAGTCCAATATTCACTATGACCAACGATCGATTACAAGTTTTGAATTAGCGATCGATGAATACGTATCCAAGTCCATGTCGCAAATGTATCCAAAGCTTACTTCTGATAATGAAGGGAACCACTTAAGGCATTCGATACAAAGATCCATTTGAGCGTTGTCGCAATTGGCCTCAAAAATAGAAACAGCAGTTGATGGAGTATTATTTGAAGAATTAAAACTGTACAAACTTTTTCCGCCATTTGAATTGTAGGCATTAATGGTATTTGAAGGATAAACTACCACTACGTCAGATGCTCCAGAAGATTTTATGATAACCGGAATTCTGTTTTCAAAAAAATAAACTCCACTTGCTAAAGATGCGGGTAAACTAACTTTACCGTTGATTGAGAAATCGAAACCATTTAGCCAAGGGGAATAAGTTGAAACAGATTGAGGAAATAAAAGTACATCGGAAGTGAAAACTAATTGACCACTGATAGAGTAAAGGCCGAGGCCACAAGAAAGACTTGTTTTTGATTGCAAGAATACTTCGACTTCTTCTCCAGGAAAGTAAGAAGTCTTGTCAGTATATCCTGAAATTACATTTTGGCCACAAGCTGGTAACTTTGGAGGAGTAGGCGCAACGTTTACATCTTTATTACACGCACTCGTAATTAACAACACCGCGAATGCAAGTATTCTAAAATCCTTCATTGATAAAGCCATATAGAAATTAGATCAACGGCAATTATCAGAAGAAATTTTTCGCGCTGGGATTAAGAAATGATTAGAATTTTGAAAATAATAATGATTATTGATGCTTAAATGAAAGCAGTTGTTGAGCCGCATTATCTTCCATCGCTTGAATTCTTTAGCGCACTGATTCCATGCGATGAAATTATTTTAGAAGTAAATGAATATTTTGAAAAACAGACTTATCGTAACAGATGCTACATCAATACGGCCAACGGAAAATTGATGTTAACCATTCCATTGGAAAACAGACACGGAAAAATTTATACGAAGGACGTTAAGGTTGAGCCTGGTTTGAAATGGAGAAACAATCATTGGCGAGCAATTGAATCTGCTTATAGAAAAGCACCCTTCTTTGAATATTATAGTGATGAACTAAAACAAATTCTTTACTCTAATCACCATTTGCTTTTTGATTTGAATAAAGATTTGCTGTCATTCTGTCTGCGACACATCGGCTTTCGAAAAACGATTTCGGAAACTGTGACTTACAATAAAGTACTGGAAGAAAATATTTTTGATTTGCGATCTGTAATTTCCCTTAAAAAACCATTTGCCGAGAGGCAGTTGTACAAACCTCAAGAATACTACCAAATCTTTGGCAACGAATTTGTACCTAACCTCAGCCTTATCGATTTGTTGTTTTGTGAGGGGCCTAGCGCGAAACAGGTGATAGCAACTTCGAAGAGCCTGCTGAACGAATAAAATCCAGAAGTTGTTCTACAATCGTTTGTATAAGGGTTCCGAATTGTTAATTTTTTGAATAATAAGTAGTAAACATTTACATTTACATTATCTCTATATATGCCAAACATGGAAGCTAAGTTTTCTAATCGGGTAAAGGAAGTAATAACACTGAGTAGGGAAGAAGCACTACGATTAGGTCATGATTATATAGGCACAGAACATCTCATCCTCGGAATGATTCGAGAAGGGGAAGGTGTTGCTGTGGCTTTGCTGAAAAAACTTGGCGTGCAGCTAGATCAATTGCGCGCTGAAATTGAGAAAGTATCGAAAGGAACAGCAACTCATGAAATAAAAAATGTTGCCAACATTCCGTTGACTCGTGCTTCTGAGAAAGTTCTTGAAAATAACTTATCTCGAAGCCAAAGTTTTCAAAGCACAATTGATAGGAACAGAGCACTTGCTTTTATCTATTCTGCGCGACCCAGATAATCTGGCGACTCAAATCTTGAACAAGTTTGATGTTGCTTATGATACAGTAAAAGAAATGTTGGAATACCAACATGATAATCCAAAAGCATCTTCCGACACAGATGATCCAGATGAGGATTCATCGAAAATGTTCGGAAGCGGATCGACTCCTGGCTCTGGAAAAGAAAAGAAAGGAGCAGAAAAATCCCGCACACCAGTTCTCGATAATTTTGGTCGCGATTTAACTCGCCTCGCTGAAGACAATAAGCTCGATCCAATCGTAGGTCGTGAAAAAGAAATTGAGCGTGTTGCGCAGATTCTTTCAAGTAGAAAGAAAAACAATCCGATACTTAATTGGTGAACCAGGTGTTGGTAAAACGGCTATCGCTGAAGGTTTAGCACTAAGAATCATTCAAAAAAAAGTTTCTCGTGTTCTTTTCGGAAAACGCGTTGTTACACTTGATCTTGCTTCATTAGTTGCTGGAACAAAATACCGCGGTCAGTTTGAGGAACGTATGAAGGCGGTCATGAACGAACTTGAAAAGTCACCTGATGTGATTTTGTTCATCGACGAGCTTCACACTATTGTTGGTGCAGGAGGCGCTTCAGGCTCACTTGATGCCTCTAACATGTTCAAGCCTGCTTTAGCTCGCGGAGAAATTCAATGCATTGGTGCTACTACACTTGATGAATATCGTCAGTATATAGAAAAAGATGGTGCGCTAGCGCGCAGATTCCAAATGGTAATGGTTGATTCAACTTCTGTTGATGAAACAATTCAAATCCTTGAACAACATCAAGGAAAAATACGAAGATCATCACCATGTGAATTATACTAAAGAAGCACTCGAAGCTTGCGTGAAGCTTTCAGATCGTTATATCAGTGATCGTTTCTTGCCAGATAAGGCAATCGATGTAATGGATGAAGCTGGTGCTCGTGTTCACATCAACAATATCCACGTGCCAGAAGAAATTGTGAAGTTTGAGGAAGCCATTGAAGATGTGAAGAAAGAAAAAAATCGAGTTGTTAAGAGTCAGAAGTATGAAGAAGCTGCTCAGCTCCGTGATAAAGAGAAGAAATTGATTGAGCAACTCGATCTTGCAAAAGCTCGCTGGGAAGAAAAAACGCGTACCGAAAAGATATACTGTAACTGAAGATAATGTTGCAGACGTTATCGGAATGATGACTGGCATTCCTGCCAACCGTATCGCCCAAAAAGAAAGCAACAAATTTCTTGAAATGGGCGAGCGACTTGAGCGGTAAGGTGATCGGTCAAGAAGAAGCGATCAAAAAATTGACCAAGGCAATTCAACGTACACGCGTAGGATTGAAAGATCCTAAGAAACCAATTGGCTCATTTATTTTCCTTGGCCCAACCGGTGTAGGTAAAACTGAGTTAGCAAAAGTACTTGCAACATATCTGTTTGATAAAGATGATGCACTGGTGCGCATTGATATGAGTGAGTACATGGAGAAATTCTCTGTATCTCGTTTAGTTGGAGCGCCTCCAGGCTATGTAGGTTATGAAGAAGGTGGACAGCTTACTGAAAAAGTTAGACGTAAACCTTACTCAGTAGTGTTCCTTGATGAAATTGAGAAAGCTCATCCTGATGTATTCAACATCCTTTTACAAGTCTTGGATGATGGTATTTTAACCGATGGTTTAGGTAGAAGAGTTGATTTCAGAAACACCATCATCATCATGACTTCGAACATTGGTGTTCGCGATCTTAAAGATTTTGGAAGCGGAATTGGTTTCGCTACAACATCGAAGCGCGAAGCTGAAGAAGAACACATGAAGTCAACTATTCAAAATGCTCTGAAGCGCGTATTCAGCCCTGAGTTCTTAAATCGTTTGGATGATGTGATTGTGTTCAACTCATTGCAACGTGAGCACATCCATAAGATCATTGATATCACACTGAAGAAATTGTTCGATAGAATTATTCAGTTAGGATACAATGTTGAGCTTTCAGAGAAAGCAAAAGACTTCTTAGCTGAGAAAGGATATGATCAACAATTTGGCGCTCGTCCATTGAACAGAGCCATTCAAAAATATCTTGAAGATCCAGTAGCAGAAGAGATTCTAAAAGGCGAAGTTGAAGAAGGTGGTACAATCTATGCCGACTACGAAGGCACAGGTGATGTACTTACCATCAAAAGCAAAAAAGCCAAAAGCTTCTTCCAAAGAAAAGAAAGAAGCGAATAAACTTCTGAATAGAATGAAAAGGCGGGTAATCCTGCCTTTTTTGTTTTCATCCCTATCATGTCTCCAAAATAAAATATCTTTGCGGCCTTATTTTTAATAGTATGATTCAGTAGATGCAGTTGGTGTTGAGTTTAGCGGAACGACTCTTTTTAGCAACATCACTTTCAACATTAACGAAGACGACCGTATAGCCCTCATGGGTAAAAATGGCGCTGGAAAGTCAACCCTGCTCAAAATCATGGCGGGTGTAAACAAACCTACTCGCGGAAAAGTCTCAGGCACCAAAAGATGCGATAATTGCCTATTTACCTCAACATCTTCTCACGGAAGATAATTGTTCTGTTTTCGAAGAAACATCAAAGGCTTTTTCAAAAATCCTGAACATGAAAAAGGAAATTGATGAGCTTAATAAGCAACTGGAAACGCGAACGGACTATGAGTCGGATGCTTATTCAAAAATTATTGAACAGGTTTCAGAACTGAGCGAAAAATATTATTCAATTGAAGAAATAAATTTTGACGCTGAGGTTGAGAAAACACTTTTAGGACTCGGTTTTGTGCGTTCTGACTTCACTCGTTCCACAGGTGAGTTTAGCGGAGGCTGGCGTATGCGCATCGAGCTTGCTAAAATTCTTTTGCAAAAACCTGACTTGATTTTGTTGGATGAGCCAACGAATCACCTTGACATAGAATCGGTACAATGGCTGGAAGAGTTTTTGAAAACCAATGCGAAGGCTGTGATTGTAATCAGTCACGATAAAGCATTTGTAGATAACCTTACCAATCGCACAATCGAATTGACGATGGGACGTATCTACGATTACAAAACGAACTATTCACATTACCTACAGCTCCGAAAAGAAAGACGCGAGCAGCAGCAAAAACATTTTGACGATCAACAAAAAGAGATAGCCGACATCACGGCTTTCATTGAACGATTCAAGGGAACCTATTCTAAAACTTTGCAAGTGCAGTCACGAGTGAAGATGTTGGAAAAAATTGAAATCGTTCAAGTCGATGAAGTTGATACTTCTTCATTGAATTTGAAATTTCCTCCTGCTCCTCGGTCTGGAAGTTATCCTGTGATTGTCGAAAGTCTTACAAAGCGTTACGGAGATCATGTTGTCTTTCAAGATGCATCGTTGACAATCGCTAGGGGAGAAAAAATTGCCTTCGTTGGTAAGAATGGAGAAGGGAAATCAACTCTTGTGAAAGCAATCATGGGAGAGATTGATTACGAAGGAAGATTGCAAATGGGTCACAATTCAATGATCGGATATTTCGCGCAAAATCAGGCGTCATTGCTCGATGAAGATTTTACTGTCTTCGAAACAATCGACCAAATCGCTCAAGGTGATATTCGAACCAAAATCAAAGACATTTTGGGCGCATTCATGTTCGGTGGGGATACTATCGATAAAAAAGTGAAAGTTCTTTCGGGTGGAGAACGCACGCGATTAGCAATGATCAAACTTCTGCTCCAACCTGTAAACCTTTTAATCCTTGATGAACCAACCAACCATCTTGATATCAAGACAAAGGATATTTTGAAAGAAGCGCTTCAGGCTTTTGATGGCACTCTTATCCTTGTTTCTCACGACCGTGATTTCCTTGACGGATTAGCTAATAAGGTTTTTGAGTTCGGAAATAAACGAATCAAAGAGCATTTTGAAGACATTAACGGATTCTTGCGCAATAAGAGGATGGAAAACCTCCGAGAAATTGAAAGAAGCAGAATGAATTAATTTTAATTTCTAAATCTGTTTCTGTTGTGTTTTTCGTAGATAGGGTTTATTAAATTTAAAGTTATGAGCCCTTCTGAAAATCTTGTTGTAGAACTCAATGTAGCAGCGCCTGCATTTAGCCTTATCGATATTTTTGATCGACAAATCGATCTTAAGAATTATAAAGGCAAAAAAATTTTCATCGGTTTTTTCCGCCATGCAGGTTGTCCATTTTGCAATCTCCGAGTTCATAACCTCATGAAAATCCGCGAGAACCTTCTCGGAAAGAACATGGAAATGATTTTCTTTTTTGAATCAAAGAAGGAATTGATGCTCCAAAGTATTTTTCATAAAGAGGTTTCGCCAGTTCCTTTGATTGCTGATCCTGAAAAGAAATGGTACAACATTTACGGTATTGAGAATTCACTTCTCAAAACCTCAATGAGTCACTTAACGTCATTCATTCAAACAGCGATCAGTGCAAAGCGTAAGAAACTCCCAATCTATGCTATGGCGAGCGGAGAATCTTTTTCAACAATTCCAGCCGAGTTTCTCTTGGATGAAAATCAGATCATTAGAAAAATTCACTACGCCAAAGACTTGAATGATCGTTTGTCTATTGATACAATTTTGGATTTTGCTTCAGATAAATCGAAGAACTAATCTTTCAATCTAAAACTCAGCCACTGCACTTTTGGTTCTGCTTCCGGTGTGAGTGTAAAGAAAACTTCAACCGTTCCCTTTTCTCCAACTAGATCAAACGAACCTCTCAACAAATTTTCGGGCCGCATTTTTCCAACAGAAACAATTTTTCCGATTTTATTCAGCAGCTCGTCCATTTGTTTTTTGCGATGATCTTTTGAAATATCAGGAAAGAAATTTTCAGCAAACATATTGTCATACTCATTTCCCCAATTTGGAATAACATTGACGATTTGATCTTGTATTTTTTTCAAAACAGGAGAAACCGGAATTACTCGTTTTTTTAATTCGGCTAGAACTAACAAAGTATCGATTGCCTGAAGTGATGGCGCTGTCATGTTTGCGTAAGTAAGATTACTGAACGCAACAATGCCAATTCCGTATTCTGGCAAAAGAAGATGTACACTTCCAAAGCCAGGTAAGCCACCTGTGTGGGAGACGGTAATATCATTTCGGCAATCAACTCGCCAACCTAAACCGAAGCCATAGCTTACGGTGCGAGGACAAATCGCACCAGCATGATTTTTATAATTAGGAAAATTTCCTCTGAATATCCACGGCTGTTGCATTTCCCGCGCAGAACTTCTCCTGACAGGGCCAACTTCGGTTTCATTTCTTTGGGGCCACGAACCGAGCAAGAAACTCATATACTTTGCAAAGTCATCAATAGTGCAGATCATTCCTCCCATGGATGCATAAGACCCATCTTTTAAAAGAGCTTCAGATTTCCATTGATCGTCTTCCCACCGATAGCCAATAGCTAATTTTTCTTTAGAAATTTTTTCGTACTCAAATTCGGAATCATTCATTCCAAGAGGGCGCAGAATTTTTTCAATGATATAATCTTGATAGTGCTGGCCGGAAACATTAGAAACAATTCGCCCCAACAAAGCATAGCCGAGATTACTGTATTCAAATTGTGAGCCTGGACTTGTTGAAAATGAAATCCCACTTTTCACAAGATCAATTAAATCTTGATCAGTATCCGAAAGTTGGCGATCTCCCCATGGATTGTCTTCAGGAAAACCTGCTGACATTGTTAGGAGATTAAAAATAGTGATTGGCAATCCATCTGAAGCCGGATATTTTAATCCCTTCATTTCAGGAATATATTTTGATGCGGCATCGCTTAGCTGAAGTTTACCCTCATCGCGAAGCTTGAGAATTGCCATCGCAGTGAAACTCTTTGTCATCGATGCAATTCGGAAACGAGATTTGTTATCTGCTTTGATTTTATTTTCAAGGTTAGCATAACCCACTGCATTTGAATAGATCAATTTATTATCGACCACAATTCCATAAGCAATAGAAGGATTGTGATTTTGCTTTGCCGATCGACTAAAAATTGAATCGATAACAAAAGACTGACCTAAGATTTTTTTAGCTCGAAGCGAATCTTCAAAATAGGGAACCTGAAAATCGCTTTCAGAATTTGTGGTTTGGATAGTCTGTTTTTTCTCTCCGCATGAGATTAGAAGTATCAAGGCCAAGGGTAAAGTCTTTCTCATTTTATTTCAGTTTGGAATCCGTTAAAGATAAAAATTTGCTTAAAGTCATCATTAAAGTTTTTGATATAGGGGCCTTCGCTTATCTTGCCAAAATGAGTGAAAAAGAATTCAAGCCTGTTTTAGGACTTTGGGACGGCACGATGCTCGTAGCTGGATCAATGATCGGGTCCGGCATTTTTATCGTCAGCGCAGACATCTTGCGAAATGTTGGAAGTGCCGGTTGGTTGATTGGTGTCTGGGTCATCACAGGTTTCATGACGATAACAGCGGCCGTGAGTTATGGAGAACTTAGCGGAATGTTCCCCAAAGCTGGAGGTCAATACGTCTATTTGAAAGAAGCGTACAATCCTTTAATCGCCTTTCTTTTTGGTTGGAGTTATTTTGCTGTGATACAAACTGGGACAATCGCAGCTGTGGGAGTTGCGTTTGCAAAGTTCACAGCTTATATCGCTCCTTGGGCAAGCGAAGATTTAGTACTTCTTAATTTAGGTTTCTTAAAAATATCTCCGGCTCAGCTCATCGCAATTGCGACTATAATTTTGCTTACATATATCAACACCCGAGGAGTGCAAGGAGGAAAGGCAATTCAAACTTTTCTTACGGTAATAAAATTGGCAAGTCTTTTTGGCTTGATCGTTTTCGGATTTGTGATGATGAAAGGCGAAGTGTGGAATGCGAACTGGAAGGATGCCTGGAGCTTGCATGGACTTGCCATGGACGGCACTCTTGTCGATTACACTTTTGTGATAGGATTAGGTGCGATAGCATCTGCAATGGTCGGTTCGATTTTCAGCAGCGATGCCTGGAATAGCATCACCTTCATTGCAGGTGAAATGAAAAACCCTCAACGAAATATTGGATTGGGTCTTTTTTTAGGAACACTGATTGTTACTATCATTTATGTTTCAGCTAACGCAATGTATTTGTCAGTTCTTCCATTGAATGAAATTGCTTTCGCAGAAAAAGATAGAGTAGGAGTTGCTGCCGCAAATATGATTTTCGGAAATATTGGAACTGTTGTCATCGCTATCATGATCATGATCGCCACGTTTGGTTGTAATAACGGGCTGATACTTTCTGGCGCACGCGTTTATTACACCATGGCGAAGGATCGTTTATTCTTTAAAAAAGCTGGTGAACTGAACAACTTTGCTGTTCCACAATATGGTTTGTGGATTCAGTGTATCCTCGCTTCGATTTGGTGTGTAAGCGGACAGTACGG
The DNA here is from genome assembly GCA_049840975.1 of Cyclobacteriaceae bacterium. GTDB lineage: Bacteria > Bacteroidota > Bacteroidia > Cytophagales > Cyclobacteriaceae > ELB16-189. Next base: position 5,016 of record JASGIR010000012.1, on the reverse strand, counting down.
AGAATTATTACAAATGATTTCATTTGTTGTTGTTGTATTCTATATGCTGACCATAGCAGGGATATTTATTCTGCGGAAGCAAAGACCTGATGCTAACCGTCCTTATAAGGCCTTCGGATATCCAGTATTGCCATTGATTTATATTTTGATGGGCACGGCATTTTGTCTGCTTTTGATTTTCTATCAACCATTTTACACAACGTGTGGACTCATTATCACATTGATTGGAATCCCCATTTATCATTTCGCGTTGAAAGAAAAGCCTGCGGCATAAGAGGCTGAAAATAATTTACACTTTGGATTTTATTTTCAAGTGTTGGAGTAGTTGGTCGATTGTTTTGAAAGCTTGATCTCCAACCGTCCATAGATTTTCTGAAATTTTTACTGAAATACTCCCATCATTATAAACCGAAAAACCTTCGCGTTCAAGTGCATTCTTTGTCCAAAGAAATTCATAGCCTGATCCTTGAAGATTGATTGTTTCTTTTCGAAATGATTGATGCTGAACTTTTCCAGTCTTCAAATCGAAACCTTTGAATTGAAAGATTTCATCAAATGATCCATCGAGAACTAGATCTTCGGGTATTCCTGTTTTTATTTTTTTATTTGAAGTGGCAAGCCAAATGCAATCAGCCATTTGAAGCGCGAGATCTAGTTCATGGGTAGCTACTAAAATGGATTTCTTTTTTTTCCGAGCCAAGTGAAGCAGCAACTTCATGATCTCAACCCGATTGTTTAAATCAAGATGTGCTGTCGGTTCATCCAACAGAAGCAAAGGCGTTTCCTGGGCGAGGGCTCTGGCAATCATGGCCAATTGCAATTGCCCATCGCTAAGTTGTTCTATTTTTTTATTGGCAAGATTTTCAATTCTTACTTCTTCCAATGATTGTTTGACTACTTCAAGGTCTTGATTACTAAAAGAAACATTCCAATTTAAATGCGGATATCGGCCATAGCACACAAGATCGTAAACAGTCATATTACTGGCAGAAACTTTGTCAGTAAGCACTAACGCGATTTTTTTCTCATCCAAAGAAGAAAATGCTCCAGCCAATGGCTTGTGTAATCCCGCAATCGTCCTGATTAAAGTCGATTTTCCAATACCATTTGGACCCATAAAACAGGTCAATTTTCCTTGTGAAAGGGAAAGATCGACCCCCTCAAATAGGATATTTTCTGATTTTCCTGATCGATATCCAATCGTAATGTTCTTCGAAAACAATGGGAATTCATCGTGCATGTAAGGGTAAAGCACTCAAATCAAAGTTGTAAATCCAGAGAAATCCTGTTCATCTTTGCAGCCCTTTTATAGAAAAATAGCCTTAAAACGATATTAACAGATGAAACGTACATTCCAACCTTCGCGCAAAAAGAGAACAAATAAGCACGGCTTCCGCGAGCGTATGGCAACTGCCAATGGCCGCAGAGTTTTGGCAAGCCGCAGAAAGAAAGGCCGCAAGAAACTTACCGTTTCTGACGAAGGCACTTCAAAGAGCAAATAAAATCTGAGTAATTTCCATTCTGGATTTTACTTTTTAAATCCTGATGGATGAAAATTTTTCAGCTCACAAAAGAAGAAAGGCTTTCCAAAAAAAAATTGATTCAGGAACTCTTCGTCAAGGGTTCCTCTTTTTATTTATACCCCTTCAAAGTCATTTTTTTGCCTTCCGGTGCAAAAACGAATCAAATTTTAATAACCGTTCCAAAATCTATCTTTAAAAGAGCCGTTGATAGGAATAAGATCAAAAGACGGATTCGCGAAGGATATCGCCTGAATAAGGCAGTTTTGACTTCAGACAAAAATTTTCTGATTACGTATATTTACACTGCTAAGGAAATATTGGATTCAGCCGTGATCCATCAAAAAATAACTCAATCGCTAACAAAAATCACCGAATTGAAATGAAGGGCAAGAGTTTGAAAATTGTGATTTTGATTCTTTCCGTTTTGGGATTGTTTGCTTTTGCAATCCCAACGGATCGTTATTTCGACATAGCCAAAAGCCTTGACATTTTTGCGACTCTTGTTAAGGAGGTCAATGCGAACTACGTTGATGAAGTTGATCCCAAAAAACTGATTGATACAGGGATTAACGGCATGCTCCAACAACTTGATCCTTACACTGATTATATTCCTAAAGAAGATTTAGAAGCATTTAGTATCCAAACTACCGGAGAATATGCAGGAATTGGTGCTTTGGTTGGGCAGATCAATCATAAGACAGTTATCACTTTTCCTTATGTCGGATTTCCAGCATACAAAGCTGGAATTCATGTTGGAGACGAGTTGATTGCCGTGAATGGAAAAAATGTTCAAGGCAAACCGACAGGAGAATCCAGTTCTTTGTTGAAAGGAATTCCACAAACCGAAGTTGAGGTTGAAATAAAACGTTATGGAGAAACATCAACCACCAAGCTCAAATTGGTTCGAGAAAAAATTAAGATCAGCAATGTTACTTATCAAGGAATGATCGATAAGGATCTTGGGTTATATCAAACTTGATGAATTTACACCAGGAGCTGGCCGCGAAGTGTCAGAGGCACTGACTAAGCTAAAGACTCAGGGAGCAACGAAACTTGATCCTTAGATTTGAGGGATAACCCAGGAGGATCGCTTTACGAGCAGTGAAATATTGCGAATGTTTTTATCCCGAAAGGAAGGGAAGTTGTATCTACCAAAGGGAAGTCACAAGAGTCAAACAAAACATATAGCAACATTAAATAATCCTATTGATCTTGAAATTCCTTTAGTAATTCTCACCAGTGAAGGAACGTGCATCTGCATCTGAAATTGTTGCTGGTTCTCTTCAGAAGATTATAATCGACCGTTGTTGATTGGGCAACACACTTTCGGTAAAGGTTTAGTTCAAACTACTAGACAATTATCCTACGATGCGCAATTCAAAATCACTACTGCAAAATATTATATTCCAAGTGGAAGATGTATTCAAGACCATTGGATTACGCTCATAGTGATTCAGCGATGGATCGGCATACAAAATTTCGCTGATTCTCTTGAAGCGGAATTCAAAACAAAAACTGGTAGAAAAGTTTTTGATGGAGAATGGGCTTAATCCCGACATGTCAGTGACAGCCAGCAAATATTTCAACCTTACTAGTGAACTAGTGTCTTCAGGGTTGCTATTTGAATATGCCAGTAAATATTGTGGTGAGACATAGATCTCCACAGTCAATGAAAGCATTCAAGTTAACAGATGACGAATATGATCAAATTTGCTGACTGGGTTAAGGTCAACATTTTGCCTATAATCCTCTGAGATTGAAAATAAAATTGAAACGTTAATCGCCTCAGCTAAAAGCGAAAAATATTTTGAACAACTTCAATCATCATTCAATGATTAAAAAGTAAAATTGGTCAAGCTCAGACAATGATCTTTATCGATTACAAATCAGAAATGAAAAAAATACTTGAACAAGAAATTGCATTTCATTATTAAATGATGCAAGGTCAATAGATGTTATGTTTGGAATGGATCTGAAATATGGCTGCAGCTAAACTCTTCAATGATCAGACGTACTATAAACAATTGTTCTCACCGCATTAATGGCTTTGTACTTAGCATAGAGACGTCAACACATTCTTTTTCTTGTGCGCTTCATCAAGATGAAGAATTGATTGCATTCAAAGAAAGCATGTAGAACAGAGCTACCTCATCTTTACTACTGTAGTCATTAATCAGCTTTTTAAAGATTCATCTTTCACAAAATAAAAGACTAGTTGAGTTGTTGTTAATGTGGCCAGGTTCTTACACAGGTTTAAGAATAGGAGTTGCTACTGCCAAAGGAATTTGTATCGCATTGAATATCCCTTTGATTTCTGTAAACACTCTTTTTCTGATGGCTAGTCAATTTAAAAATAAATTTTCTGGTTCAAAACGCCGTCTTCACTTCTTTGCCCTATGCTTGACGCTAGAAGAATGGAAGTTTATTGTACTGTTGACTAGTACAAGAATTAGGCAATTATTGAACCGATTCAAGCGAAAATTATTGATGAAAGCAGTTTTGCAAATTGGCTTGAGAACACTCCAATTTATTTTTTTGGAGAGGGTGCCGAGAAATGCAAAAGTGTTCTCCTACATTTTAATGCCAAATTTGCCGTGGAAGTAAAACCATCAGCGCACGTTTTGGGTGAAATCGGATTCAAAAAATTTCAAAAAAATGATTTTGAGGACCTTTCAAGTTTTGAGCCTTTTTACTTGAAAGATTTTGTTATTAAAAAACCAAATTTGGTTTCCTAGTGTTCAAATGAGTATGGAAGAAGGGATAGTTAATCAGAGTAACCGCAAGTAGCCTAGTCACATTCGATCTGGAAGAACTATACACTCCAGGTCAGCGTGTATGTTCGATATGAAGGATTTTCTTTTTCAAGGGTTAATTTTGAAGGAAAAGGATTTTCGTGATTTTATAAAAAATTACGATTGGTCTCAATACAATCAAAAGCATGTTGCCATTACTTGCTCAACCGATGCGATAATTCCAACGTGGGCATATATGTTGCTCACGCTAGCACTCCAACCTCACGCAACAACTATTGTATATGGTTCACTAAGTGATTTAGAAAGTCAGCTTTTCAAAACTAAACTTGCGAGTGTTGAATGGGGGAAATTTCAAAAAGCGAAAGTTGTTATAAAAGGTTGCAGTAAAGTAAATGTGCCTCTGAAGCGTATGTCGAAGCCACTAAGCAATTGCGACAGGTTTCATCGAGTATAATGTTTGGCGAAGCGTGCAGCACTGTTCCGCTTTTCAAGTTTAAAAACTGATTTATTTCGCGCCTCTCCTTTCATAAAAATTTCACAAAAAAATATTCGCTTGTAACTGCTTGACAGCCAACCTTGGAGAAGCAGTGTGAATAACTTTTGGAAAACTTTTTTGTCTCTATTTGCAGAAAATAGCCAAAGTGCTACCTTTGCCGTCCCATTTGGGGGATTGAGGACTTTGGAGGGGGAATTGGGTGCTCAGTGGGGCAGTCGTGCCACTTTAGAGTGGATGACGTTCA
>JASGIR010000011.1:0-72870 GCA_049840975.1 Cyclobacteriaceae bacterium | reverse complement strand
TTGCCTTTAGGTTATCAACTTTCAACACATGAAATCACAAAAAAATGAGAAAACTTTTGTTCATATCTGCCTTGGTTTTAATTGCTTCTTTTGCTCAAGCTCAAACGGTGGGTTCCATCTCAGGTAAAGTCATTGACTCAAAAACTAAGGGAGGCATACCTGGTGCATCGGTTTATTTGGCTCACACTACTATCGGAGTCTCCGCAAATGCGGATGGAACTTTTACTCTAGACAAGATCCCAAATGGAAAATACGACTTGACGGTGTCTATGATCGGTTATAAAATATTTTCACGCCCAATCGCTTTTGATGGAAATTCCATAGTTGACTTTACAATTCAACTTGAGGAAAATACAGTTTTGCTCGATTCAGTTGTAATTAAGGCGCGAAGAATAAAAGATAGCAACCGTGGTTATATTCAGTTTCAAAAAATGTTTCTAGGCGAAACAAAAAACTCTTATCAATGTTCAATCCTAAATCGAAAAGACATTACAGTATTTTTCGAAGGAAGAAAATTACACGCTTACGCATCAAAGCCAATCATTATCGAAAATAAAGCGCTTGGGTATAAAATAAGTTATGAGTTAAGTGAATTTGAAGTTGACTATGAGCTTAACACACAAATAATTTCTGGGATCGCGAGGTTTGAAGAACTAACACCAGAAAGTGCAAAACAAAAAAACAAATGGGCTAAAGAAAGAGACCGAGCATATTACGGATCAATCAATCATTTTTTTCAAACCCTAAAAAAGAGAACGCTTAGTCAAAGTCACTATATCCTTCAAAATGAAAACGGAGTATTTATTTCTGAAAAAGAAATTATCAATAATGACATTGTAAAATACAAAGGAAAAATTAACATCCTTTACACAAGTGAAATTCCAGAATTTGTTCGCGCTGGTCGTCCACAGTCAGGTCAATCTTCAGATATCACTTTCTCGGGGAAACCGATTAAGGTTTATGATAATGGCTATTATGAAGATTTTCACGACATCTCAATTGATGGATATCTCGTTTGGATAAGCAAGATGGCCGATGTGGTTCCTTATGATTATTCACCTAGCAAACAACTTAAATGATAGCAGTCGTTCAACGGGTTTCTTCAGCTTCAGTCACTATCGAAGAAAAAGTGAAATCAAAAATCAGTGCCGGTCTTTTGGTTCTTTTGGGAATTGAAGATGCTGACAACGAAGAAGACATTGAGTGGTTAGCTAATAAAATTGTCGGGCTAAGAATATTCAATGACGCAGACGGTGTCATGAACATCAGTATAAAAGACATTGATGGTGATATTATAGTCGTTAGTCAATTCACTCTTCATGCTAGCACAAAAAAAGGAAATCGACCTAGCTATATAAAAGCGGCTAAACCTGAGATAGCCATTCCTTTCTACGAAAAATTTGTTTCGATTATTTCGTCCGTTTTGGGTAAACCTGTACAAACCGGTGAATTCGGTGCTGATATGAAAGTGAGTCTCCTGAATGACGGCCCTGTGACTATCATCATCGACACAAAAAATAAAGTTTAGTATTTTATGTTAAGGCCGATGCTATTAAAATCACATTGGCCAATATATAAGCAGCGCCAATAACTCGCGCTCCAAGTTTATTCACTCTCAGACATTCTTCATCTTTCTCTTTGTCATGAAGTTTCAAACAAACTGCCGACACAACAAGGATAGCAAAAATGGTAAAGAAAGTAATTGCATGAAGTTGATCAACCAATGTGAATTGAGTTGACTCTGGCAAAATCGAATCAATGATATATTTATTTCCAACCGCAGCAAACAGACCACCTACAGGTAAACCAAATCGAGGCTCAAGCTCGCCAGGGTGCGGAGCGAAACTCACCATCGAAATGAGAAAAGCGATATACATTCCAATAAAAATCTTAAGAAACAATCCCCAAGCATTTCTTTCAATATCCATCTCAATCAAAAAAGCAGAAAATGTCTGATGATCATGGCCTTTGCGATTGTCCCCAAAACCTGTTTCATAGAGATTATCAGTAACACTTACTTTAAAATTTCTGACGGACCAACCTGAAAGAATTTCATCCGAGTCGAATTTGCTGCCAATAGAATCTGGAACAAAAACCAGATTGCTTTTATCAAAAAGTGAATTCTCAATTTGAATTTTTAAGTGCTGTTCATCAAACGGAAAATCAAGTACATTCCAATTCTGTTTCATCGTGCTTTTCATCTTCAGCATGGCGTACAATTTTCCATTGAGGCTGTCGAGTAGCGGCTGTGGCTGATCAATGGATTTCGCATTGATGATGTCAAGTTGATTTTCAAAATTGAAATCCTTGTTTTTGTACAAAAACCAAAGCCAAAATCGAGCAGTGTATTCCTGATCGTGGAAATTGATGTCATGGACGCTCATTACGTAGGCTCCAACCTTGACAGTATCCGGGTTCGCCCATGAACTGGTGGATATCAAAAGTGTTAAAACGCAAATCAGAATCTTCATTGTATTCAAAGTAACTAACAACAAGCCATTTCGCCAATATTTTGAAGCAGGTTGTTTTAATTGTTTGCTGAACAGTCGTAATTTTCGGGAAATAAAAATAAAACCTATGCATCAAGTTATTTTGCTCTTACACTCACTCAATCGATTCATACTTCTTGTCCTGCTACTTGTGGTTCTTTTTCGTGCTTTTAAGGGCTGGCAAAGCAAAGCTGCCTTCGAAAAGACTGACGACAAACTCAGCCTATTTTTGTTCATTTCCACACATACCCAACTATTGCTAGGCTTGATCCTCTATTTTATCAGTCCAGCAGTAATTTTCAGCGCTGCTTCCATGAAAGAGACTTTGACTCGTTATTGGTTGGTCGAGCATATTGCAGAAATGCTGATTGCCGTTGTTCTAATTTCAGTTGCTCGCATCTCATCAAAAAAATTAGCTGATGGCACCGCCAAGCACAAGCGCATGTTCATTTTGAATGCACTTGCATTGGTAATTATTTTAGTAGCTATCGCGCAAAGTCAACGGGGTTTTTTCAGCGTGAGCTGGTAACTATTGAGCAGAAAACTTATAAATGGTTTTTTGCCTGTAGACTTCACCAGGCTTCAAAATCACAGAAGGAAAATTGCTGTGGTTTGGTGAGTCTGGAAAATGTTGAGTTTCCAAACAAAAAGCAGATCTGAATTGGTAAGGCTTTCCACCCTTACCAATTTCTTTTCCATCCAAAAAATTTCCTGAATAGAATTGAATGCCAGGTTCAGTGGTCAGAACCTCCATCACACGACCACTGTTAGGCTCAATGACTTTTGCTGCAAGAGTAAGCTCATCTGCTTTTTTATTTAGCACCCAATTGTGATCATATCCATTTCCAAATTTTAACTGCTGATCATTTTGATCTATCCTCTCTCCAATTTTATGAGTCTCTAAAAAATCGAAAGGAGATCCTTTTACCTCTTTGAGTTCTCCGCTCGGAATTAGTGTTTGATCGACGGGGCAAAATCTTTCTGCGTTGATCATCAACTGATGATTGAGGACATCACCTTTGCCTTCGCCATTGAGATTGAAAAAAGAATGATTTGTCAAATTTATTATTGTTTCCTTATCAGATGTGGCAGAATAATCGATAATCAATTCATTGTCATTCGTTAGCATATATTTCACCTCGAGATTTACATTTCCCGGATAACCCTCTTCTCCATCTTTACTTATATAAGAGAAAGCAACTGATGAATCTGTCGATGAAATGACTTTCCAAAATACGTTATGGAAACCTTTGGGGCCACCGTGAAGTGCATTCACCCCATTATTCTTTTCCAACTGATATTCCTTTTCTCGAAGTGAAAATTTCCCGTTGGCAATTCTATTACCATATCTCCCGATGATTGCCCCATAATAAGAGTCATGTGTTGTGTATTTTTCAAGCGAATCAAAACCGAGCACTACATCTTCAAGTTTGCCATTTTTATCTGGCACAAAAAGGGATACAACTCTTCCTCCGAAATTGATGATCTCTATTTTTACTTTGTGAGAATTCGTTAACACGAATGATTTGATCGAATCTCTCGATGACGTTTGACTCATCTGTTCTTTGTTTTTTGGTGAGCAAGAAAATAAAAATATAATTAAGCCTAGGCAAAAAATCTTTGTCATGTTGAATAAAGTCTTAAGAATTAGGATTAAGAAACGAATTCATCAAAGGCTTTAACGAAGCCTTTCATCTCATCTTCAGTGCCAATACTGACACGGCACCATTCTTTTTGCTGATAGTCCCAAATGCGCATGAGATAACCTGACTCTTCCATTTTCTTTAGAATAGTTTTTCCATCTTTTGGTGCAGGAAAGAAAACAAAATTCGTCAGCGACTTTCCGTAAGAATATTTGTGTTGGTCGAGATAATCTGTCATTACCTTTCGAGCGGCAGCATTTTTATTTCTCACCATCGACATGAATGCTTCGTCCCACAAACTTGCCTTCGCTGCAGCAATTGCCGTCTGGCTCATTGGGAAATCTCCACCGTATTTTGAAATCTTTTTGATCAAATCAGGTTTCGCTACAATGTAGCCAATTCGCAATCCAGCCAATCCATAAACTTTAGAGAATGTACGAGACACCACCACATTCATATCTTTCTTCACCAACTCAACCATCGAAGTTTGTTGCGAAGGATCCAAAAATTCGAGATAGGCTTCGTCCGAATAAACAGGCACCTTTTTAGAAACGTCTTCACAAAATGATTTCACTTTTTGCCAATCGACCAGAGTACCCGTTGGATTATTTGGGTTGCAGATGAAAACCAATTTTGTATCACTCTTTATTGCCGATGCAAGTGCATCGTAATCGTATTCCAATTTATCGTTCAAGTTTACTTTGTCCCAAGTGGCATTAAAAACCTGAGAGTAGTTCATAAGCAAAGTAAACGTTGGGAAGCCAGAAGCTATCCTTCCTCCTTCAATTCCGAAAGCTGCCCCTGATTGACAAAGTAGATCGCCTGAACCCGCACCAACATGAATATAATCTGGAGTCACACCCTCTTTCTTGGCAAGGACTGATTTTAAATCATTAATAGAATCAAATGGATAACGGTTCCCCTCTGATAAAATCTGAACTACGGCTTCTCTCGCTTTTTGAGATGGTCCATAAGGGTTTTCATTTGCATTGAGTCGAACTTTTCCATTTTGAATTTTAGAAATGAAATCCTTTTCCGCTTCACTCATTGGAGCAGCCATCAACTTATTCAGTATTGATGATGAAATAACGAGTCCAGTAGAAAGAGCTGCGGTTGATTTAAACCATTCTCTACGTGAAAGTTGATTTTTCATACGTTAGATTTTACGTATGACTAAAGTACAAAAATGAAAAGCCGAATAAAAGTGAAGTTACTTAAACGGTGGCCTCGATGATTTTCATCAATTGGCCAAGAAAGGCAGCATCTGTATCATCAAAATCATTCAGCTTATCGCTGTCGACATCAAGCACTAGAAACACTTTTCCGTTTTTAAAAGCTGGCAAAACAATTTCAGATTTTGAATCTGAACTGCATGCGATATGTCCCGGAAATTCATCAACATTTGGAACCAGAATCGCCTTTTCTTCTTTCCATGAAGCACCACAAACTCCTTTTCCAAAAGCAATTCTAGTACAAGCTATCGGGCCTTGAAAGGGACCAAGTACAAGCTCATTTTCTTTTACCAAATAAAATCCAACCCAGAAAAAATTGAAAGTTTGTTTTAAGGAAGCAGCGATATTCGAAAGATTAGCTATCAAATCTTTTTCACCAGCTACAAGCGCTTCAATTTGTGGAAGGAGCGCTTCGTAACGTTCTGATTTCTTTGTAGAGGTTGTGAAAATAAGATTCTCTGCCATTGTTATTTTCAGATTTCAGTTGTAGTCTCAGGTTTATTATCAACCTGATCAGAGTTTTCAGTTATCACAATTGATTCACTTTCGACAACACGGTTCACAATGATTTCGTTCTCTACTTGAACTGAATCTTCTTTCAAGTGATGTGGGAAGAATCTTCTTTGGAAAATCAATATCAAAACGACTCCGATAAAAATGGATGAGTCCGCAATGTTGAAGACAGGATCAAAAAAACTGAAATAGGTTCCACCGCGGAAGGGAACCCAATCAGGAACTTGAAAACTTACCAACGGAAAATATAACATGTCGATTACCTGACCATGAAACCATTTTGTTGGTGAATCCAAAGGAGCGTTGTCAAGAAACACTCCATAAAAAGTGCTGTCGATAACATTACCAACAGCTCCTCCCAAAATCAATGCAAGGCAAACCAAAAAACCTGTGTGAGAATTTCTTTTAGCAGAACGGATTAAATAATAACCGATTCCAAACATCGCACCGATTCGAAAAATAGTGAGTGCCAGTTTGCCAAATTCATTTTCCCAACGAATGCCAAATGCCATTCCGGGATTTAATAAATAATGTAATTTGAACCAATCACCAATCACGTTTACTTCTTCATGAATCGACATGTATTGATTCACCATGAGTTTGCTCGTCTGATCAATTAGAATAACAACTAACGCGATCAAAAAATATTTATAAACTTTCATTTCTTATCTATTCTTTTCTTTTTTCGTTTCGTTATGGCTAGCGTTTCAGATTTTGGAAAAGTAATTGGCAGGGCCATTCTTGTTTTAACTGTTTTATCATATTGTAGTCCTGGCTTCCATCGAGGCATAGCCGAAATTAATTTAACAACTTCCTTTCCTCTTCCACTCGCTGTATCGCCCTGAACGATAACTGAAGATGGTAAGCCATTTTCAGTTATTGTAAAAATGGCTTTTAAGTGTATATCTACCTTTAAAGAAGAATCTGGTTTAATGTTCTTGGAAAGCCACTCATAGAGATTTTTCAATCCACCGGGAAACTCTGCTTGGCTCTCCGCTACAATAAACTCCCTTCCCTGAATCGTTCTTTTAAGAGATGGAAAAAGTAGCCTTCCTCCCTCACTAAGTACATAGTAAGTTCCATCAATAAACTTCAAAGTATCGTTTTGAGCAGATAATCCAGAGCTCATTATCAAAAAAGTCAAGAAAGTAAAGCAGAATCTCACTTCTTAATTATTTTCAGCTTCAACACAAACTCGTCCATGTCAACTTCAGTTGCATCGCTGACTTTATCTTTAAAGTCCAAACTCAACGCTTGGGTTTCGGTGCAGATATAATCTCTGAATTCATTCAGGGAAGTCGTTGCGAGTTCACCGTCTTTTTCAACTTCAATTCCAATTTTATCCAACACTTCCAAACCAATATCCTTCCGCAGATTTTGAACACGGTTCACAAAATCACGAGCTACGCCCTCACGCTTCAGCTCTGGAGTTATCGTTACATCCAGTGCAACTGTAACTCCTGCTTCACTCGCTACTGACCAACCTGGAATATCTTGAGATGAGATTAAGACATCTTCAAGCACGAGATCAAATCCTTCTTTGGAAAGTGTACCTGCTTTTTCAATTTGACTAATTTCTTCTTTCGAAAGAGAATTGATCACAGCTGAAACTTCCTTCATTTTCGGGCCATATTGTTTGCCAAGCTTTGCAAAATTTGGCTTCACACTTTTTACCAACAATCCAGAAGCATCATCAATATATTCAATCGATTTTACGTTTACTTCCGATTTGATAATATCTTCAACTCCTTTGATTCGATTTGAAAATTTCTCGTCAAGCACTGGTAAAAGGACTCGTTGAAGTGGTGTGCGAACTTTAATCTTACTGTTCTTGCGAATAGAGTGAACAAGCGAGCAAATCCGTTGAGCATATTCCATCGAAAGCTCAAGCTCTTTGTTCATGCGATTACTTTCTGCCTTCACTAAATCTGTATGATGAATAGATTCAAACTTCAAAGGCGTGTTGTTCTTCTTCGCACTCTCACGAATATTGTCAGTCAGATTTTTGTAAAACCAATCACTGAAGAATGGCGCAATAGGTGACATCAATTGTGCTACCACCATCAAACATTCGTACAAAGTTTCGTAAGCTGCTTTTTTATTTTCAGGAAGTTCGCCTCTTAAATTAGGTTGCCAAAAGCGTTTACGATTCAAACGCACATACCAGTTGCTGAGATGATCATTTACAAATTCCTGAATCGCTCGTGCTGCTTTCGTAGGTTCATAATCTTCATATGCTCCAGTCACTTCAACAATCAATGATTGCAACTTTGAAATGATCCATTTATCTAAATGAGTGAGTTTTTCATAAGGCACATTATTCATCTCATCTTTTACAAAGCCATCGATGTTGGCATACAAAGCAAAAAATGAATACGTGTTTTGAAGCGTTCCAAAAAATCTGCGCTGTGTTTCTTCAATTCCAGCGATGTCAAATTTCAAATTATCCCAAGGCGGTGCATTTTCAATCATGTACCAACGGACGACATCTGGTCCATATTTCTCCAATGTTTCAAAAGGATTGATAACATTGCCTTTGCGCTTGCTCATTTTCTCGCCAACCTTGTCGAGTACAAGTCCATTGGAGATTACATTTTTGAAAGCGACACTATCGTACAACAGGCCGGCAATCGCATGCAGTGTAAAAAACCATCCACGGGTCTGATCAACACCTTCAGCAATGTAGTCGGCAGGATAAGCTCCATTCCATCCATCGTTAAATGGTTGAGGATTTCCAGCTTTCAATTTCTCTTTATTCAATCCCCATTGTGCATAAGGCATTGCACCTGAGTCGAACCACACATCAATCAAATCTGGTTCGCGATACATTGGTTGGCCTGACTTACTGACCAATACAATGTTGTCAACGAACGGTCTATGCAAGTCCATGGTCGATAGTCCATGGTCCATTGTCTTGTCATTGACCATTGACCATTGACTATTGACTTTCCTTGCTTTTTCTATTTCTGATTGCAACTCGTCAACAGATCCAATACAGATTTCTTCTTTTCCGTCTTTTGTTTTCCAAATTGGAAGAGGTGTTCCCCAAAAACGTGAGCGTGACAAATTCCAATCCACCAGATTTTCTAACCAATTGCCGAAACGGCCAGTGCCTGTGCTCTCCGGCTTCCAATTGATTGTTTTGTTAAGTGCAACCAATCGATCCTTTAACGCAGTTGTCTTAATGAACCAAGCGTCAAGCGGATAATACAAAACAGGTTTGTCGGTACGCCATGAGTGCGGGTAAGTATGCTCGTACTTTTCAACTTTAAATGCTTTGTTTTCTTCTTTCAGAATGATAGAGATGATAACATCCGTGTTTTTGTAATCAGGATTATTTTCATCTTCATCTGTGTAGTTCTTTACATAGAAATCATTTTCAGTGAGAAGCTTATGTGTCTTTATTTTGAAACGTTCCACGCCTTCTTTCAGCTTCGCTCCAATTTCTTTTACAAATTTTCCTTTCTTGTCTACCGTTGGTACTTCATTGTCAGATTCATCTTTCAATGTCAATGGAGGAATTCCATTTTGTTTTGCTACACGAAAGTCGTCTGCACCAAATGTAGGTGAGGTATGTACAACACCAGTTCCGTCTTCAGTTGTTACGAAATCTCCAGCAACAACTTGAAATGCTTTATCAGCATCGTACAAAGGTTTCAAATAAGGCATCAGTTGTTCGTAACGAATGCCTACCAATTGCTTTCCTGTAAACTCACTGACTATTTCAAAAGGAATCGCTTTATCTCCTGATTTGTAATCAGCGACTTTTAAATCTTTATTCTTATCAGAAAAATATTTCCCGATTAAATCTTTTGCAAGTACAACACTAACAGGTTTAAAAGTATATGGATTGAAAGTATTGACTTGAACATAATTTATTTTCTCACCAACAGCGAGTGCTGTGTTTGATGGAAGCGTCCACGGTGTCGTGGTCCAAGCTAGAATAAAAACTTCACCTTTATTTTTCTCGAATAAGAATTTAGATGAAGAATTTTCTGTGACTTTGAACTGCGCCACTACTGATGTGTCTTTCACATTTTTGTAACAGCCCGGTTGATTTAATTCATGCGAGCTCAAGCCAGTTCCATCAGATGGTGAGTAAGGCTGAATTGTGTAACCCTTGTACAGTAATCCTTTTTGATAGAATTGTTTTAAAATCCACCAGAGTGTTTCAATGTAGTCGTTGTTGTACGTGATGTATGGATTTTGAAGATCAACCCAGTAACCCATTTTCTCAGTAAGGCTATCCCACTGATCTTTATACATCATTACCGTTTCGCGGCATTTCTGATTATAGTCTTCAATCGAAATGGTTTTGCCTATATCGTCTTTAGTAATTCCAAGTTGTTTTTCGACCTGAAGTTCAACGGGAAGTCCATGGGTATCCCAACCACCCTTGCGCTTTACTTGAAATCCTTGAAGTGTTTTGTAGCGACAGAAAATGTCTTTCACGGTGCGGGCCATCACATGGTGAATGCCTGGTGTGCCATTAGCTGAAGGCGGTCCTTCGTAAAATGTAAATGGCTTTTTACCGTCTCGGTTTGTTACCGATTTTTCAAAAATCTGCTCGCGCTTCCAGAAATCAAGCACTTCTGTTGCAGCTTTGGAGAGATTGAGTTCCTTGTATTCGTTGTATTTGCCCACAATTTCAAAAAATGAGGGCGCAATTTAAGGATTTATTGAGGGGTTTTAAAGGGATTTTTGACCCCCAGATTTAGGGTTTCCACTCCCCTAACTTCTTGTACAAGAATGAGTTTGTTTCGACTTTTTTTCCGTCCTCAAATTCGATCAAGTAAGATTTCCCGCTCATGGAAGATTTCGAAGCAATCTTATCAATAAAATCTCTAGCTGTTTTCACTGCGCTTCCTGCCTTCCCCCATTTCATCCGTAAATGCTCGACCGCTTGTTTTGGAGAATACGATGAATTGTTGCGCCAGAATTTCGCTCCGTTCTGGCTCTCAATTTCTTTAAGTAAGAATTCGATTTTCTTAGTCTCAATATCTGACTGAGCCAGTCCATCAACAGAGCGGCCAAAGGCAATCAATAAAAATAAAATTGATAGATACTTAAATCTTCCAGCTACTCTTTCCACTCACCAAGTTTTTGATACAAGAATGTTTTCATTTCAATCTTAGTACCATCTTCCATAAGAATCTGATAAGGTTTCCCTGTAATGGAAGATTTAGCCGCCACTTTCTCGATAAAGTCTCTTGCCGATCTTACCACTCCTCTATTATCGTTCCACTTCATTTTCATCCGCAGATAATCGGATGCCTCTTTAGGTGTATACTGAAGTCCGTTTCGTAAAAACTTAGCTCCCTTCAGTTGTTCGATTTCCTTAAATAAAAAATCGATTTTCTTTTTCTCAATGTCTGTTTGAGCAAAAACAAAAATGGATTGGCTTAGACCAATCCATAATATTAAAATCGAAAAATTCTTCAATCGATTATCAATTACGATTCAACTTCATCTGTAGTAAAGTAGTTGAGCAACACAAATGTTACCAGCAGCCCAGAGAAAACTCCTTCCAGTGCTACTATAAATGAAGCCATATAAGCATTCAAATAAAGACCCATAGGCTCATTTTTTATGATGGAATCCATCAAGCCTGCGTCCAACTTCATATAGATGAACATGAACAGCCCAAACAAAACAGAACCAACAGCGCCAATAGCTACACCAGTAACTAGTGCTCGGAAATAATTCAAATGTTTGCCGTGAGTCTCTTTGAATTTTTTTAATCCAAAAAATATCCCGAGGGCCAATATCAATAAGTTGAGCAAGCGAAGCTCAACGTGATGACCGAGGCCAACGAAATGCATCAACACAAAATAAGCGATGAGACCAACGGCTATTCGCAAGCCATAATTTTCAGGAATTCGATTAGGGTCATTGAAGAAACTCATAGTTGAAAATGGGTTTAGCTTGCTCGAATTTTGAAATTTTTGCCGTCACATCCAATTTTTTCAGCGCCAATTATTTCACTATATTCGATACCTCACAAAACAATAATTGCTATGATGACTAGAGCATTGAAAGTATTAGGTATCACATTGGTTGGCCTTATTGTGCTAATCGGTGTTGTTTCAGCATTCCTCTCGCCAAAATCGCACATGGAACGCTCTGCAGTGATCAACGCATCAGCTGCAACGATTTTCGAACAAGTGAACACCATTAAGAACACCAACAAGTGGCAACCTTGGGGTATGAAAGATCCAAACATCAAGGTAAGTTATGAAGGACCCGAATCTGGGGTCGGTGCAAAAATGAGTTGGGAAAGTGAAAAGATGGGAAATGGTTCACAATGGATCATTGAAAGCACGCAAGACAAGCATGTGAAAGTAGGAATGCAGTTTGCAGATTTTGATGGAACCTATTCTGCTGACATCAACCTTGAACCTGCTGAGAGCGGAACTAAAGTTACATGGACATACGATGGCGATGTAACAGGTTCTGGAATGGCATCTGCGGCAATGGGAAAAATCATGAGCTTGTTCATCGATGGAATGTTGGGCAAAGACTATGAGCAAGGATTGAACAATTTGAAATCAGTTGCTGAAAGTCAACCACAACAACAACAAAATCCAGCCCCGGCTGATTCAACTCAGAAGAAATAGATTGAATCGATTAAAAATATTAAAGCCTCGAAATTTTCGGGGCTTTTTTTATTGCACAAATGTGAAGAAATAATTCGCAAAGAAATTCCAGAAGAGCACCGCACCAATCGAAATTAATTTTGCGAAATAGAAATTCCATTTGAAACGATCGTTGAGCAAATAAATAATTGCATTGCTGAACATAACGCCAACAACTGCAATCAAAAGAAATCTTAAATATTGCGAGGTCACTTGTGGATCAGCACTCTGAAACGTCCAAATTCTATTTAAAACAAAATTGCTGCTCGCTGCTGAAAAAAAGCCGAGCGTGTTTGCTATATACTTATTGACTTTGATCTTTTCTTTGAATAGAAATGTAATTCCAAAATCGACCAGCATGCCCGATAAACCAACGGCACCGAATTTCAAAAACTTATAAATAAACGTACCGTTGATTTCTGTCATGGCAACGGGTTCACAAAAGTTCCATTGTAATTTTTCAATCGATAAAAGAAAGCATAGCGCATTACTTTGTCGGCTCGTTTTATTTGAACGGTGTCCATCGGCTCAATTTTCTCAAAATAATTTTGAAATGGATCATTATTTTTAAAAACGTTACTCACTTGAATCAAATAATAATCCTTTCCTTTTTGCAAGCCACCACGATAATTATTGATCCATGCATACTTGTGAATATCGTTCATTTCACCGAGCATAAATAATTTTCGATTATTTGGCTGTGCCACATAAAAATCTATGTGCGCACCAGGAAACCACTTGTAAGAAATGATATCTGACCGCTTCTGCATTAATCCATTTTGTTCTTCTCGCTGCGAAATTTTTTCAAACGCAGAGTTGACTTGATCCCAACCATACAAATCTTGAGTGAAGTCATCTTCTCCAAAATTTGTTACCTCCGATTTTTTGCCAAGCTGAAGCGGGGAAAAATTAATGAGCCACAATGCTATAACTAATAGTCCACCTAAAAAGTAGGCTGGGAACTTGATCCAGAAAAATTTCTTTTCAGATTGATCGCTCCAATATGCCGAAGCCAACAAAATCAATGGAATAAATGCTGGCGCAGTCCAGTGCGGCAAGGTTGAACGAAAGACTGAAAAACCAGTGAAGACAATCCACAGCGGAAGAGCTAATGCTAAAAGCACTTTCGAATAATTCGAATCAATGAATTTTTTCTTCTTTACAATTGCGATGATTGCTATTACAATCAATATATAATTAACGGGATTGTTATAAGCTATTTGTCCAAAAATCTCAGTGAGAAAATAGTCGAATCGGATTTCCCAAGCGGGTGCAACTCTTGCTGTATGAAAAGTAAAACTGATGAAATCGTTTTGTAGATTCCAAATTACCAAAGGCAATAATACTATCGCTGAAATAATACCTGAAAGCCAAAAAGATATCTCCCTAAACCATTTTCGGTTAAAGAAGAGGCAATATGCGAAAACGCCAATCCACAAAAATGCGCCTTGATATTTGGAAATCATTGCAAGTCCAGCGACCAAACCAAATAGCAAAATCTTTTTTCTTTGTGTCAAGCTAATATCTTCCACAGGAAGAAAATCCACAAGTAAGTTCATTGCTAGAAGCCAAAAGAAAACCAAAGGAGCATCAGGAGTCAACGAAAACCCACTGATGATTGAACAATAAATCGAACCTGTAAAAAGAAATGCGGCATAGAGTCCGGTTCTTTCATTCTTAATTTTCTTTCCGAGTAAGAAAATAATCCATGTACTTGCTGCAGACAAAACAATCGGCCCGAGTCTCATGAAAAAATCATCTTTGAAAAATAAATTGAGAGAAAAAATCTGTGTCATGATTCCGACCATCGGGGGATGATCGAAATGACTCCAATCGGGATAGAGTGCATAGGTCCAATAATAAACTTCATCATTGCCGAGCTCAAGTTGAGTGGCCAGGAAAAGTCTTATCAAAGTTGCAATGGAAATTAGCCAAACAACTCGCTTCTTAAAATCTGGGTAGCTTGTAAGAGAAGTATCAATCATTAATAAACTTCAACGTTCGAAATTACTGGACAGGCTCTAGAATCTAAAATATTGATTCTTATTTTGTCCGTTACAACAGGGTCAATTTTCAAAATCCGTTTTCGTCCTATGGTTGTAGCAGTGGCTATTTTTTGCCAATCATTGTCTCTCCAAACTTCTATAGTGAAAGATTTCACACGCTGTCCTAGCTGAATATATTCTTGCAACACAATGTATTTGACATTCCCATTTTTATTCAATTCGATTTCAATCGATCCAGATTTATTTTCATCATCCAGGGCCCAATAGGTTTCATTATTTCCGTCCGTCAAATTCTTTGGGGCATAGTTTTCATCTTCTCCACGAAACTTTGCCTTCGCTTTTGCATTAAGGGCTAGGTTGGTCTTGAACTCTGTATCCAGCAAATTCCGAAATCCCTTCAACGATTTAATATCATTGTCATGAAACAGTCCTCTTCTATCTGGAGGAATGTTAAGCAACATCAAAGATCCTCGGCCAACCGATTGCAAATAAATATCAAATAATTGCTTTGGCGTTTTCACCGATGAATCTTCTTTCGCATGATAAAACCATCCTGGTCTAATGGAGACATCGCATTCGGCAGGAATCCATTGAGCTCCGTTTTCGTTTCCTTCATTCAACAATTTTTCGATTCCAGATTTCCCAGCGTATAGTGTATCCGTGCTTATTATATTCCAATTCGTTTCTCCCGCGATTCCCTTTTCATTTCCAACCCAACGAACTCCAGGTCCGGCATCACTGAAAAAAATGATATTCGCGTTAAAGCCTCTAACAATATGTAATGTGTTAGGCCAATCGTAATAATTTCTTCCATCGATTTTTCTAGTCTCGCGTTTGCCTCCGTAATATCCATCACCACCATTGGCACCATCAAACCACATTTCAAATACATCTGGATATTGAGTAAATAATTCCTTGAGTTGATTGCGATAATATTCTACATAAGCTGGCGATCCATAATCTTTATGATTGCGATCCCAAGGTGAAAGATAAATTCCAAATTTTAGTCCGGCACCTTTGCACGCTTCAGCAACTTCGTGAACCAAATCTCCATTGCCATTTTTCCATGGACTGTTCTTAACAGAATGCTCTGTGAATTTGCTTGGCCACAAGCAAAATCCATCGTGATGCTTGCATGTAAGAATTAACCCTTTGAAGCCAGCGACTTTTAAAACCGAAACCCACTGTTGTGGATCGCAGTTGGCTGGATTAAATATTTTTTGGCCTTCATCACCGTAGCCCCATTCTTTGTCAGTAAAAGTATTCACCGTAAAATGAACAAACGCATTTAACTCCATACTATGCCATGCGAGTTGAGATTCAGTTGGAACAGGCAACAATGGTGAAGGAGGAAGAACTTCTTTCTTCGTGCATGAAATAAAAACGATGACTACCAGAAATATTTTTTTCATCTTGCACTCAATTGACCAATTGCATCCTTGACGTTATCCACCGGTAATTTGCAAACCCTATTCCTGCAAACGTATATCTTCGTTTTACCGTTCGTTGACTCGCGACCTTCCATCAGAGACAATGAGCTTTTTGATTCAGCACCAACATAGATGTTAAAAGGAAAATAGTTCGACTGAATATCATTTCTCACTAGATGTAAGTCATTGCCTGTAATCACAACTTCATTCATACCTTCTGCAATTTCAGTAAAAAGAATTCCCCAGTTGCTCATGTAAACAGGCTCTGTGGTGATTATTGTTGAAAGCTTTGAGACCATATTTACTGCCTTCTCCTTCCATTCCTTTTTATCAAGCAAAGTTCCCAAGCGAAAAAGGTTTCTTGCCATTACAGAATTAGAAGCAGGTATCACATTGTCAAAAACTTCTTTTTTCTTAGCAATTAGCTGTTCGGCTGAAGATGATGAGAAATGGAAATAACTCTCTCTTTCATCAAAGAAATTATTAAGAACATATCTAGTCCACTTCTCTGCTTCGTTCAAAAAATACTCATCAAAAGTGGTTTCATATAGCAAAGTGTAGGCTTGAATTAAGAAGGCATAGTCTTCTAAGAAACCTTCTGTAACTGAGTGTTTATTTTTAAAGGCGCGAAAAACTCTTCCTTCTTTGATCAAGTTCTCTTCAATAAATCTGATATTCTTAATCGCAAGCTGAAGAAATAACTCATCACCAAAGGCTTTATAACAATCCATTAGCCCTTGAATTGTCATCGCATTCCAGCCGGTTAGAATTTTATCATCCAATGAGGGTCTGACTTTCTTTTCGCGGAAGTTGAACAATTTTTGTTTCAGTGATTTTATTGAATCTGTTTCCTCTTGTTCAGGCTCACGAACCAAAATATTTTGTCCATGTTCCCAGTTGCCATTTTCCGTACAATGAAAATAATTAGCTATCTCTATTTTATTTTCACCGACCGCAGTTGCAATCTCATCCCAAGTCCAAGTATAAAATCTTCCTTCTGTTCCTTCACTGTCAGCATCAAGAGCAGAGTAAAAACCTCCTTCCTTACTTGTCATTTCGCGTTTAATCCAACTGACTGTTTCGTAAGCAACCGCTTTAAAAAAATCGTCTTTAGTAATGGCATATGCTTCTGCATACAAACTAAGTAGTTGTGCATTGTCATAAAGCATTTTTTCAAAATGAGGCGCGAACCACTCGCCATCTACAGAGTAACGAGAAAAGCCTCCGCCTAATTGATCGTACAATCCAGCTCGTGTCATCTGCTTCAATGTTCGCGTTACCATCACAAGAGCCGATTCATTTCTTGAAACAAAATGGTAACGCAACAGCCATAACCAAACGGTAGGCATCACAAACTTCGGAGCTTTTTCAATGCCTCCCCACTTCGTATCGAATTTGCTTTGAAGAATTGAAAACATATTTTCCAATTTCTCCCTCGAAAAAACATCATCCGCATTTTCCTTTGCAAAACGTTGAAGGTCGCTCGTCTGTAAATGTTGCGCGAGCTCATGAGCTGACTGATTGATCTCTGCCCGCTTTATCTTGAAAGTCTGTGCCACTTGCAATAAGAGTCTCGCCCATTGCTGCGGTGGGAAATAAGTACCTCCATAAAATGGCTTTTGATCAGGAGTGAGAAAAACATTGAGGGGCCATCCCCCATGCGCTCCCATCGCCTGTACAGACTCCATATATATATGGTCAATGTCCGGCCTTTCTTCACGATCTACTTTGATGCACACAAAGCTTTCGTTCATGATTGCCGCCACATCTTCACTCTCAAAAGATTCCCTTTCCATCACATGGCACCAATGACAAGATGAGTAACCGATACTCACCAAAATCGGTTTGTCAAATTTCTTTGCCTCC
Source organism: Cyclobacteriaceae bacterium (assembly GCA_049840975.1). Lineage (GTDB taxonomy): Bacteria > Bacteroidota > Bacteroidia > Cytophagales > Cyclobacteriaceae > ELB16-189. Next base: position 55,056 of record JASGIR010000011.1, on the reverse strand, counting down.
TCAAGAGCCTCATTCCCCCACTCCTGCCAATGCACTGGGTTGTGTGCATGCTGAAGTAAGTAAGGTGAAGTTGCGTGGATGAGTTTGTTAGACATTTTTTAATTAAGAATTATGGTTTATGAAACCAGATTTTACTTTTTGGATTTCGCTTGAGACGTCAATTTGAGTTTGAATGTTTTCTAATCTTCTCAAGAGAGCTACAAGAAATTTTTGGTGGCTTTGAGAATCGGGGTTGAATGGCTTATGACTCATCTCCTTTTTTATAGAGGTCCATTCCTCAATAAATTTTCTGGCATGTTCATCGAAATAAGAACTGATGAATTTCTCCCAGATATAATCCACAGCTTCATCTGTTGGATGAAGTCGATCAGTCTTATAAAAACGATAATCGCGGAGATCGTCTAATAAAATTTCATAAGCAGGAAAGTATTCTACATCAGAAAATTGGTTTACTATACTGTGACACGAAGTCCTTAAAATTGATTTACTAACCGAATTCAATTCAAGTGTATCTTTTAAGTGTCGAATGGGGCTAACTGTAAGTATTATTTTGCAAAAAGGATTTATCGATTTAAACAATGAATAGAATTCATTAAATGATTTCAGAATTTCAGATTCAGTCAGAAGAAACTTATCAAAATTCGGGGAAGGCATTTTATGGCAATTTGCTACTATCTCATTGTTAGTTTTTAGTCTATAGACAAACGCAGTTCCATAGGTAATAATAATTCGATCTGAGCTCTTTAAAAAGGAGTTTACCTCTTCAATCGTCTTCCGAATATTATTTTCAATTTCATCTTTCTTTAACGAATTGAAACACGAATGAAAATGATAATTGAAATGAATTTCACCGTTGTTAGAATAGCTTTCAGCTGGAGGAAGCTCTTTGGTCAGTCCAAAAGCCAAAACCTGATGAATAGATATTGGGTTATAGACTGTTCCAAAATAATTCCAGACTTGAAATTTATTTTCTGCCAAACGATTGCTCATTTCATCAGCAAAGCAAGACCCAATGGCGAGAATTTTGTCCTTCAAACCAATAGGCGAAGAAGAATTTTTAGGAATCAGTTCAGTACGAAATTCTTTCATCTAAAAATGCTGAAGTGTTTCAGTAAAAGTATCTATTTTTAAAAGTAAAATAAACTTATGCATCTGGTCTCTTGGAATGTAAACGGCATCCGCGCTATTGTGAAAAAAGAATTCGTTAACAATGTGCGAACAATGGCACCTGATGTACTTTGCTTGCAAGAAACAAAGGCATCTTTAGAGGATGTTTTTGAAACCTGTCAATTGCTTCCAGAATATAAAGTTTACGCAAATTCATCAAAAGCTAGAAAAGGATATAGTGGCACAGCCATTCTTACAAAAGAAGAACCAATCAATGTCTCCTATGATTTAGGAATTGAAGAGCACGATCAGGAAGGGCGAGTAATCACGGCCGAATATCCAAACTACTTTTTAGTTACTGTTTATACCCCCAATGGAGGCGAAGGGTTAAAAAGATTAGACTACAGACAAACTTGGGATGTGGCTTTCAGAGAGTATTTGGAATGGCTTGTGCGAAGAAAACCAGTTATCGCCTGTGGAGATTTTAACGTGGCCTACCAACCAATCGATCTGTCACGACCAAAAGAAAATTATAACAAGAGTGCAGGCTATACTCAACAAGAAATTGATGGCTTTGGAAATCTATTAAAGGCTGGCTTTGTCGATACTTATCGACATTTCCATCCGACAGAAATTAAATACACGTATTGGAATTTTGTGATCAGCGGCCGGGAAAAAAATATTGGATGGAGAATTGATCATTTTCTTGTTAATCAAAAATTTTTATCAAACGTGAAAGAAGCTCTTATATATAATGAGTATCACGGATCGGATCATTGTCCTGTTGGAATTAAAATTTAACCTATGAAATCTTTAGCAGTCCTATTTATTTGTTTGATCGGATTTACATCACAAGCGCAAATCAAATCAACGAATTCATTTACCATTTCAGGTGAAGTTAATTCAGTTACAACTATTTCCATTGCTGATTTGAAAAAATGGAAAGAAGTCAACATTGGTGATTTAATCATTACCAATCATTTAGGCGAAAAGAAAAGTGAATCAAAAGGGCTGAAAGGAATTTTAATAAAGGAAATTCTCCAGCCTATCGAAATCAAAGTTGACAGTCCCAAACTTTTGAGTGAATTCTATTTTGTTTTCCTTGCTTCAGATGGATATAAAGTAGTGTACTCATGGAATGAACTTTTCAACACTGCCGTTGGCGATTCTGTTTACCTCATCACTGAAAAAAATGGAAAATCGATTTCCGACATGGATGATTCCATTCTTGTCGTTTCCACAAAAGACTTAAAAACAGGTAGACGAAATTTGAAAGGCCTAACCTCAATTCTTGTGAATCGCACTAAATAATTTGGTATTTGTCGCTCATCGGGAAAGAAAATTTCCTCACACGTTTGCGCTTAATTTTTTTTCGAAACAGTTGTTCTGACTTAAAGAGAGTTATTCTTACATATCCATAAAATGCGAGTGCATTCTTCGCAACTTGCAACGAATTTGAAACGTAAAATCACAAACAAACTCGTTTCAAATACTGTTTTATGACTACGATGAATGATCCGATCAGACAAGCTTCATTGTTTACAATGAATGGATTGATCGATCCAAGATTGATGCCTGGATATGTTGCTCCAAAAAGAAGGTCGACAAAATTGTCGATGCCTTTCTTCGCAGGATTTCAATTGATTTGGAGAAGATTTTCTTGGAGATAATTTAAATGCTCAACATCACGCAGGTTTTCTCACTTGCGTCTTGTTCAGCCTTCTTTTTAGTGTGGCCATAGCCTACACCAAATGATTCCCCCTCGATAATTACTTGAGCAGAAAACTCGCGCACTCGTCCGCGCTTTGTTTCATTGATCTCGAATTTAATTTCCTTGGAGTTGCGTTGAGCCCATTCTATAACCTTACTCTTATGGTTCGTGTCTGAGTTCACAACTACTTCCAAATCAAAATAAGGTTGAATCAATTTATCGATTACAAATTTTTTACAGCGCAAATAACCTTTGTCGAGATATACTGCTCCAACCAAAGCTTCGAGTGTATTTCCCAAGATTACTTTTTGAAGTTGAGTGTTGCGGTTGTCGTACTGAACGATAGCTCCAATTCCGATTTTTCTTGCAAGGTTATTCAGCGACTCACGGTTAACGATTCGAGATCGTATCTCGGTAAGAAAGCCTTCGTCTTTGAATGGATATTTTTTAAAAAGATAATCGGCAACAGCAGCTCCTAAAATAGCATCGCCTAAATATTCCAGTCGCTCATTTGATTCTCGAAAGCCGTCAACATCTTTTGCTTTGCTACTGTGAAGAGTTGCCAATCGATAAATAGCAAGATTGGAAGGTGCAAAGCCAGCAATGGTCTTGATGGCTGCAATTAATTTCTTGTCTTCTTTTTTGTTAGGCTTGGAAAGCGAAAGCAAGTTCCACACAAACTTACTCGGCTTTTTTAATGATGATAGAGAAGTTATGGCCACCAAAGCCAAAAGTATTGCTCAAGGCAACGTTTACTTTGCGTTGCTGAGCTTTGTTGAAAGTCAAATTCAACTTAGGATCAATTTCAGGATCGTCTGTGAAATGATTGATCGTAGGTGGAACAATTCCTTCATTGATGGCAAGCAAGCAAGCGATAGTTTCTACAGCGCCTGCTGCTCCTAAAAGGTGACCCGTCATACTCTTGGTAGAGCTGATGTTCATTTTATAAGCGTGTTCACCGAAAACTTTTTGAATTGCTCTTATCTCACCCACATCTCCAAGAGGTGTCGATGTGCCGTGGGTATTTACATAATCAACTTCACTTGGTTTGATCCCAGCTTCTTCAAGTGCGTATTCCATCACTTTAATAATTCCCGCACCTTCAGGGTGTGGTGCTGTGATGTGATAAGCATCTGAGCTCATACCTCCACCAATGATCTCTCCTAAAATTTTTGCACCGCGCTTTTTTGCGTGCTCATATTCTTCCAAGATCAATGCTCCTGCTCCTTCACCCAACACAAAACCATCTCGCTCTTTATCATATGGACGAGAAGCTGTTTCAGGAGAATCGTTTCTTTCAGAAAGAGCTTTCAATGCATTAAATCCACCAACACCAGCTATACAAACTGCTGCCTCTGAGCCACCAGTGACAATAATGTCTGCTTTACCTAATTTCAAATAGGTATAAGCATCATAGATTGCATTAGTCGAAGAAGCGCAAGCCGAAACTGTTACGTAATTGGGTCCACGAAAACCGTACTTGATCGAGATATGTCCCGCACTCAAGTCGGGAATCATTTTAGGAATGAAGAAAGGATTGAAGCGTGGTGTGCCATCGCCCTTGGCGTAGGATATCACCTCTTCCTGAAAAGTAAACAACCCTCCGATGCCCGAACCCCAGATCACTCCAACGCGATCAGGATTTAAATCGGCCAGCGGAAGGTTGGCATTTTTTATAGCTTCATCTACAACTGCCATCGCATATTGCGTGAACAAATCCATCTTGCGCGATTCTTTGCGGTCGATGAATCGCTCCGGATCAAAACCTCTTACCTCGCAGGCAAACTTGGTCTTGAATTTTGTGGTATCAAACTTAGTAATAGGTGCGGCTCCGCTTTTTCCATTTTTTAATCCATCCCAATATTCATTGAGCGTATTGCCAATGGCGGTAAGCGCGCCAGCGCCCGTAATTACTACCCGTTTGAAAGCCATGCGGTGACGTAACTGTAAATGATTATTTCTTCACGTTTTCTTCAAGATGAGAAATCGCCTGACCAACGGTCGCGATGTTCTCTGCCTGATCGTCAGGAATAGAGAGGTTGAATTCTTTTTCGAACTCCATGATGAGTTCTACGGTGTCAAGGCTGTCAGCGCCAAGGTCGTTTGTGAAGCTTGCCTCAGGGGTAACTTCAGACTCCTCCACACCAAGCTTGTCGATGATGATTTGCTTTACTTTTTGTGCAATTTCAGACATGATTGTAAGGTTTATAGATTCAAAAAACGATGCAAAGAAAGGGATTTGGGGTCAAAATGACAAACTTTTTGGTTTTGCCTTTCTAATAGTGGAATTTGGCGAAAATGAACAGAAAAATCCAATTTTTTGAGCTCTTGGAATTTAAGAAATGAAGAAAAAACGCCTCGATATTGAGTTCACACTAGATTTTGATTTTTATGGCATCATCTCCACAATCAAGCCCTATAAAATGGCCTGGGAGCTGAATCGTAGCCTCAATATTAACATGGTAAAATCCGAGGACTACGAAGTCGTTCATAAAAACAATTCGGTAAGCAGCTATTTGCATTATTCGCAAATCACCACACACACGTTAGTCAAATTGTTTAAGAACAAACCAATCGAGGAAAATGAAGAGCGCAATCTTTTGCTGCCCGAACTTCCCCGATTTGATTTTATTTTTCTTGCTCGTGGTGAGGCATATGTTGATAGCAATCGATTGCAGGAACTCTTGCGAAATATTCCTTCCGTTGAATTGGTCGCTTTCATACCTTTGGCGGCTTTAAAATCGAAAGAACACTTTATCTTTTAACAAATTTCATCCGATGGAACGTGTCTCTTACAACAAAACGAAAATTGTAGCTACCGTTGGTCCAGCATCCAACAACAAAGAAATGTTGCGCGCGCTGATCAAAGAAGGAGTTGATGTTTTTCGTTTGAATTTTTCTCACGGCAAGCATGAAGATCATCTCAAGGTGATCAATTATGTGCGTGAACTCAATAAAGAAATGGGAACCAATGTGGCATTGCTACAAGATTTGCAAGGCCCAAAGATTCGCGTGAATGATGTGAAAGAAGGAGTTGAAATAATTCCAGGTCAGGAACTAATCATTACTACTCGTCAGCTTGCTGGCAATAACGAGATCGTAAGTACATCTTATGAAAATCTTCCTTCTGATGTGAAAGTTGGAGATATGATTTTGATTGATGATGGAAAAATTGAATTGAAAGTAAAAGAAGTTCGCGACACAGATGTAGTTACTACCGTTATTTATGGAGGTCCTTTGAAGCCTCGCAAGGGCATCAATCTTCCTTTCACAAAAGTTACCGCTCCATCTCTGACAGAAAAAGATATGGCCGATTTGGAATTCGGATTGGCAAACCATGTGGATTGGGTAGCTCTCTCTTTCGTCCGTAAAGCCACTGATATTGAAATCATCAAAGATCACGTTCGCAGAGCGAAAGCTTCAACCCGTGTGGTCGCAAAAATTGAAAAACCAGAAGCATTAGAAAACATTGACGCAATCATTGAAGCGACAGACGCTTTGATGGTAGCTCGCGGTGATCTTGGTGTAGAAATTTGGATGGAAGAAGTACCGATGGTTCAGAAAATGCTCATCGACAAATGCAACAAAGCAGCCAAGCCTGTAATCGTTGCTACACAGATGATGGAAAGCATGATCGAAAATCCAAGACCAACACGCGCTGAAACCAATGACGTTGCGAATGCCGTGATGGATGGAGCTGATGCATTGATGCTTTCAGCTGAAACAGCTGCAGGGAAATATCCCATCGAAGTAATTCGCAGTATGGTGCGCACCATCGGATCAGTGGAAAAGCAAGGAAATATTTTCTATCACTTTCACGATGTTGATCCCAAGTCGCCAAATTTCTTTAATGACAATTTGATTCTCACGGCTTGCAAACTTGCGAAAGATGTAAATGCTAAAGCTATTGTAGGAATGACTCTCCAAGGTTACAGTGCTTACAAGGCCTCATCGCACAGACCAAACACAAATATTTTTGCTTTCACCAGCAACAAAGAAATCATCAACACGATGAATTTAGTTTGGGCAACACGTGCATACCACTACGACAAAGTGACCAGCACAGACGAGACAATTGCAGATGTTGAAGAAATTCTAAAACGTGATGGCCACGTGCAGAGCGGTGATATTTTCATTGTACTTGCCAGTATGCCTATCAGTGAGCATGGAAGAACGAATACTATAAAGGTGAACGTGGTAAAATAAGTTCTTAGTTGCTAGTTCTTGGTTGTTAGTAAGTCAATTACTGATAACCAAGAATTACCAACCATCAACTAACAACTCCTTTAAACGGCTCAACCAAAATCACTTCCTCTCTTTCTACCACAACGGCTCCCGCAGGATCTCCCTTTCTTTTACGCACAAATTTTTTTGGCGTAAATGCCACAGGGCAAAGTTTTTCATTTTTTCTTTTCGAATAAAAAGCTGCAAGACTTGCGGCATACTCAATAACATCTTTTGGAAAATTTTTCCCAGCATGATGTTTAAGCAATACATGCGAACCAGCTACATCCTTAGCATGAAGCCATAAATCTTCTTTAAAAGAGTATTTTAACGTAAGTGTATCGTTCGATTCAGCATTTTTCCCCACCCAGATTTTGTATCCTTTAAATTCAAATTCACGATAAGGTAGAACTTCAATTTGCTCTTGAGTTCTCTTTCGCAAGTCATATTCGTTGGTCACCTGTCTAACTGTTTTCAAATCTTCAGCTTCCTCTATTCCTTTAATTGCTGAAAATAACCTTGATTCCTCATTTTGTTTTCGCGAAATACCTTCTCTTAGTTTTTCAATTTCAATCTGACGATTTTTAAATTTTCGATAAAACACTTCTGCATTTTTCTGAGGAGTCAATTCTCTTTTAAGTTTTATCTCAACCAATTTTCCATCATAAAAACTAGTTAACGAGACTTTTTCATCACCAGTTTTGATAAGATGCAAATTGGCCATGATCAAGTCCGCCCACAATTGGTAATGTTGGTCTTGTTGAATTTCATTCAATTTCCGTGAATTTTTTTCGATATAATTTTTTACATTCTTTAACTGAGTATCTACAAAATTTAAAGCTGTTCTTTTCTCAGAATAAAAAACTTCGTCACGTACATTTTTTTCAACGAAAAAATTCAACGCTAACATTGGCTCATCAAACTCTCTTTCACTCTTTCCAACAGGGAGTAAACTTAAAATTAACCTGTCACTCTTTTCGGCTACATAAAATTTTGGTGTCTTCAATAGTTCAATTGTTTCAACGAACAATTTCCATTTTGTCTCGTCACTCAGCGAATTAAAGTTTCGCTCTTTTAAATATTCAAATACAACTTTTCCAAAAGTGAAATAAGTTGCGTTTAAATGATCAATATTCCTTGAAAAATTCTCTCGAGTGAAATCAATCTCTTTATCAAGTCTGTCAACATCAATTTCAAAATCGGATTGCAACTGATTCTTGAAAATCTCTTTCACCTTATTTCCTTTCACCAGTAAAACATTCGAAACATTGCCATGCATTTTAAACACTAACGAAAGGTGATCTCCAAGTTCCATAGAAAAAGCCCTTTCATTTTCAAATTGTCTCAACGATTTTACCTTCTTCAAAATGATCTCACCAAACAAATCAACACTATTTTTTCTTGCCCGATGAAATTCATTAGGAAATGAAAGACAACTAAAACTTGCTGACAAATTTGCTTTGATAAAAAAGGAACTTTTTGAATTATTCAGTTCAATAACAAGTTCATCTTTATTCTGACTGAAACAAGAAACAATTGCATAACCAGAAATTTTTTCATTGAGTGCAGCGCTCAGCTGTCGAAGGAAATAAAAATTATTTTGCACCGCTACAAAGTTAGCGCCAGTCCATCATGCGCCAAAGCCACTCTGACTGGCAATTCCTTGGTTACGTCTTGGTGCAAGCCCATCTTATGACTGATGTGAGTAAAATAAGTCTGTAGCGCATTCACTTTTTGAGCAATCGCAATCGCTTCAGCTAATGTAAAATGAGAAATGTGACTTTCCTTTTGCAGCGCGTTTATAACCAGTATTTTTGTCCCTTTCAGTTTTTCAAAAGTAGCATCGGGAATGGATTTTGCATCAGTGATATAACTAAAATCTCCGATCCTAAAACCAAGCACTGGCATGCGCAAGTGAAGCACCGGAAGTGGAGTTATTTTTATTCCAATGGTCTCAAACACGGATTCATCAATTTCATGAATGTCCAGCACTGGAGTGCCAGGATATCTTTCACCATCAAATGCATAATAATATTCTCTCTTGACTTGCTCCAAAGTTTTAGCTGTCCCGTAAATCGGCATGCCCGACTTCTGCAAAAAATTAAACGCACGAACATCGTCAAGTCCTGCAATATGATCTTTGTGAGAATGTGTTAGGAGAACAGCATCTAAACGTTTCACATGTTCCCGCAACATCTGTTGGCGAAAATCGGGTCCAGTATCGATTACAATATTTTTGCCATCAATTTCAATCAACACAGAAACGCGCAACCGCTTGTCACGATAGTCGAGGGAGCGACAGACCTCACATTCGCAGCCGATCACGGGCACGCCCTGCGATGTGCCGGTGCCAAGGAATGTGACTTTCAAAAGATTAGTTCGTGTATTAAATGCTTACTTCCGTTTTCGAGAGCTCCTCGTAAAGCTTCAAATTTTTTTCCGAAAACTTCGAAGTCTCAAGAGGCACCGTTTTCAAAATATCAAGCAACGCATTGATCTTGCCTTCCATCGAAAAAAATTTGTTGACGATCATTATCTTCTGCTCTTTCAGCAAACAATAGCCGGCCTTAAAGTTCCCCTTTTCATAGCGCAGCATATAATCCGACTCGGCAATCAAATCCTCGAGCTTCGTCAAAAATTGGTTAGTATACTTAATCATTTCGTAGTGGTTGCCACAAAGTTACTCATTCAAAAATTCAGATTCAAAAGTTGAGTTTTTGCATTGGCGGCCTGCCCGATTCATCGGGGCACCGCGCTTCCCGATAGCTATCGGGACGCTACATGTCCGGCCATAGCACAAGCCATGCCTCTTCGGGCTTTCCTCTACTATCGCTGGCCTAAAACCTTCATCGACTATGGACTATCAACCATTGACTGTATTTTTACCTCGTGAAGAAGCTTATCGTCATCGTTGGACCCACTGCTGTTGGCAAAACAGCTGCTGCAATAACAGTTGCAGAAAAACTAAGCACAGAAATCATCTCTGCTGATTCCCGTCAATTTTTTAAAGAGCTCAACATCGGTACTGCCAAACCTTCACCTGAGGAACTAAATAAAATCAGGCACCATTTCATCAACAACAAATCTATTCATGAGGATTACGATGCCGGTCAATATGGTCGAGATGCTCTGCAACTCATTCATGAATTATTTAAGAAATATGATTGGCTTGTGATGGTGGGCGGTTCAGGTCTCTATATCAAAGCTGCCCTTGAAGGTTTTGACGACATGCCTGAAGTTGATGATCAGCTTCGACTAGAGATTTTAAAAAATTACCACGCACATGGGTTGGTCTGGCTGCAACAACAAGTGCAAGAAGCTGATCCTGATTTTTATGATGAAGTGGACAAGCAAAATCCGCAACGCTTAATGCGCGCGCTCGAACTTCTAAGTTCATCTGATAAATCGATGAGTGAATTGCGCGTGAAGAAGAAAATAAATCATGATTTCGAAATTATTAAAGTCGGATTAAATCTTCCACGCGAAATACTTTATCAACGCATTGATGAGCGAATGGATAAAATGATTGATGCCGGATTATTTGAAGAAGCAAAACAATTTCATTCATTTAAAAATCTGAATGCATTGCAAACAGTCGGCTACCGCGAAATCTTCGATCATTTAGAAGGTCTTTTCGATTATGAAGAGACAATCCGTCTACTAAAAAGAAACTCTCGAAGATATGCCAAACGTCAGCTCACGTGGTTCCAGCGCGATGAAGAGGTAACATGGTTCGAAAATGAAAGAGAAATCATGAACTGGCTTGAACAAAAGGTTGTTCAGTAATGGTTACTTTTGCCATCAGATGAAAAGCTTTCTTCGTAGAATTATCCGGTATTTTTTCAGCGGCACCATTTTCATCGTGCCTTTAGTGGCCACAGTTTACTTTATATATGTGTCGTTCACTTGGCTTGATAGCCGCCTCCCCCTTCCTTATCCTGGACTTGGATTCATTATCATACTGACTGCTATCACCATATTTGGTTATTTCTCATCCATTTTCGCGTTCAGAAGAATGGGAGAATGGTTTGATCACTTGGTAGCGCGGATTCCATTGGTCAAACTCATTTACTCATCAGTTAAAGATCTGCTCGCTGCCTTTGTGGGTGATAAAAAGAAATTCGACCGCCCTGTACTCGTTACTATTAATAAGGAGAATCAATTGCACCGCATTGGGTTCATTACTCAATCAGACCTTTCAGAGCTCGGCTTGAAAGATATGGTGGTCGTTTACTTTCCGCAATCGTATGCAGTGGCTGGTGACCACTATGTAGTTCCAAAAGAGAATGTCAAACCACTCAATGTTCCGGGGCCGGTAGCCATGAAATTCATTGTTTCGGGAGGAGTTTCTGGCTTTGAAGAGGTCTGATTTTCTTAACGTAGCGATAATCACATAAGAAATAGAATAAAATCTTCTATATCAATCTAAAAATTGACAAGATTTAATTCTGCTCTCCTGGCCTAACGGAAATTAGCATCGAAATAAAATTCTTCTTCTGTTCTTTTCGAAGAATAAAATATTGCTACTCAATCTTTCTACAGTGAAATCCAATTTTTGTCTCCGATTCACTAAATGAATCTTACATCAGAAAGGACGAGATAAAGGTAGTTGGTTCTACCTCATCTTGTCGCTCTACTTTTGTATCATAATCACAAGCAAAAAAAGAAACACAAATGAAAACGGTAAAAGTAATAATCGCAGGTTTAGTAATGATGGTAAGTTCATCATCATTTGCTCAAGAACGTCCTATCCACGAAGTGTATTCAATGATGGTCTTCAACTTCGTGAAGTATGTACAATGGCCAACTAACGACAATAGCAAAGAGTTTGTCATCGGTGTGGTTGGCAACAACGACATTTATAATACACTTAACACATGGTACTCTGGCAAAGCCAAAGGCAACAAGACTTATGTGATTAAGAAATTTAATAATGCCGCAGAGGTAACTGATTGCCAAGTGATCTTCATCGATCGTACTAAGAGCGGTGATTTTGAAGCGGTAAACAATAAAGTAAAAGGCAAAGGCACTTTGGTTGTAACAGATCGTAACGGACTTGGTGTAAAAGGAAGTTGCATCAACTTCAAAACAGTTGACGACAGAATTAAATTTGAGCTGAACCAGCAAGCTATCGAAGCTTCTAACTTGAAAGTTTCGAGCTCGCTTACCAGCATGGCGATACTAATCTAAGGGTTTAGGTTTGTGTGTGAATAGAGATGCCTCGAGAATCCTCGGGGCTTTCTGTTTTTAGATTATTTGACAACTAGTCTTCCACTGCTTACTCCTGAGGAAGTAATGATTTTGAAAATATATATTCCTGGTTTGAAATCTATAAGGTCAATCTTGTTTTCTCCTCCCTTTAATACGATAGATATAAGTTGGCCCGCAAAATCATAAAATTCTAGTCGCGCTGAGTCATCTGTTTCACTAATCCAAAAATTCAAATCCTCCTCTTTTGCGATAGGATTTGGATACATCTGGTAAGGTTGCGTTGAGCCTGAATAGTCAACTGTGATTACACCATGATTGATCTTTTCCTTGTTCAATTCAAATTCCACCAATTTATAATAATTGAGACCTCTAGAAGGAAAGCTATGATCAAGAGAATAATTGACAATTCTACTTCCATTTCCTGCTGCCTTTAACTCTCCTATTGACTTAAAATTGATACCATCTGTTGAGTGTTCTATTCGGAAAAAATCCACTCCAGATTCTTCGGCTGTTACCCAATTTAATTTAACCTTATCCTTAAGATTTTCAGAACTGAAGCTAATAAGCTTTATTGCCAGAATGGAATTTAAAAATCCAAAAGTGTAAGAGCCGAACGAATTCATCGTTGCTGAAATTGAGCCAGTTTCAGAAGCTGGGGTTGAATTATCACAAGCCAAACTTCCCGTGTTAATCGTTGACGATTTCTTTGTCCAGTTTGTTCCATTTAAAGAACTGACAAATAGTAACTGACTAGAACCCGATGTTACATCAGTTATGTTACTTGAACAGCCATCTTTCCAAAACAACGCAATATTTGCTTGAGGAGTTGTTCCACTTATTGTTGTGTCCCAATATTCTTGGGAGCTCGTATAGTCAAGAGTTGCATCAACCGCTGTGATTGAATGTCTGCTATTGAAATATTGAAAACCCATTAAAGTAGTAGCATCCGCTCCAGTAATATGTATTGGATAGTCAATTTAAATTCTCGGATTGAGCAGTCACTTACTGAGATTGTAAAAAGAACAATTAGTAAAAGGAAGGAACTTGAAAAGGAAAATAAGGAATTAGATAAGTTCATTTACCGTACTAGTCATGATTTGAGATCTCCACTATCATCAGTCAAGGGGTTAGCAACGATTGCAACCCATGAAACGACCGATGCAAATGCTAAGAGATTTTTAAAGGAAATTGTTGCTAACATCGAACGGCTTGATTCGTTCACTAAGGAGATCATTGAATACTCCAAAAATGCTTTGACTGATGTAATGCTAGAGACCGTAAACTTTAATGTTCTTGTTAGTGAAATTATTGATCGTTTAAAATACATGAAAGAAGCTTCATCCATTCAATTCCTCCTAAACATAGATGTGAAACAAGATTTTTTAGTTGACCGGAGAAGAATTCGAATCGTTTTAGATAACTTCATTGTTAATGCAATTAAGTATCATGACCCTAAAAAATCATTTCAATATATCCAGGTAAACGTTAATAAAGTTGATGATGAATTAATCATTACTGTCGCTGATAACGGCATAGGAATTCCTCCAGAATATAAATCAAAAATTTTCGATATGTTCTACAGAGCTACTTCCGTTTCAATCGGATCTGGTCTTGGCCTTTACATTGTTAAAGAAGCTGTTGAGAAAATGGGGGGTATAATCGAAGTTGAATCAAATCCAGGATCAGGATCAAAATTCAGTGTACATATCCCTGTTGGTTTGTCAAGATTCAAAAGGAAGCAAGAGATGCTTCACCTTCAAAATTGATTAATACTATAAGAAAGATTTGTTCATAGAATGAATCAAGAAAAAAAACTCCTGTAGCTAGGGAGAAATAATACTCCTAAAATTGTTTCTATTATTCTTTGAAAACCTTAGAATTTATTCGGAAGGACGACTAATATAGTCGTGCCCGAATCAAGCGTTGATTCCAACGAAATAGTGCCCTTAAGTTTGTCTACCATTGCCTTCACGACATATAATCCCAGCCCTGAGCCGGTGGACATTGCAGTACCCCTAAAAAACATATCCCAAACACGACCCTTCAAAGCCCAATCGATTCCGACACCATTATCCTTAATTGTTAGCGCAACGTGAGTCTTTTCAACTTTTATCTTCATCGAAACAAAATGCTGACCTGAATTCGACCTTTTATATCGAATTGCATTAGAAATTAGATGTCTAAGAATTGTTCTTATCCTAATTGGATCGGACGAGAATGGATAAGCTTGGTCAATATCTTTATGGAAAATAATCTCATGATTATTCAACTCTGTCTCATTGAGCATGATATTCACTTCATCATTAAAGTTCAATTCTATATACTCCTGATCAAGTCTGCTATTATTGTAGGTTACGGAGGTTAAGTCCTTAAGAAGTCCGTCCAAGTGCTTAACTCTCTCTTCAATAAGAGAAAATGCTTGTTGAGAAGAAAGAGGATCTCTCTTACCAAGGTTAACAAGTCCGAGAATAGTTGTCAGTGGAGCTCGCATGTCATGCGAAGCGTGGTATGTAAAATTGTCGAGCTCGCCATTCATTCTTTCAATTTCGACTGATTGACTATGCTGCTCTGAGATATCAAATAAAACACCTTCGGCAAAATCTTTCCCTTCAAAATATCTTGCGCTAATAACGGCCCAATTTTGATCTGATTTTTGATCATTGACCAAAAATTTAAAGCCATCTACTTTTTTCTGAGATTTTAGGAGAGTAATAAAACGGGTATAATGTTCTCTTGAATAAAAAAAATCGTGAAAGTAAAGATTACTAGAATTTTTCCTGTTCGTTATCTCAAGCGTTTTTCCATTACACATCAGTATACGACCATCCTCCATTTTAAATTTAAATGAACCAATGAATGGGTTATTAAAAATTGCCAAATACTCATCCCTAAGGGTTTGGACTCTGGCTTTGGATAGTGCCCGGTGAGTAGCGTCTTGCAAAACTACCTTGTATCCAGTCAACCGATCAAAAGAATCAAAGGTTGATTTGATTTTCATTTTTGCCCAAAAGGCAGTTCCACGTTTCTTTCTCCGTATTCCCGTGACAACGCAGTGGCGCAATCGAGCTGCTTTTTCTAAGTCTGACTTTGCCTTTTCTTGCTCGTCAGTGTTGTAAAGTATCCCAATATATTCTCCTATAACTTCACGTTCCTCATAGCCAGTAATATTAACAGCCTCAAGGTTACTACTTACGATCACCCCATTGATATCCAGAATGAACTCCTCAAATCCTTTAAGAATATGAATTAAGGAATTGTGCTTTTCTATTGCGTTATTTTCATCAGCAGAATTAAAGTCTTCTGCTTCTATGGCAACCAAAGTACTCTTCATGGGTTTCATAACATCAAAGCGTTAATGTCACTATCCTAATTAGGCTACAGTATCAACTTCTTTCATAGCATCAATCATTGCTCCAGACAAAATTTTGTACACGGTTGTCCACGCATCTTTCATTTTTTCATCCCACTGCTCCTGGAGAGCCAATTCCAATGTTTGGAGTAATGCCAGTGCAACTGTGTCAAAATGCTTTACTTCAACATTGTACTTGGCATGTCGCTTGCCAAGCGCGACAATATCAGCTGTTACTTCTGAAAGGTTGTTCAGTTTATGAACAATGAAGGTTATCATACTCACCAGCTTACGTGATTGCTGAGTTAAATCTCCCTTGAATAAGTGGCGTAAGGACGGATCTAATTCGAATAATTTTCCATAGAAAATCATTCCAGCTTCATTTGTGTTTAGCACAACGAAATCCCAAGATTTCTCTACTAAATTAATCTGATCTTTGGTCATGGTATTTGTTTTTTAGTTTTTAGTTTTCTCTTCAAGCATAAGAAACAGCCATTGATTGCGGTGCGGTTAGCTGCCGTTCTAGATCTGTCACTTTTGATTTCAACTTATTAATTATCACGTCAGTCAGTTCTCGATGTGTTTTTATTTTTGATTCTATTAGCTCAGACTCCCTTTCAAGGATTTCCTGGATTTCCCTTTTTTTAGTTTCGATCTCTGTATGTGCTTTTTCCAGTTCAATTGTTCTTTGTCTTTGTTGTCGGTCGTTTGCTTGTAACTCGTTTGACATTTTCTCAAACTCTGATAATAGTTTTTTCATACGCTCAGATTCTTTCACTGAAATAATGGCCGAGGCTATGCACTCAGAGACCTGCTCCATGAAATCCAACTGAACTGGAGAAAATAATTTAAATGAGGATAGTTCTATTACGCCAACAAGTCTCCCGTTGCTTTGAAGCGGTTGTAGAAGAACACATTTTGGCAAGGCTGATCCAAGACTTGAATTTATTTTTATAAAGTTGGTAGGGATTTTCGTTAGTAGAATTCTTTTTTTATCAGCATAACATTGACCCACGAGACCATCGCCAATTTCAACCTCTGAGTATAATTTCCTTTCAACTGAAGCATAGGCTGCTTTAATTTCAAGGACAACATCTTTTTCTGTTTTTTCTTTGGTAACATAAATCAAGCCGAGCCCCGCTCCCATCGCTTTAATAGCTTTCGATAAATAAGCTTTT
Organism: Cyclobacteriaceae bacterium; assembly: GCA_049840975.1. Taxonomy (GTDB): domain Bacteria; phylum Bacteroidota; class Bacteroidia; order Cytophagales; family Cyclobacteriaceae; genus ELB16-189. The sequence goes on along the minus strand of JASGIR010000011.1, from coordinate 38,276 downwards.
GCTAAAACTTCAAGGTTATTTTGACTATCCTGAAATACAGATGAAAAATCTGCCAATGTGTTTGCCTTCCAAAGTTGTTCGTGCTCATTCTTCATCAACGCCACTACCGATGTTCCTAAATTCCTTACCGTTTCAAGGAGTTTAGAATTATCCTCATTGGAGAATTCCTGAATCGAATTCCAATCTTGTTTCTCGATTGATTTCAGAAGGCGTACTGCAATAGCCGTTTCAGACTGAAGCGATGAAACTTTTAATTGAAGTTCCTTACAGTTTTTATTGGTAAAAAAGCCACTTAACATAATTCACTATTTTTTAAGCCATTATTCAAACTGCACTTAGCTCAACAGCGAGAACAAAGGTCATTTGATTTCAAGGAATCATCCCAACACTGAGTATTTTATTTATAGATAGGCATTTCCGTTGAGGCAAGTGCATCTCCCATTATTGATCTGTTAAGCCTTTATAGAAACAAGAGGGGGCTGCCTATTACAGCAACCCCCAAAACAAAACACAAACTATAAAAGACTTCGATTAGTGTTTGTTTATGTATAGACTAAGTATCTTTTGATAAAAAGACTCTTGTCGTAGTTTGCATACCAATCCTATTAGGTGCATATTATCATTCTCCTCCATCGCATCGCAAATAGGATTTGGCCATTATCTGTATAACCATTCATTCACAATACTAAGTCTAGCAAATTTCGTTGAGAGCAATCATAAAATTGCTGCAAAACTTGACTACTTATTTTGTGGCAATTCTATTGAGAAATAGGAAGGCCATATTATAGATTGGATGACTACAGGAGAATCGCAGATGTTTAATAAAAGAAAGAGGTTGCTTGAAAGCAATCTCTTTCTCGAGTCATATTTAAAAAAATTGACCAAATGTCAATTAGTTTGAAAGTACAATTAATTTGTGCGCAAAGATATTGGCGGTTCCATCAAAGGGAGCAACTTTTTGGTCATCTTTCCAAAGAACGGTTCTCCATTCATCGTGCGCAGTAACAATCTCAGAAGTTACATAGACGTGTCCGTTTGCAGCATCTATTCCATATGCACTCTGAGCATCATTTCCTTGTGCCAAAACAGCATATTCATTCCAATTTTTCCAAATCTTTAAAACAGGTACGTTGTTGTCATCATTCTCGATTCCACAGGCATAAATATCTCCATTGTATGCTTTTACACTACCTAACCAAGATTCAGATGTTGAAACGTGATTTGCCACACCGTTTTTCCAATAAGTGGCAAGATCTTTTCCTCCAGTAACGTCAAAACCGGTAACGTAAACATCGCTGCCAACAACTTCAATGGCTTGTGTAGTGCCATCCCAAAATGTGTCGGCAGTTGCCGAAAGTTTTGTGATCGTACCGTTCTTCCATAGAAAGAAGCCGCTATTTTGAACCCAATAAGTTACGATAACATCTTGCCCCTTAGAGTATATTGAGCGTGCATAAGATTTACTTTGGCCATCCCCTAGATTTGTAGCCACACCATTCTTCCAAAACTTAGCAACTGCAATATTACCAGTAGTGTACTCGAAGCCGCATATATAAACATCCGATCCATTTACAGCTATATCCTGAGCAACAACTTGATGAGTACCGTCTGTATTAAAAATCGGAACGCCATTTTTCCAAAGTACCATTTGACTGCTGTTCGTATACAACACACCGGCTGTATAGACAGCTGTATCTTTCCCATTCACTGCCACTTCCATTGCATCTACATGACCAGTGGTAGCTTCTTGAAAAGGATCTAATATTCGCTGCTTACCGTTTTTCCAATAGGCTGGATAATAGTCCCCCCCTATCATAATCTTACCCGCTACGTAAACGTCAGTTAATTTTACTGGCGCTGGATCGTCTTTCTTTTTGCAAGAAGAAAAGGTCATTACAAGAAGTAGGGCAACGGCATAACCGCTCACTACTAAAATCTTTTTTGTTTTCATAATTATCTGTGTTTTTGTTTCTGAGCGCAAATTTGATACATCATAGTGACGCAGTAATGTGCTTTCATTTCTGTTTATCCGTTGGTATGTTTTGATGAGTAAAAACTCAGCGTTCAATAAAATTATTCGGGCGACATCGGCTGAGCTCATCAATAGAAAACAGTATTAAACTTCTCTTTGATTACAAAAGGAGTGAGCCTCTATCGCCATTGTATTCGGCCTATTTTGCCTTTATCTATCTTGAGAAATTGGTAGCTCCAATTATTTGGTTCAACATTATCATTGATAATTTCAAAAAGGCTTACAAAACGAGTCACACACCGACTCATAAAAATGACCTACTACTAAATTTTTCGGCTGTCGTATAGACAACTCAGAATTGATTGGGGAAAAAGTCTGGTCTTTGCGAAAAATTTAAAGAAAGCCAATGAGAAATATTTTTAAACTAAGGTTGGTAGCCATTATAATCGTCTTATCCAAATCATTCGATTGCATTTATGCACAAGAGGAAAAGAAAGACGATGTATATGACCTCTCGCTGGAAGAATTGATGAACGTACCAATCAGTTCAGCTTCCAAAAGTGAAGAGACTCTTTTTGATGCTCCACTTTCAAGCTATACAATTACAAAATCCGATATTGACCGTTCGGGTGTCACAAGCATTATGGAGGCACTACGACTCGCTCCGGGAGTGATTGTTAGAGAACTAACCAATGGCATCTATGATATTCACATCCGTGGTTTCGACAACGCTACAAGAGATCAACATTTTTATCAAAAAAGCAACTATGCGACATTGATAATGATTGACAGCCGTCCAGTTTATAATCCACTGACTGGGGGCACATACTGGGAAACTTTGCCAGTAGATATAAATGTGGTGGAACGAATCGAAATTGTTCGTGGGCCAGTCGCTCCTCTTTTTGGACCAAATGCCGTCTCTGGAGCAATCAACATCATTACTAGTCGACCTACGAGTAAAAATCTGAATGTGAACACCAACTCACAGATAGGCACTCATGATACTTATCTCTTGAATATTTCACTGGGTACGATGGTAGGGAAATGGAACATCAGCGCATCAGCAAACTATCAAAACAGAGGAAAGTATGATAACCAATATTATAGTATCGCTCAAAACAAGTTTGTTACTCCAGATCAGCTTGTGCTATATACCGACCCTACTAACGGGAATATCCTTTTGGGAAGTGACTACAAAAAGAACCTGCCTAATCATAAGGTCGCATTAAGCAATTTTGCCGCAAATGCTTTTATCGGTTATACATTTAAAAAAGATGTAAAACTGGATGTAACGCTGGGTACAGTTCAATCTGAATCACAAAAAATTTATTCGGGAGCTATTCAGGATACCTATTTTTCAACCGTAAAAACTTTGGGGACTTACACCAATGTTCTTTTTTCGGCACAAAATCTGAAAGTACGGACCTCTGTCAATTATACAACTGACAATCCAAGTGTAGGAGATCAAGATTTGGGGATCGCAACTCTTATTCAAAAATATGATTACGTGTTGTCTGATGCCGTTGCAGAGTATGATTTTAAACTATCTGGTAAAATTAAAATCACGCCTGGGCTCAGTTACGAGGGGATCAACTTTGATGATACAAGGTATCATGATAATGTAACATCAATTGGTTTGTTTAATGGAAAACCATCCATTCATAATTTTTCCAGTTTTCTTCGTTCTGACTTCGCGCCAGCAAAAAATTTTAGAGTAGTTGCTGCATTAAGAGCAGACAAATTTTCTGTGCCAGACAAAATCTATATCAATTATGAATTAGCCTCTACATACAAGTTCAATGAATCCAATCTCATCAGACTTGCAGTGACAAGGGCCAATAGCGGCTCATTCATGGCCAGTAACTATCAGAACTTAACAATTGGAGGCGTATTTATTTTTGGTGGTAACACCCATCTCAATCTTTTTACGATTGATATGCAAGAGATTGGATTCAGATCAAAATTGTCTAAAACAGCTCAGATCGATGTTGACATATTCCGACAGAGGGCCGAAAACTTCATAGTACCACCAAGCGATACACAAACGTATGCTAACTCTCCATTAAGGCCCACGCAATATGGCGCAACTGTTTCTGCTAATTTTTTATGGAACGACCGTTTTCAATTTAAACCATTTATCACATTACAATTCACAACTACAGAAAATATTCCAGCGAACTGGAGCAAAGACCACAGCCATACCCCGGGATACTATGGAGGCTACTACCTCAATTTCAGGCCAGCATCAAAATGGAATTTCAATGTAAATGGGTACTACTTCGCAAGTCATCGTCAGTACGATATAAACGATCCTACAAACAGCAATCCGCAGGGCAATATTCACGGAAAATTTTTAGTTGACTTAAAGGCTTCTTACACATTTGCGAAAGGAATTAATTTGTTCGTAAATGTTCGCAATGCTCTCAACTCAAGGTCACGTGAGTTTTACGGTGCTGATCAAACCAGTGCTATCTATCTCGTTGGCATAAGCAGAAACGTAAACTGATCATCCAACTTTATCGCAATCGAAGCAAAGTAAGATTTTGAAGTCGACAGCTCATTTCCAGAAAAAACTAATACACATATGAAAAAAATAGTAGTAATCGTTCTCTTAACTTCTTTGGTGATAAGTTGTTCCAAAGACGAAACCAAACCAGTTAAACATGGCAATATTTCATTTTCATTTTCACAGAATGGCACTAACAACGGGCGGTTAGAAAGTGCTTCGACACCAAAGACTTTGCTATTCTCTATCAAAGACAGCAACGGCAATTTTGTCTATGAAAACAAAAAAATTAATCTCACGCCCTTTGGGAATAGTTACGTAAGTGAAAACTTGCAATTGAATGTGGGGAATTTGACACTGACCCAATTCATTATACTTGATTCATCTGATGAAGCCATTTATGCTACTCCCGTTGTAGGTTCCGACTTTGCCCAGTACGTAACTGAGCCTCTCCCAATCGCTTTTACTGTTACTGAAAATGGTACAACAACCGTGATCCCTCAAGTGATAGCAGTAGAAAATAATTCACCAACAAGTTTCGGGTACATAAATTTTGGGTTCGAAATTGTGGAAGCGATCAATTTGACGCTCGTTGTCCCTATCAACAATCTTCCTAATATTAATAATGGGGTAAGCAAGGATTCAGTTTCATATTTTATTTTTTATCCTAATGTTCAATCAGTTGAAGCACTATTAGTGAATGGGTTAAAAAGTATAAACACTTCTTTAACAATTAATGGGGGTTTTGCTTCTGTCACTGTTCCCGTTATCCCGGGATCATGGGAGGTTTCTTTAAAAGTAAATCTTGATATTCCAGACGACTATATTCCATCATCAAGTAATTCAAATGTCGCTGCAAAATCGTACATGTATCGACTCCATGATTTTATTGCGGTATCGAAGACCAACTCAACTTATACATTTTCAAATCCCGCGACAGGAAACGAATGGAAAACATTTCTTTCCAATAAAGTTTATGCCAAGCACCCTGTAACTGATTCATCGTTTGTTCTATTAACCACATTTTGGCCAACTGACTTTATCAAACTGCATAGCGCTACCACGAATTATTCTCAACCTATCCACCAAAATAATTTGATTTGGGAATGTGAGATGAACACACCAGTATATATTGACGATACTGCAAACTCGGAGTGGGCTTATCTATTTCTCACGGTGGGCATTGGTTCACAACTTAGTTCAGGTGCAACTCCACAGATCATGAAATCATCATTGGTATATAAAGGATCAAAATTGAGCAATGGTGGAGGTGTCGTCATTCCGAATAACAGTGCCTCATCGCCTGTTTCAGTGATCTCCAAAGAAACAAGGTTTTTTACCTTCTCAGCTTTTGATGAATACTACAATGCTAATTATGTTCTTGAATACAGATACATCATCGGCAACCGTACTTTCTCTGGAACATCGCAATTAATTGTCAATTAAAACTGAAATGATTTATGCTGTGTATGTGAATAATTCATACATGGTAAATAGAAAGCCAGGACCATGATAGGTTCTGGCTTTCACATTTTTGTCGAGTGGAGCCGCAGGGAATCGAACCCTGGTCCAGAGAAGATGAACGTGTACGTTCTACATGCTTAGTTGACTTTAATTGTCGGGAGTAACAAGGCAGGCAACAGCCTAAATCACATCCGTAGTTGCTGTTATCTCGACGAACTATGCGCAACACACGGCCCAGTTCAAGCTGTCGACACCGCATATCCAGCACGCGCAGAACAGAGGTGTGGGCGATGATGGCCTCCACCGATCTTATCACGGATAAGCAAATCTAAACTCAGTTCAGATTAAGCAGCCATGGCGTAAGTATTCTCGCCACGTAAATTGTAGGACTATCTTTCAAGGCTCTCATCCCATGAGCCTGCATGCTGGCATACACTCTCGCACATCCTGTCAAAACCGGTCGGCCCCAGTTATAACTTATTCTTAATTGCAGTAGTGTTTTGGGCGGCTGGTGTCAACCACCAACGGGCTATCCGTTACAAGTCCGACAACGCCACATTCATACGCACTTCGGGCTTTTCACTTCTATCCCTGCCGCATCAATCCAAAGAACAATCAAAAAGATGAGACAAAAGTAATTGATTAAAAGTTCAAAGTTTCACGAAATGAACCATATGCCCATTTCAGACTTTTTGATTTTTTACACTTAACTTTAAATCAACTAAACAAAAAACCCTCTATGAAACATTTTAAACTACTCCTCTGCATTTTCGCTGTGGCTGCTTGCTCAGGCGACAGCGTACAAAAAGATCTTCTTAACTACATTAATACAGAACTACCGAAAGTTGCTGCACTTGAAACAGAAGCAGTTACAGCTTACGATGGAATCTCAGGCGATAATTATCAAAGTGATTCAATCATGTATTTCACTATCAAGCAAACCGTACTTCCTAAATATGAAGAATTTGCTGCCAAGCTTACTGCTATTCATCCGGCCACCGAAGAAGTTTCGCAGATGCATAGTGAATATGTGAATGCAGCTGCAGACCAACTTGAAGCATTTAAATTGATATGTCTCGCTATTGAAAAGCAAGACACAACAGTCATTCAGCAAGCGAATGGAGACTTGGATAAAGCAAGAAACCTGATCGAAGTTTGGAAAAATGATTTAGACGATAAATGCAAAAAGCATGGGGTGTCACTTGATAACCCTGATGACAAATAATTAAAAATAGAAGTTGAAAATAAATGGCGACTAACTCTTTATTTTCAACTTCTAAATCTTCTCAATCACTAAATAATCTTTCTTTGAAATAGATTGGCGAGCGAGCAAGTCAGCGATGAAGCCTGTAAGAAAAAGTTGAACGCCAATAACAAGTGCCACTAGTGCCAAATAGAAAATCGGCTGTTGATAAACTTCACGCTTGACCGGAGTCTTGGATATCCAAGAGGAATCTATTTTCTCCCAAATAATCTTTATTGTTAAGCCAAAGCCGATCAGAAAAGAAAGTATACCCATCGTTCCAAAGAAATGCATCGGTTTCTTTGAAAATTTTCCAACGAACATCAGCGTAAGCAAATCAAGGAAGCCACTTACAATACGACTCCATCCATACTTACTATGACCAAACTTACGCTCACGATGCTCAACAATCTTCTCTCCTATTTTTGTAAAACCCGCCCATTTGGCTATCACCGGAATGTATCGGTGCATATCACCATAGACGGAAATATTTTTTACAACGTTCACATTGTACGCTTTTAGCCCACAGTTGAAGTCATGAAGTTTTATTCCTGACATCCTTCTGGTCACGGCATTAAAAAACTTGGATGGCAAAGTCTTAGAAATCGGGTCATGGCGTTTTTTCTTCCAGCCACTTACTAAATCAAATTTTTGTTCTTTAATCATTTTGTAAAGCTCGGGCACTTCATCAGGACTGTCTTGTAAGTCGGCATCCATTGTGATGACCACTTCGCCTTGCGCTTCTTTGAAACCAACTTGCAGTGCTGCTGCTTTTCCAAAGTTGCGATTGAATTTTAATCCTTTGATCGAAGGATTTGATTCTTTTTGTTTTTTGATTTGTTCCCAAGTACCATCGCTACTACCGTCATCAATAAAAATAACTTCATAAGATAAGCCATGTGTTTGCATCACACGATTTATCCATGATGTCAATTCTGGGATTGATTCTTCTTCGTCCTTTGCGGGAATGACTAGAGAGACGTTCATTCAAAAAATTAAATCTCTTCTGGTTGATTTTTTCTTACAAACAATGCAGTGATCAGAGCAATTATTGCGTAAAAAATTAAGCTAAACGCAAATCCAGTCATCACACCAACAACTGAAAATTGACCTTCAGTTCTCTTGCGCGTGTCTTCCATCGCTTTATCCAGAGCATCTCCACTTGCACCAAAACTTTCAGCCATTGCTTGTGCCTTTTCCACAGCGGCCTCTACAAGTTTGGCAGGAAGTTCAGGGTCAATAATAGTATAGAGGATAAGATTGTAAATAGAATATACCAAACCACCAACTGCCATGAAAATCATACCGTGTTGCCACGCTTTTCCGTATCCCAAAAATCCACCGACTTCACTTCTGTAGTTGATACCTGCATATATCGTTACTCCAATTACCAGTAGGACGATCAGAATACCAGTTTTCCAATCTGTAAGCATGGTGTAATCAACAACATAAAGTAAAACACCGATCACAACATTAATAATGCCCATGATCACTCCCCATTTTAGAGCATGCTGCATAAGCGATGGCTTTTCGTTTGTAGTTTCTTCCATAGTTATTCTGGTTTAGTTTGTTTTCGTAAAATAACAGAAATAATAATGCTTATGAAAACTCCAATGCCGTAGCACTGAATGAAATAGCGAGTTGCTAAAAAAAGTCCGTCAATCGATTTTATTTTCACCAGTTCTTCCTCAAAGGCTTGCTTCCCAACTTTATCTATGTCTGCTCCTGAGAACTTACTGAGACTCTCTTTCACAGAAATGACATAAGCTGAAACGTAATCGGGCTGAATTTGGATAAAAATTAAAAGAAGGATACTTACCAAAAGTGCAAAAACAGTGATGAAGACAAAACTTCCAGCCATCCCCTGCCAAAACAATAATTCACCCTTATAATAATAGTCCCGAATCTCCTTAAGGCCGATAAAAATAAAGATCGCAAAGATGATAATCCGAAAATCAAAAAAAAGGAAAATTAGGGCTGGGTGGCGCCCCATATAATATAGAGTGATGTTTACCAAAAGACCCAAGACACCAGCTATAAGCCCGTAACGAAGAGGAATTTTTATAAGCGGATTTTGAAACATCCGCGCAAGAAAATCATTATCGCAATCGAAAGCAAGTCAGCCTATATATCCGACTTCTCCAATTTTAGATATGCAAAATAGTTGAACAAAAAGGTCCAAGCCAATGAAATTGCAACAGCACCGATAGCTACATAATCTTGTATCTCTTGCATAGCATATCTCAAAAAAGGAAAAGGAACAAGATTAGAGATCGATTCCATTGGAAAATAATCAACGATCCAATCAATGCTTTCAGGAACTTTTAGTTTGATGAAAAATTCAATTGACCGAGCAAATAATACAAGGACAATTGCCAACCCTGCGCGGTTCACCAGTATTCCGACCAACAAAGCGAAGGATAAAAATGAGAATACTTCCAAAAAGTAGGCAACAAAAAAATCCACTCCAGAAAACACATCTGACAAAACAATTTCAGGGGAATAGATTAGTCCAGTAACTAAGCCTATCAAGAAAACCATAGCTGTGCTCATCAAGCTCAACATTACGTTCGTCAGAATTTTTGATTTCAAAAATTCCCATCGACTCATGCCGTCAATGATGTTCTGGCGGATGGTGCGGTAAGCGAATTCATTAGTGATAGAAATCACTACCATGATGCCAATAATTATTTTGAAAAAACCACTAACGAAAACCAAGTTTTGCCAAACATCTGGAAAATAATAGAGAGGAATTCGAGTGATGTTAAAATTGCCATCAAAGAAATTCGCTCCTTTACTAACAAGCCATTTTACAAATTCATTGCCGCTCGCTGTAACAACGGCAAGCATAATAAAGTATAAACCACAAATCACCCAAAAAGTACGGTAGCTCGTCAGTTTCTTTAAGTCGATCTTTAAAAAATGTAGCATAACTTATTTTGCTTCGTGTGTTTCCTGCAGAATTTCCAAAAACTGTTTTTCCAGGCTTTTCTTTTGAGTGAGAATATGCGAGGCCACGATTCCTTTTTCAAAAAGGAATTTATTCAAATCCACGCTATGGAAATCATCACGCATACGAACCAAGAATCTTCCGCTCTCTGATTTTACCGAAAGGGTTCCTCTAAACTCGTGAAGGATATGAGAGAGATCATCATGATAAGCAACAACTTCTACAGTTTCCTCTCCTTTGCCAACATCATCAACAGGGCCAGTGTGAACTAGATTTCCTTTCCTCAAAATCGCGAAGTGCGTACAGACTTTTTGAACTTCATCAAGTAGATGGCTGGCAAGTATGATTGTCTTTCCACCCTCAGCAATGCGCTTAATGATTTCACGAATTTGCGCGATACCCATAGGGTCAAGTCCGTTGGTAGGTTCATCCAAAATCAAAATGATCGGATCATTTACCAAAGCTGAAGCTATCGCCAATCGTTGCTTCATACCCAAGGAATACGTTTTGTATTTATCGTTTCTTCGCTCGGTCAGTTCCACGATATCTAAAACTCTAGCAATGTTGACTGGATCAGTGCCTTTAATCATCGCATTCAACTCTAAATTCTTTTGCCCGCTTAAGTATGGATAAAAAATCGGATGCTCAAGTACAGCGCCTATTTTCTTTCGCGTCAAATGAGTGGCTGTTTCTCCAAACCAAGTAAAACTTCCGGAAGTTGGGTTCGTCACTCCCATCAACATACCGAGTGTGGTTGTTTTGCCACTGCCATTGGGACCAAGCATTCCAAACACTTGTCCGCGCATTACTTCCAAATCCAGGCGATTGACAGCGCAGAGTTTTCCGAAATTTTTAGTGAGCTTGTTAGTTGATAAAACTGTTTCCACGCTAATGGATTTAATCGATTTTTACTTTGATATCTTTTTTCTTTTTAGGCTGATCATCATCATTCACAAAATTTTTGATGCGTTTGCCAATATCTGCGCTATTATCAAGTGAACTAAATAGAGCGGTTGCTTTGTCAAGAGCTACTCGGCCCAAAATATCTAGCACATATAAATTCGAAGAATCGCTTGCCAAAATTACAGTTCCTTTCACGCGACCATCTTTCTCTCTTATATATACATCAAAATTTTTTCCTTGGAATCGGCTTGTCATCATTTCGTCATATGATTCCGATTTATAATCATTTTTCAATTTTTTGTATTGACTGTCTGAAAAGTTGCTCTTGGTTTTGTCAATCATGAGAAACTTCATCTTTTCAATATCTTTAATCAATTCATCAAAATCCTTGTTCTCTGATTGATTAAGCATTCGCAACGTGTTCTTGTAGAAATAAAGCGATAGGCCTTCATATTTTTTATCGAGCTCTTCTGTGGTCTTCGTTTGAGCACTTACTACCATCGATGCGAAAACAAAAGCTGAAACCAAAATTATTTTCATGTACTTATAACTTTAGATCAAAAGTTTCAGGTTGATTCACAACCTGAAACTTGTGTGATGATTTGTGATTAGTGTTTCTTGTCTTTGATTTTCTCCAGCTTATCCAAGCCTTCGATATTCATCTTCTTGCCGATGCTTGATATCTTTTTCAAATCTATTTCTCCAAACAAGCTGAGCAACATAAACTCATCGTTACCACCCATTACCATCACCAACTCTCCAATTTTTCCTGAGCCGATTTCCTTAACATAAAACTTCATGTCTTTGTCTTTGTCGCGAACACTCATGAGTTCTTCATAATCTTTATCAGGAATGGCAGTCATCGCTTCTTTATAAAGTGCTCGTGAGTCGCGAGTTTCATGTTTCGCTAAAACACGTAAGCCCTTAATTTTACTGATAGCATCAAGTATCTCTTTGTCTTCAGGTTTATCAACATCCATGTTGGTAAACAATCCAAACATTTTTTGACTTACTTTCACTTGGGTGAATGTCTCGTCATCCTGATACTTAGCAAAGAATTTTGAAATCGCATCGCCTTGTGCATTTACTGCCACAGACAAAATCATCATCACTGCTCCAATCATTAACTTTTTCATAACTCGTTTCTATTTAGTTTTTTTAATTTCTTTTTAAATGTTTTCTTTCTCGCCTGCCTGACCAGCAGGTTGGCTTTTTTGCTTTTCTGATTTACGTTCAATTTTCTCTTCAGCTTCGTTTAACAAGTTGATCCTACTTGCTTCGCGCTGAGCTTTATTAAAATTCTTAGAAATCATTAGCAATGCTTTTTTGGTTTCCTCAAACGCCAGTTTTGGGTCACTTTCTGTATCAGCTATTTCCGGTGATGATTTGCGCACTTCATGGCCGATTAGATAAACAGCTGCTACCACTACTGCGATTCCTGCTGCTACTCGTGCTATCGAAAACCAATTGTTCATTGCAACAATCTTTCCTCCATGACGCTTAGTAATTTGCTTTGTTACATCAGCATCAAAATTTTCTGAGAGTGCACGATTTTTTTCAGTTCCAAAATATTGAAACAACGATGCCGTTTCCTTCAAATGCTCAGGAACACTTTCATTTTTAAAAAAATGATGTAACTCTTGTTCTTCCTCAAGGGAAGTCTCTGCCATCCAATATTTCTCAAGCAGTTGTTCTATTCTTTTAGAGTCCATATGCGTTGAGTTTAATGAGTTTTTCGCGCACGGCATTCCGCGCACGAAATAAATTTACTTTTACCTGATTCATGTCCAATTCTAAAATATCACAGATCTCGTTGTAGCTGTGTCCTTCGATGTCTCGAAGGTGCATCACTTGTCGCTGCTTGTCGGGCAGTGCGGCCATCAGTTGATCTATTCGTTTCATGCTTTCTTGCATTTCTGTTTTTTCGTGTGGCGACAAACTTTCGTGGCGCACATCATAACCAACTTCTAATGTAGTGGTCGACTTTCTTTGTTTGCTGCGCAACTTATCAAGCGAAAGGTTTTTTGTGATGCGCATACACCAGGCCTCCATGTTTTGCACTTCGGCCATATCGCGACCGTTCCACACTTTGATCATCGTTTCTTGCACCACATCTTTCGCTTCCTCACTACTGCCAAGCAGGCGGAAAGCAAAGCGGTAAAGCTTGTTTTTGGTGGGCAAAACCCGGGTTTCAAAGTCTTCTAGGTTCATCGTCAAGGGTAAGACGGGGCTTGTTTCGTAATGTTACAGGCGAATTTAAAGAATCTTAGGCCCTATTGCAGACACTATATTATTATTGTATCAAACGAAAATCAAAATGCTCACCTACCAACAAGAACAAAACTTATCCATCAACGAATTCAGACAGTTATTGATTGACTCAACTCTCGGGGAAAGAAGACCAATCGATAGTGACGAGCGATTAGCGCTGATGCTTAACAACGCCAACCTAACCGTAACGGCTCGTGAAAATGGAAAACTCGTTGGTGTGGCCAGGTCGCTATCTGATTTTTCGTTTTGTACTTATATGTCTGACTTGGCAGTGCATCAGGCTTATCAAAAACTCGGAATCGGGAAAGAACTTATACGCTTTACAAAAAAATTAGCACCTGTCCCGCGACTCATTTTATTAGCTGCACCAAAAGCCATTCATTATTATCCAAAGATTGGGATGAAACAATGGGAGCATTGTTTTTACTTGGACGTTCCAGAAGATTTAAAATAAAATTGAAAACTGAAACCATGCTCGGAGTAATACTATCTGGTGGACAAAGTACTCGCATGGGCCGCGACAAAGGTCTAATGGAATTCAATGGAAAAAAATGGAGTGAAATTGTTCGTGATAAAATGGTTTCACTTTCAATTCAAACTGTTATCTCTATCAATTCAAATCAATTAGTTAATTATAGCAAGTCATTCAATAGAAATGATTTAGTACTCGATAATCCTGGACTGAAAATTCAAGGGCCTCTTGTTGGGTTGCTCAGTGCACATATTGCTTATCCACAACAAGACATTCTAATTGTCGCCTGTGATATGATAAATATTGAATCAATTTTTATCGAAAATTTGGTTGATAGCTACAATAAGCTTTCACCAGAGGCTATCGCATTTAAAGGAGAATACATCGAACCTTTGTGCGCAATTTATTCTTCACAGGGATTGAAGAAAATTCTCTTATTAAATAATGAGGGCAGCCTTAAAAGGAACAGCCTTATCAATGTGTTAGAAAATCTTATGACCGTTTATCTACCAATAAAAACTGAGTGGCAATCCGCTTTCAAGAATTTCAATCGGAAAGAAGATTTAGATTAACCCAAATTCTTTCATCGCTTTCGGAAAATTTCTGTTCTCATGTCCAGGGCGAGTGAGCTTTAACAACGCATAACGCTGAAGAAAACCTAGATTTCTCCATTGATCAATTGTCATGTTCATTTTCAATTCAGATAATTTTTCCTGAAGCTGAATTGGCAATCGGTCATTGATAGCCCATGGTGTTTCTTGATTAATGGGAAGGTAGGTTGGCTTTTCACTTGTATGATTCAAAATCATTTTTTCAAGACGTTCGCGATATGAATGTAATCTTTCTTCGGAATCGATAGGATCATTTGCGAGGCTTTCCCGCTCCTCAACATTCATCTTGCTCCACTCCTTCAATTTCAATTTGATTCCACAAGCATCTAATTTGAAACGAACAATCATCGGAATACAACGAATATTGTCTTCCATAAAATCCTGCTCAAAATCGAAATATTCTACGCGCATCTTCAACAGCTCAGAAATAGACATTGGCTCCATGAATTGCAAATTTAAGAATTGAAATTCTACCGAAGCAAATTCCTAACTTTGACGGTCATGAGTGAAACGAGCAAAATCGCTAGCGTAACAATCAAGAAAATAAATCTTGAGCACTTGATCAGTGCTGATGATGTCTTGGCTGTTGAAGAGCCTCTAGAAATACAGTTGCAATCAGGAGATGAAACTACGAGTTCTATCGCTGTGACCATGCGAACACCCGGAAATGATTATGAACTTGCAGCAGGTTTTTTATTTACAGAGGGAATTCTAAAAAACGGCTCTCAAATAAAAAGTTATCAAATTGCTGAGTCGGAAAATAAAATTCTAATTATACTAAACGACAACGAAATTCCCTCATTAAAGAGCAGCGAACGAAATTTTTATACAACTTCCAGTTGCGGTGTTTGCGGCAAGTCAAGCATTGAGGCCATCAAAACTAAATCTCAGTTTGATATTCATCGTGATGTTTTACAAGTTGAAACTCATGTGATTCAGCAACTCGACAAAGAGCTATTAAAACAACAAGCTGTATTTTCTCAAACGGGGGGCCTGCACGCTTCAGCATTATTCGATGTGCAAGGTAATTTCATTTCGCTCCGTGAAGACGTGGGTCGTCACAACGCACTCGATAAATTGATTGGAAATGCATTTTTGAATGATCAACTTCCTTTATCAAATAAAATTTTACTATTAAGTGGTCGTGCTAGTTTTGAATTGATTCAAAAAGCATCGATGGCAGGCATACCAATAGTAGCTTCAGTAGGTGCGCCTTCAAGTTTGGCAGTGAGTTTGGCAAAAGAAACTGGGATTACTTTGATTGGTTTTTTGCGTAACAATAGGTTTAATATTTATTGCGGTGAAGATCGAATCATTTCTCACGCAATAGCTTAAAAGAAGATTTGAATGTCTGAAGAAAAGATAACGATAGAAGGAGCGGAAAATCCAGAACACCTTACTGGACTTAAGCGCGGCAAGGTAAAGGAAGCTGCTGCGGGTTTGGAAGCAATTACAATTGCCGGAAAACATATTCTTGATGAAGCAGGTCTCACTCGTGGATTAAAGGCTTTGAATAAACTCAACAAGAAAGATGGTTTCGATTGTCCAAGTTGTGCGTGGCCTGATCCTGACGATGAGCGCTCTCAACTTGGAGAGTATTGCGAGAATGGAGCCAAGGCAATTGCCGAAGAAGCAACAACAAAAAAACTAACTGCAGAATTTTTTGAAACCAATTCTGTCCAAGAACTCTCTGCATTGACCGATTATGAAATTGGTCGGAAAGGAAGAATTGCCGAACCAATGTATCTGCCCAAAAATGCAACTCACTACCAATCCATTTCATGGGCGGATGCATTTCAAAAAATTGCAAATCATCTGAATAATCTTTCTTCTCCGAATGAAGCAATTTTTTACACGTCTGGAAGAACAAGCAACGAAGCTGCTTTTTTATATCAACTCTTTGTACGCGAGTTCGGCACTAACAATCTGCCTGACTGTAGTAATATGTGTCATGAGAGCAGTGGCGTGGCGTTGAACGAGTCGCTTGGTATTGGCAAGGGCTCAGTAAAACTCGAAGATTTTTATGAAGCTGAAGTGATCATGATACTCGGACAAAATCCGGGTACTAATCATCCACGCATGCTAACAGCCTTGCAAAAAGCGAAAAAGAATGGTGCTACAATTATCGCGATCAATCCATTACCGGAAACAGGATTGATGGGTTTTAAAAATCCACAGCAAGTAAAAGGACTACTAGGCCTAAGCTCACCTCTGGCAGATATCTTTTTGCCAGTTATTATTAATGGTGATATGCCGCTGTTGCAAGCCATTGAGAAGCTTTTGATAGAAGAAGAAAAAAATAACCCAGGAACTGTTCTTCACAAATCTTTCATCGAAAATAAAACCGAGGACTATAATTATTTTAGTCAGCATCTTGCCTCGCTTGATACTGACACGCTCATCAAACAAAGTGGAGTTGAAAAATCACTTGTACTTAAGGCTTTTGAGGCGCTGAAAAATAAAAAGAAAATCATCGCATGTTGGGCGATGGGTCTTACACAGCATAAGAATGCAGTTGACACGATTAAAGAAATAGTAAATCTTTTACTGCTGAAGGGAAGCATCGGTAAACCTGGTGCGGGAACTTGCCCCGTTCGCGGGCACAGTAACGTGCAAGGCGACAGAACGATGGGCATCTACGAAAAGCCTTCTAAGAAATTCTTGGACACTATCGAGAAAAATTTTGGGTTTACTCCTCCACAAAAGCATGGCTTCGATGTGGTTGAAAGCATCCATGCCATGCACGCAGGCAAAGGCAAAGTTTTTATTGCGATGGGTGGAAATTTTCTTTCAGCAACACCTGACACACAATTCACTGCGGAGGCTCTGAGAAAATGTAGACTAACCGTTCATGTGTCAACAAAATTAAATCGCAGTCATCTCGTGCATGGTGAGGAAGCAATCATACTCCCAACATTGGGCCGAAGCGACAAAGACATGACATGTGGTGAAGCTCAGTTTGTCTCTTGCGAAAATTCAATGGGTGTGATTCAATCTTCTAAAGGTGTTCTTGATCCAGTTTCAAATCAATTGTTAAGCGAACCCGCAATTGTTTGTCAACTGGCCAAGGCTACTTTAGGATTACGAAGCAAAATCAATTGGGATAATTACGAAAAGCATTATGACAATATTCGAAATGACATTGAACGTTCCATATCGGGATTTGAAAATTATAATCAACGAGTAAGAGAACCCGGTGGCTTTTATTTACCGAATTGTAACCGCGAAGGAAGTTTCAATACTGATTCAACAAAAGCTCATTTCAATATTGCTACTTTTTCGGATCCTCAATTAAAAGAAGATGAACTGATGATGATGACCATTCGCAGTCATGATCAGTTCAACACTACTATATATGGACTCGATGACCGTTATCGTGGGATATATAATGAGAGACGAGTTATATTCATGAACAGCGAAGACATCAAAAAGCATGATTTAAAAGATGGAGATGCTGTCGATCTATTCAACTATGATGATGGAGTGGAGAGGATTGTTCACAACTTTATTGTAATAGAATATCCCATTCCTAAAAAATGTACTGCTACTTATTTTCCTGAGACTAACGTATTAGTACCCATCTCAAGTGTGGCTGAGAAAAGTAACACACCTGTTTCCAAAGCGGTAAGGATTAAGGTTAGGAAAAGAGATTGAATTTTGTGCCTAACCAAATCACAAATAGGAAAATATTTCGCCTCGACTTAGTTTTATTAAATTTTATTGGAATATGATTTTTCGTTTCCCGCCTATCACGCAACTATTCATGATGACTGCTTTATTAATAATGCTGAGTTGTGAGAAAAAATCGAATCCTAAGAGTGATGATCCAGATAAAAAGGATGGCGTGATAAAGACTTATCGAAAAGACGGCAAGCTGTTTTCCGAAATCACTATGAAAAATGGAAAACGGAATGGTATATCCAAGAATTTTCATCCAAATGAAAAACTAGGTATGGAGATCAATTACATAGACGATAAGAGAGATGGGTCCTTTAAACAATTCTATGAAGACGGCACACTGTCTGAAGAATCTACGTACAAGGATGATCACATGGATGGAATATGCAAAAAATATAGAAAAGATGGAACGTTGGCATGGGAAGCTAGGTTTAGTAACGATAATCCTTGTTCTGAGCTGACTGAATATTATCTCAATGGAACAAAAAAAACAGAGTATCCCAGCATCGTAATCAAACCCATAGATCAATTAAGGGAGAATGGAGACTATGATTTACAAATTTCTTTGAGTGACAAGTCTACAATTGTCACTTTTTACGAAGGGATGCTTACACCTGAAGGATGTTTTGATCCCACAAAATCGTTCCAAATCTATCCTCAAAAAAATGGAGTTGCTACACTTCACTATCATCTAATGCCCGGTAGATTTGAGATGAGAGAGATTCATCTTGTAGCTGTAGTGAAAACTAAACAAAGCAATAAGTACCTCACTACTCGACACTATAACTTAGCAATCAACAATTGATCATCTAATCATCTGAAGACGAATTCGCAGTTGATAATTATCAGGGCTAAGTTTTAGGCCTTCTTGTAAAGCTTCTCTCGCTTTTGCTTTTTGGCCTCTTCTGAAATAGTAGGTTGATACAGAGCCGAATGCTTTGGCTACTATATTATCATCGATTGTCGAATTAGGAAATTGCTTCAAGATTGAGTCGAAGGCATCCTTGAAGTTCTTTGCAAGTTCCGGTTTCCCATTTTCATAAGAGCTACCAAATCGTATCAAGTTCGCATTTGCAAGCATTGCGTTGAAGTTGACAAATTGGCTTAGCGAAGGATATTTTGTTTTGTATTTATTCAGCGTATCAAGCACTGACGCCTCATCCGTGACCTTTCGGAGCGAAAATGCAATCAGGTTTACAAAAACCCCACCTAAATCAATGTTATTAGGTTGCAATTCCAGAGCTTCAGAAAAGAAAGGTTTTGCTTTGACGTAGTCTCCCACATTGTAGTAGGCACGGCCACTTTCATATTTATAGATAAAGTTAATCTCTTTAAGAAGGTCTTTATCGGTTATGCCTTTACAATAGATGTTGTAACATTCCTGATACAGCGTCTTGTTATTTTCTCGAAACAACAAATCGTGGGTAAGGTTTATAAATTCCCCTTGAATCATTTCGGTGGTGATTCCTTCCTCCTTGAAGTGGGATGCTTTCGCTGTGTATTCTGATTTCTCGATGGGTGAAAGTTTTTCTTTCGAAACAATCTGGCTTCCAAAAAGCATAAGCAAGTATTTGCATCTGGAAGAAGGGTAGAATAGATACGCTTTCTCCAATTGATTATAACCTTCTCTCCATTGGTCATGATCTTTCAAAAAGAGAGCATCGTTCATATAATGAATGCCAATTAACTCAGTAAGAGTTATTTTTTCTTTCTTGAAATAGTACTTATTGAATAATTGGTCCGAAGAACTACTTTCGAGTTCATCTTGGCCAATTACTTTTTGCTTTTTGAGGTTAGAAACATACTTACTCTTGAATTCATCTGAGAATGTTACATATCCAAAGAGAGGCGTAGTTGTTTCAACGAGGATGTTTTCTTTTTCAGGATAACTTATCAAATATACATGCGTAGGCTCTTCTTTAATCTGATAAGGAATCCCTAACTGATCAAAGACAATTGCATATGCAGCGGTGGCCGTAACACAATTGTAATTTCCTGTCTGAAAGATCTCATAAAATCTATTTTCTAATTCATATTTTTTCAGCAATCCTTTATGTACTTCTTCATAGACAATTTTTATTTTTTTATCAGGCTTCTTTTTATCCAATTCTTCCCTTCGCAATGATTCTACAATTGAATTGATACGGCTGTCGACATCCTTGTATTTCTGTTGAGTCATAGAGGAAGTGGCAGCTAACAAAAGCGGAAGAGCCTTCCGATCATTCAATTTAAAATAGTCGTGAAAAGCTTTTTTTTCAAAATCGGACCTATACTTAAGTTGATTGAAGCTAAATAATGAATCTTGAGCAGCGCAATCGAAAATTACACTGGTGAACACAAAAATGAATAGGCCTCTCATAGTTTAGGGAATGGCCTGCAAATCTACAACACAAACACAAAACTAAACAGAGGCCTATTCTTCCGAAATAACAATGAAGTCTAAGCTAAGGAACTCAATCCACCCTTAACGTTTGGCTCGGGTTTGTTGCCGCAGCTTTGAACGACAGGAAGCTGATCGCTAACCATGCTACAGCAAGAACAGAAAACCCAGCTACCGCAAAACTCAACGCATCGATGCTAATACGATCAGTGAAATTATCGAGCCATTTCGAAATGAGATAGTAAGTGATAGGAACCGCCACTACGAACGAAAATAAAATCAGAATCATAAATTCTTTTGAGATCAAAAACACAACATTGCCCGCTGAAGCTCCCAACACTTTACGAATGCCAATCTCTTTTGTCCTACGCTCCACAGAGAACGAAGTCAACCCTAACAAGCCGAGGCAGCCAACAAAAATTGCAAGTCCGCTAAAAACAGTAGCTACTTTTCCTAATTGTGAATCGGCATTGTAAAGTCTATCGTAGTCTTGGTCAAGGAAAGAATAACGGAACGGAAGGCTTGGCGCAAGTTCCTTCCATTTTTTGTCAACCTCAGCCACAGCTTTAGGAATATCGTTGGAGTTTATTCTCAACGACAACACTCTAAAATTATTAGATCTTAAATTCATCATCAACGGCTGTACTTTGAAATGCAATGACTGGTAATGATAATCTTTCATCACGCCTATGATAAAACCATTCTTGCCTCCTTGACTAACTTTCTTGCCCAAAGCATCCTCCGGAGTCCATCCAAAATCTTTCATGGCTGATTCGTTGATGATAAATGCAGTGGTATCATCTGCTTTTGAGTCGCGAGAAAAATTTCTTCCAGCCAACATTTCGATTTTATACGCTGGAATAAAATCGTGATCTACGAGATTTGTATTGATGTTTGTAGGCGACATCTTGCCGTCTTTCATTTCAATTTCAGAAAACCAATTAGTGACCTGTTGACCTGGCACTGTATGTGATGCCGCGACAGAAACAACACCACCAACTTTCATTAATTCATTCTTCACCATATCAAGGTGCTCGCGTATAGCATTGTCACCATCGTATTGAATCAACAAGGTTGCGTCTTTTTGGAAACCAAGATCTCGGCCGCGCACAAGTGTAAGTTGGTTGTACACCAACATCGTGCCCGCTACAAGTGTGATTGAAATCACGAATTGAACTGCCACTAATACTTTACGGAAATTTTGGTGACTAAACATACCACGCACTGAAGGCCTGAACATCTGCAGCGGTTCAAAACCAGAAATCATCAACGCAGGGTACGCGCCAGAAAACAGACCAAGTGCTATTGCTAAAAGTCCAAGTCCAATCCACACATAATATACATTAGGAAAAATTGCGAGGCCTAATGAAGTCTCAACTAAACTGTTGAATGGTGGCAACGCCATCCACGCCAAACCTAAACCTAATAGAGTCGCGATAGAACTGACAATAATCGACTCTCCCAAAAACTGAAACACAAGTGAACGTCTTTGTGCACCAAGTACTTTGCGAAGCCCTACTTCTTTCAATCTGCGTGACGCACGTGCTGTAGCCAAATTCACATAGTTGAATGATGCAATCAATAAAATGAAGAGCGCAATTACCGACAGTATGTAAATATTATTGATACTTCCGCGCTTACCATTCTCCCAAGAACGCGGTGTTTCGAGGTAAATACTTTTCAAAGGTTGCAGTGGCAGATCTTCATAATACATTCCACCCTTCTCCACATTGCGAGCAATAAAATCTTTCATCTTGGCTCGCACATTTGCTATTTGGTTTTTGTCTTTCAACAAAAGGTACGTGTGGAAGCCATTCCAAAACCAACCACGCATTTCATTTCCATTTTGATGCGAACTCCAAGTAGTGAATGAAGTAAGAAGATCAAACTTGAAATGAGAATTTTCAGGAACATCTTCCATCACGCCAGTCACTTTGCATTGGTCTCCACTCACTTCAAGCAGCTGCCCAATTGGATCCTGATCTCCAAAATATTTCTTTGCGGCACTTTCAGTTAATACAACTGTGTTGGGTTCTTTGAGTGCAGTCTTTGGATTGCCTTTTATCAACTTCCAAGAAAAAACTTCGAACACTGATGAGTCGGCCAAAAAGTTTCCTTCTTCAAAAAAAACTGTTTTGTCTTTACGAACAAGTCCACTGTTCCAGGTAAAGCGCACAAAAGTTTGCACTTCAGGGAAATCTTTGAGCATGAGTGGGCCCATTGGCGGTGAGCTCGTTGACTGCAGTAGCAATTCATTTTCCGTTCGAAGATTTTCTACTACTCTAAAGATCCGATCACCTTTCTCATGGTATCCATCCATGTTGAGCTCATGATACACATATAAAGAGATGAGCATGAATGAGGCCAGGCCAATGGACAGACCCAGTATATTAATGGTTGAGAAACCTTTGTTCTTACGAAGATTTCTCAAGGCGGTGATCAAGTAGTTCTTCAGCATAGGTTTTATTTTAAGATGCAACTCTTTTATTAAAAGTTGCACCCAATAAATATACTCTTCCTTTGGAGAAAAGTTACCGACCTTTTAAATCGTCCGAAATCGGCCATCCGTTTTCATAACTGTTCAGAGCAACTGATCAAATCCTTTAAAAATCAATTTTTCGCTACTGGCAGGGTATTTGTTCTACAAATGTTGAAATAACATTGCTATGTCCCGCATTTACCTAGGTGAGCTCGAAGAACTGATTTTACTTATAGTCGCATTATTACAAGGCGAAGCCTACGGGGTTTCGATTGAACAAGAGTTACAAAAACAAGCCAGCCGTGAACTTAGCATTAGTGCCATTCATGCGGTGCTTCATCGACTCGAAGAAAAGGGATTTGTCAAATCAAAAATGGGTGGTGCATCGGAAGAACGTGGCGGACGCAGAAAGCGATTATTCAAAATAACTGCGTACGGTCAGAGTGCTTTGGAAGATGTTCGTGATACAAGAAATATGATTTGGAATCTGATAACAAAAGCTTCCCCATCATGAGTGTCAAAAAAAATAATACCACACCTCCGGCTTGGATCGATTCACTAATTGAGGGACTCGCTCCTATTGACCTTGCTGAAGAAATAAAAGGTGACCTTTTGGAAATATTCCAAAACGATCTCGAACAGAAAAGTATTTCTCGTTCCAAAATAAATTATGCGCTTAATGGTCTTGGTTTTCTGACCAAAAGTTTTTTTTGGCGAAAACGAACTAGTAATAATTCAAATCCCTTTATTATGCTCAACAGTTATTTAAAAATGGCTCGCAGGAGTTTGCTTGCCTACAAGGGTAACACCACGATCAACGTGATCGGATTGGTTATCGGGATAGCTTCAGCACTGGTAATCTTTACAGTGATTCGATATGAATTGAGTTTTGATTCCTTTCATAGTGATGCTAATAATATTTATCGCATGGTGCGTGTAACTGGTACTGGTTTTGCCATTACGGAAAATTCAGAATGCCGAACTGGAGTTTCTTATCCTGTCCCTGATGCCATCAAAGAAGAATCTACCGCGCTTGATAAAATAACAACAGTGTTGCTTCATGGCAGCATGCTTATCGAAGTACCGAACAAAGCAGGAGAAGTTATCAGCAGGTTTAACGAATCATACGGATGTGCTTTGATCGAACCTTCTTTCTTTTCTGTGTTCGATTTCAAAGGAACGGCATTCAAATGGATAAATGGAAGTCCGTCAGCTTCGCTAGAAAAACCTTTCAGTGTTGTTTTAACAAAGACCACTGCCTCGAGATATTTTCCCGATGGTAACGCCATGGGTATGACATTGAAAATTGATAAGAACACGACTTGCACCGTTACAGGCATTGTTGAAGATTTTCCAGACAACTCAGATTTCCCCTTCACCGTTCTTGTTTCCTATTCTACTTTGCGTGCGCTTGCTCCAAGATTTCACCAAGATTGGATAAGCGTTGATGACAATAACTGCACATTTGTTGTTCCCGCCAAAGGTCTTTCAATACCTGAAGTTGAGCAAGCTATTGCCAAAGTGCATGAGAAACATACTTCGAAAGATATTCACGAGTCGCGACACTACCTCTTGCAACCGCTGAAAGAAATGCATTTCGATGCACGCTTTGGAAATTTCAATGGTCGAACAATTTCGCACAATACTATCCTTGCGCTTGGTATCATCGGGTTGTTTTTATTACTAACCGGATGTATTAACTACATTAATCTTGCTACAGCGCAATCAACTATGCGCTCAAAAGAAATTGGGTTGCGCAAAGTCATGGGCAGCGAACGCAAAAACCTTGTGGCTCAATTCCTAACTGAAACATTTCTTGTGGTTTTCATCGCGGGGATAATTGCACTTGGTGTATCGGAGCTTTTGCTGTTCAATCTTCAGTCGTTGCTCAATCTCAAACCAGATTTATTTTATTTTACAGATCCTGTTGTTATTGGTTCACTTCTATTGATCATTTTTTTCGTTACTCTTTTCGCTGGCCTTTATCCATCATTACAGATTTCCAAGTTCAATCCTGTTACTTCGCTAAAAAATAGATTCTCTACCGAAACTATTGGAGGGTTCAGCTTGCGAAAAGTTTTGGTTGTAGCCCAGTTCACAATCACGCAAATACTAGTGGTTGCAACTTTTGTGGTGGTGATGCAGATGCAGTTTTTTCAAAACTCCGATTTAGGTTTCGTCCATGAAGCTATTGTCAATGTAAACATTCCTAATTCCGATCAAGTCAAACGTGAAGCACTCGAGCAAAACCTCAGATCACAGGCGTTTGTCTCACAAGTAAGCTGTAGCTACTCTCTTCCCAGCGGGAAAATCGCAGCCGATCTTACCGTGACATTTCAAAAATGGGAGCCACTTCGCATGATGATTATAAAATCTACGAGTACCACTCTATTGACACCGCTTTTCTGAATCTTTATAAAATCAAAATACTAGCTGGCAGAAATTTTGTTCATAATGATTCAACCAATTACATCATAATCAACAAAACATTGATGAAAGATCTTCAGCTAGGTAGTCCTGAAGAAGCAGTTGGTACCAATCTCGCTGTTGATAAAAAAAGCCATATGATCATTGGTGTAGTCGATGATTTCTTTTCCAATTCTTTGAAAGAGAGTTTTGTCAACATCGCGATGGTTGTGAACCCTCGATCATACAGAAAAGCTAGCGTCAAACTCGCAATGAAGGATGGCAACGGTTCTCTTATTGATGGTGTGGCACAAGTTGAAAAAATTTGGAAAGAGATCTATCCCGAATACATTTTCGAATATGAATTTCTTGATGACAACATTGGCGTTTTTTATCAACAGGAGCGCAAATACGCCCAGTTGTTTCAGTTGTTCTCATTTATTTTTCTGTTGATCGGCTGTCTTGGTCTTTTTGGTCTGATCACATTTGTTGTGAATAGAAAAGGTAAAGAGATAGCCGTGCGCAAAGTACTTGGAGCAACAGTATCAGGTTTGCTCTTTATGTTTTCCAAAGAATATATCAATCTCATTATTATTTCCTTCTGCCTCGCTATACCAATCGCATATTATATTGTTAACGACTGGCTGAGTAATTTCGTACACCATATCACATTGCAGTGGTGGTTGTTTGCCACTCCAGGTTTGATTGTATTAAGTGTTGCGATCATCGTAGTTTGCTTCAAGTCGATGGGCGCAGCCAATCGCAATCCAGTCGAAAGCCTGAGATCAGAATAAAAAAAATCATCAACTCTGTAATTATTATCGTCTGTTTTACAAGCGAGCCACGAAGGTTCGCTTTTTGTTTACTATTGTTGGAGTAATCTCCGGTCCAATCTCCAATAGACAACTATTAGCTTACTGAAAAGGAAATTTTAAATATATCAAAGGGTTAAATTCATTAGCTTTAGTATTATAAAGGAGCGGCATGGCTAAACCTCCCATCATTTACATTGCGAAATATTTACCCATCATAGAGAAAGTATTGTTGGCTGCTTTTGTTTCAGGTTTCATTATGAAGCTTATGCAGATAGGACCGGCCAATGATATCATCATCATTTCCCTAAGTGCGTTAAGTGCAATTTATTTTCTGACAGCACAGATACCGCTTGACGTTGGAGAAAGCGCAATTCCTTCCAATCAAGAATTCAGTTTTAGAATTATTGGTGAAAAACTAACTCCGAAAATTTTAGCGATTGGTTCCTCTTGTTCGGTAATAGGAATTCTTTTCACCATTATGCAGTGGAGTGGTTTCCGTGAAATGTTACTGATAGGAAGTATTTCACTTGCATTTTCATCAGTGCTTGCTCTTCTGGTTTCCTCGATTTCAAATGAATACGTACGCAAAACAATTGGCCAGCGTTTGCTTCGAGCAGTGCCTTTGATGCTCATTGGATTTTATTTATTGTGGGAATTTGGATTGACCGATCCTAATTTCCAGGAGCCCGAATAGATATATAGTTTTATGAAAACACTTTTTTGCGTGGTTATTCTCGGTTTAGTTTGTTCATCCGATTCTGCACAAGGAAAAGATGGATTGCCCAATACTAATTTTGTTGGATGGAACAATGTCCCAACAAATATTCAGACGCAAAAAGTCGACTACTCAGATATTAAGGGTAATTGCTTTTGGAATACAGAATGGTTGAAAGCAAAAGTTATAATGGGTCCAGACGTGACTTTTGGTTTAGAGAAAGCCAAGCTTAACCTTTATAGTAACAGCATACATTTTATTGATAAGTATGGTATGGAGTTGTCGACTAAAGATTTTAAGGCCATTGAATTTTATGCCGAAAATGGCACTACCAAACTCGCAGTTTTCAAATGGTCAGAAAACAAATTTATAGACAATAAGGAAGGGCTGGTACAAATTTTAGCTGATGGAAATTTTCAATTGCAAAAAGTCAACTCCGTAAAGCTGCAAAAGAAAGAAACTGATCCTTTGTTGAAAACAGTAGAGCTCTCTTTCGACTCCAAGGAATCATATTATATTAACTACAATGGAAAACTTGAGCCGTTGAAAGGTATAAGCAAAAATAGTGTGTTCAGCATAATACCTAAAACCACAAGCGATGATGAATGGCTCAAATCAAAAAAAAATAAATTAAAGAGTGAAGCAGAGCTAGTTGCCTTCTTGAACTATAAAAACGAACCTGTTAACTAACTTAGTTAACACTTCCCAAAATTGACTCCCGTTTTTACGAACGTCTGGATTGACTGATCTTAATTTACAGAACATTGACTCTTCAATTGAAAATTCCACTCACCCTCCATTCGGTATTTTAATATCATTTTACTCTTGTGCAGTTTAGAATCGTCACTCTATAGAAATAATATTCATAACTTGAAATAACTAAAACTCAACCCTTATGAAAAGATTCTTTTATGCATCAGCTTTCAGTTTAGTTTGCTCTTTAGCTTCCGCACAAGGAAAAGACGGATTGCCTATATCTACTAATGGAGGAATGAACCCAAACAACAACAACGTTATTGGATGGAATAATATCCCAACAAATCTTCAGACCGAAAAAGTCAAATATTCAGAGGTTAAGGGTAATTGCTTTTGGAACACAGAATGGTTACGAGCAAAAATACTGTTGGGCAAAGACGTGACGTTGGCTATAGAAAAAGCTAAACTTAACCTCTATAGCAACAGTGTTCATTTTATAGATAAGAAAGGTGAAGAGCTATCAACTAAAGATTTTAAAGCAGTTGCTTTTTTTGCTCCAGATGGTACCACAAGGCTAGCTCTTTTCAAGGAAATGGAAAACAAACTTGTTGATACTAAAGAAGTGTTGACGCAAGTTTTAGTAGACGGAAATTTTCAATTGCAAAAGATTAACACGGTGAAACTATTAAAGAGAGAAGTTGATCCGTTATTAAAAACAGATGAGTACACATTCGTTTCCAAAGAATCATATTATGTCAACTACAATGGAAAGCTTGAGGCTTTGAAGGGAATTAGCAAAAGCAAAGTGTTCAGTGTAATCCCTAAAAGCAGCAGCGATGAAGATTGGCTAAAATCGCAAAACAATAAATTAAAGAGTGAAGGGGAATTAGTTGCATTTTTCAACTATAAAAACCAACCAGCTAACTAACTGAATTAATCACGTAAGCAAATGTTGGTCCTGTGGCCAACATTTTTTTTGTACTACACCGAACAAACTGAAATCAATTGCTTGCCAAGAATTCAAGAGCTTCTTCTTTGTTTTTGAAAATCTTGATATAGTTGTTTTGAAAAATATTGTTCCCCTCAATAATCCATTTTTTGGTGGCATTGACGCCACACACCGCCTGACGTTCTAGCAGAAAGGGATCTAAACGATCACTGTTGAATGACTGCATGACTTTCTGCGTTAGAAAGCTGTTATCATTAAATATGGCAAGAACTCGCTGGGGTTTATTTTCCTCTCTAATGATTTTGCGAGCCGTTAAAAGAATTTCGATCATCTTATCTTCCTTACAATCAGAATAATCGATGATCATGATTTCTCTATCATTGACAGTAAGGCGGCTGATTTCTTTTTCGTTTGTGGTCATTTCTTTGTTTCGTACTTTCCAGTACGGCCGTCAAAGATATAAGTTTTCATTTTTGGGAATTCATGCATTGGCAAGCGACACGCATAGGAATTTCGTTGTAAGAAAGGCCAATTGAATCCAAAAGTTCAAATAAAACAAAGAACCCTGCCAAGGCAGGGTCTATGTAGGTTGGGGTAGTTTGGTTTTAAAATTGCTTTTACACAGCCCTGTTTGGGGAGCAAAACTGTGTTATATTCCTTTCAAACTCGGCCCAAAATTATTTCCTTGATTCGGAGCTAGCAACGCAATATTTAGCATTCATTTCACTTGTAATAACGAAATGCACTTTTCGAAAAACTCGAATTGACTAAACTATCAAGAG
Organism: Cyclobacteriaceae bacterium; assembly: GCA_049840975.1. Lineage (GTDB taxonomy): Bacteria > Bacteroidota > Bacteroidia > Cytophagales > Cyclobacteriaceae > ELB16-189. Next base: position 8,984 of record JASGIR010000011.1, on the reverse strand, counting down.
TACTTGTTGCTATTACAAAAACCAACTTAGGCATTAGGAGTCGATACTTCTAAAGTAGTAGGTCGGTAAGCGTAATATTGATTACGATTTTTTAAGGATTGAAATGAAAAATTGATAGCTATCTGTTCTGACCGACAGCCTTTATCAGGTCAGACCAATTTGCAGTCCTACTTAAGAAAGCCGCAATCCTGCGGTTTTTAGGGTGAGTTGTGATTTTTCTTGTATTCCAGGTAACCTTTTTTTGTCGAAAGAGTACTAGCTAATAGATCGCCAAACATACCCGTTATGAAAAAATACAACCCACTCATCGCATTATTTATCCTTTCGCTGGCATTTACAACCGGATTTTCTCAAGGTAAAAAAGAGGAGAAAAAGGAATCGAAGACTGAAGGTTTGAAAAAGATAACTCCAACTCGTCACTGGGAATCTGATTCTTTTATAAATGAAGAGGCCTTGGAGATTAATATCGAAAAGTCAATTGAGAGTGCGATGAAATCACTCGATATAGCGATGGAAAAAATGGAGGTACACATGAAATCGTTGGAGTTGAATATGAAAGATCTGGACATTGATCCTATCGAAATAAATATCCCTCCCATTGAAATCAATATTCCCCCCATCGAGATCGAACCAATCAACGCTGAACTTCATCACCTCAACAAGAATATCAATATAGAAATCAATCGTCACATTCATCGCATTCACCTTTGGGATGATGGCGATCGTGAAAAAGATAGATCAGAAGAAGAGAAGACTAAGGGCTTAAAGAAATTAGAATGAGTTTAGGACGTGGTTATAGTTTTTGAAAATGAAAAGGGCGGAGAATTCTCCGCCCTTCGATTTTGCATCAATTCAAGTTTCTAATCAAGTCCAATCATCATAAATGCTCCCCAATAAATTGGGTCTGGATAATCAGCACGTAGTTCTTTCTTAGCCTCCACAAAGCTTGCACGAAGGTTTCCAGAAATCAACCACTTCTTGTAGAAATTGAGGATGAGTTTTTGCGTAGCCTCATCATCTACTTTAAACATACTCATGATGAGTACTTTTGCACCTGCCACCAAAAATGCACGCTGCAGACCATATACACCCTCACCGTTGCTCACTTCGCCCAAACCTGTTTCACATGCGCTTAGTACAACCAAATCAGTTTTGTCAAGATTCAGACTCATTGCTTCATACGCAGTTAGGATACCACTCTCCATATTATAGTTGTATTTAGTTTTGCTGAGCAGATCGCCAGCACCTTTCAACAACAAACCAGTTTTCATTAAAGGGTTTTCGGTAAGCTGTGCTTCACTCTGTGTCATCTGCTTGGCGTCATCCTCAGTAATGGCTGGAGTATAAAATCCATGAGTAGCTATATGGAAAATTTTTGGGCTCTGAAGTTCTTTCACTTGTTCTTCAGTGGCAGATTCCTCCATGTATTCCGATGTCTTCCAACCTTTTTGCTTGAGCAACTCTTCGAGTTCGCTTACTTCTTTTTCTGTTCCAGGTAAGTCAGAGATCGTCCGGTCTGTTGAAGCAGTTATATAAAATTTCGGATTACCAAACATGGTGGCCGTATTGGATCCTGCTGCGCGTGATTTCACTTTCCGCAAATACAAATCCTTAGTGTTGCTTACCGTTACGATGTTGGAGTTATCAATTACATATTTTCCATCGGGAGTTGGAATTGCTTCTAGATTGATTTGATTGTAAACTCCGTCTGGTGACAAAAATATAGTAGCATATTGTCCAATATCTTTTTGAATTGGCTCCCAGAATATCTTATAAGAATATTGATCTGGAACTTTCCCAATGATGCTGTTTCTGTAATAACGGAAGTAGCGTGTCTCCATTTTCTTGCCGTCAGGCAATGCAATTACTTTTGGTCGGCCATTGTCGTTCTTCACATACATGGCCACGTAAATAATTGAATCGGTAAAATCGTGGCTGAAATAACGATAGCGAACCATTTCAATGGCTACATCATTCTTGAACAATGTTTTTTGCACATTCTCGTAAGTAATCTTTTTGTTTTCAAAACCTTGTCCAAATAATTCTGATTTTTCGCTGAGCTCTTTCTCTAATTTTTCCACCTCTGCACCAAGCAAAGCCGGATCAATTCCATTTTGTATCAACTGCTGACTGCTCATGGAGAGAGCGTTTGTCAAAAATTCTTTCTTAGTCACCCAATTATTGTAAGCCGTTTTTAAATTTTCGTCTCTACTGTTTTGGATTCGTTCGCGAATCTTGATGGATGAGCTAAGCAGCAGAGCTTTGGTAAGGAGCTGATAGTTGTACACTTTGCCAGCGAGATCACGGAAATCTTCGAGCTGACCAAAAGCAAGCGTATTATAAAATTCGAAATCTCCTTTCATTGTGTTCCAATATTTTGCTTTCTCTCGCTCACTAAGAGCAGGGAAATAGTGCTTGATAAAGGTTTCGTAATTATTGAGTGCCTCTTCAATGTTCTTCTTCGATCTTTTGTATTCTTTTTGCATATAATACACCTTCGCAAGCTTCGAAAGAATTTTTACGTATTCCGGATGCTGCCTGCTAAAGTATTTCTCATAAATATCTTTCGCGCTGTTGTAAAAATCTTCCGCTTTTGTGTAGTTCTTCATTTGATAATACACATCACCAGTCAAAGTGAAAATAGCGGCTGCGTTGATATTATTTTTGCTTCCAGTCTTGTTTCTCCAAATAGCTTCAGCTTGAGTAAGTGAGCTGAAGGCATTGCTGTACTTCTTTTGAGATATGTTTAGCACTGCCATGCTCTTGAGTATTTCGGCATACTGTGGATTTGCTTTTCCAAGTTTGCCCGCCATAATATTCTGTGCATCGGTGAGCATTTTTTCAATTTCATCAGGAGAGTCACCTTTATAAAATTTCACCAATGCCATTTTTGAAATAGATTTTGCTACTTCGATATGATTGTGCCCAAACTGTTTCTCTTGAGCATCGAGGGCCTTCTTAAAATTATCACCAGCCGCATCATAGTCACCAACAATATTGTCGAGGTCACCCATAAGTGTCAAAACTGGGGCAGTCTTTGTCGACTTTTCACTATAAACCGAAAGCGCAATTTGTTTTGCACGAGTCGCAATTTTCTCTGCTTCAGTGTAGTCTCCTTTGGCGAGAGACAAACGGCCCATGTTAACAAGTGGATCAATCAAACGCACAGAACTATTGCCATACACTTTTTCGTAGTCCTTGATAAGTTTTTCCAACAATTCTTCGGTTCGTGAATAGCGACCAAGTTGAATGTATAAACTTGCCATTTCCTTTGTGGAGCTACTCTCATCGAGAATGAGAATTCGGTCTGCTTTTGAAATTATTTTGGCAGCACGGTCAAGGTTGTCTTCGGCATCGTCAAACAATCCTTTGATTCCAAAGAGCGCAGCTTGCGTTTCTATCGCATCAACTAAATAACTTTTCACATAGTCTTCTTTGCCTTTATCCTCTAAAATTTTTAGAGAATTCGCAAGACTTTTCTCAGCCGCTTCATACTGACCGAGTTTAATTTGAAGTTTGGCGTTATTAGTAAGTTCAGCAGCATAAAGCACATCTTTGTAATCGTACTTCACGCGAGCTGCATTTTGTGCTTTACTTAAAGCATCGGAGGCTTTATCATATTGGTCAGTCAATTCATAATAATTCGCAATGTGATTCAGTATTTCAAGTTGATCATTATGTCTGATGTTGATCTCTTTTTCAACCTTGTCATTAAAGCTAGTGGCATATATTTTTCCTGCCTCTGCCACTTTGTTTGTAAAATCAAGATAGAAGTTGGCAAGCTTCAATCTAGCTAAGTGCGTGTTGGGTGCATCAGGTCCGCATAAATCTGCTTGGATATCTACTATTGCCGTCAAATATCCTTGTGAGTTTGCATAGAGTTTTTCATACACTGCAAGTCCATACATGAATTCAAGGATGTGAATGGTGGTAATATTATTATGCGGAAGCTCTGGAGTCTTAGCAAGCATGTTGTTGGCATCATTCTCCAGGTTTTTAGTTTTGTCACGATCCAGTTTTGCATCGAACTCAACTGCTCTTAATCTCGCAGCATAGGCACTTCCCTTGTAGTTATGTTCAATCATTTTTTCAAACTCCGACCTCACCGTGTAGTAGCGGTTACCTCCTCCTTGAGCGAGCAGACGTTTCAAATAATCTTCATAAATGGAAATCGCTAAATAATGTGTGTTATTATGATTTGCTTTCAAATTGTTTAGAGCTTCATCATAACCTGTTCCCGAAGGAAAATCACGATTAATATCTAGACCATTTTCGATGATATATTTTGTGGTGAGATACTGATTGTAAACAAAAGCCATATCGAAACGGCCTAAGTATTTTTTGATCCACTTCGAACCTCTTACAAAAGCCGAGTCAGCGCTCAACAAATTTCCTTGGCAGAGATAAGCGTTACCCAAATCGTTCTGCCACCGCGCATATTCCTGGTACCGAATCGTGAGTTCATCTTCTGGAACTTTACGGGTTTTTAAATTTCCCTTATCATCAACATAAGCTTCTTGCTTTATCGCTCTTCCAGAATAATATTTCTCTTGGTCATTTAAAATATCGAGGGCTTCATTGTAATAACCTTGACCTGTAAGAGCCTCAGCATAGCGAATGTTCCACTTCGCTTTAATGTCATCTGTCATGAAAGCACCCGCATCCAATATTTTTTTGGATTTATCAAGATATTCTCGTGCAACACGGAAAGAACCGTTGAGCACATACAGCTCTGCGATATCAGATAGCAGCTGACCGTGCTTTTTACTGTCTTCCTTATTATTAACAACACTGGAAGAAATCGCTGTTTGAACGTTGCTTTCAAAATCATTTATCCTGCCTGAGCCTAAGCAGTTTTTCGCCATGAGATAATAATATGTAACTGTGTAGGCGTTTTGTGGGCCAAGTTTTTTGAATGCTTTCTTTTTGAATTTCTCCAATCCGGAAATGGCTTTTTTGTAATCACCAGATTCGTATGCAACATCGGTTGCTTTTATCGCCTTGTCGTATTTGGCTTGGGCAAACAAGGATGCCGGAATTGCGAAAAGCAAAAGCGCTAAAGGAATGTGTTTGTGTGTTTTCATAGAATAATTCTATTACGAAAATTAGCGATTTTTTTCAAGTGTTTTTACGACAAAAAAAGGCTGCTCAAAATAAGCAGCCTCTTCTCAATTATTTTAAAATTCTAGCTATTCGTCAGCTTTCTTTTCTACCTCACCGGTTGAAAATTTTTCTTTGATTTTCTTTTCAAGTTCGTCCATCAACTCTGGGTTATCTTCAATCAATTGCTTCACAGAATCACGGCCTTGGCCAAGTTTGTTTCCATTATAAGAAAACCAAGAACCGGCTTTTTGAATCACATTGAGTTCAACACCCAAATCGACTATTTCGCCAGACTTGGAGATACCACGTCCGTACATAATATCAAACTCAACAACCTTGAATGGAGGCGCTACTTTGTTTTTAACGACCTTCACTTTCACTCTATTCCCAGTAATATCATCGGCATTCTCTTTGATTTGTCCAATTCTGCGTATGTCCAAACGAACAGACGCATAAAACTTAAGAGCATTTCCACCTGTTGTTGTTTCAGGATTGCCAAACATGACACCGATTTTCTCACGCAATTGGTTGATGAAAATACAGGCGCAACCAGTCTTGCTAATTGTTCCAGTTAGTTTTCTTAGTGCCTGAGACATCAATCGGGCTTGCAAACCCATTTTGCTTTCTCCCATTTCACCTTCCAATTCACCTTTGGGCACAAGAGCCGCAACTGAGTCAATAACAATAATATCAATGGCACCAGAGCGGATAAGATGTTCTGCAATTTCCAGGGCTTGTTCGCCATTATCTGGTTGCGAGATCAGAAGATTTTCAGTGTCAATTCCCAATTTTTCGGCATAGGCTTTATCAAAAGCATGTTCCGCATCAATGAAAGCTGCTAATCCACCTTTCTTTTGAGCTTCGGCAATTGCATGCATCGTCAATGTAGTCTTACCCGAAGATTCAGGTCCATAAATTTCTGTAACACGACCGCGAGGAAGCCCTCCTATTCCCAAGGCAATGTCAAGGCCAAGCGAACCGGTTGAAATGGCCGGAACGTCCATGATTTTTTCATCGCTAAGTTTCATTACGGTGCCTTTACCGTAGGTTTTTTCAAGTTTATCAATGGTAAGTTGAAGGGCTTTCAGTTTTTCTTTTGCGTCTGCGCTCATTGTTGTAGTGTTTAAATCGAATGCTAAAATATTTAGTATTTTGCTAAAAACAAAATTTACCCTGAAATTATTTTCATGACTGATTATCGAGTCGCATGCTCATCGATGATCGATTATGCGGAGTGATCTTGTTGAATTGGGAATGAAATTTTTTTTTCATCAAGTGATAATCCAATCAAACTCTTAACTAAATTTCAGGAGATTTGAAATAGAAATCCTAACAACACTACTCCAAAAAAAAATTTAAACCCTTAGTGCCATGGCAAAGAAAGCTAAAAAAGCAGCGAAGAAAGGAAAAGCGAAAGCTAAAAAATCCGTAAAGAAAGCAGCCAAAAAGAAAGTAGTTAAGAAGGCAGCTAAAAAAGCAAAAAAGGCCGTTAAAAAAGTTGCTAAGAAGAAGCCGGCTAAAAAGAAACCTGCAGCTAAAAGACCCGCAGCTCCTAAAGTAGCAGCACCTACTCCTGCACCTGCTCCAACACCAGCACCAACTGAAACTCCTTCATGGAATTCAGGAACGGATTCTGGCTCAGGTTCAGGCTCTGGAATGTAATTGGCAAGATCGTAATATTCGATTTTCAATAAAGCGATGCTATGGCATCGCTTTATTTTTGTCTGTTTGGCAACATCACTTTGAAAGTGGATCCTGAAGCAAAGTGTGAATCAAAGTAGATGCCCCCATTTAGTTTTTCCACTGCCTTTTTCGCGATATAAAGCCCGAGCCCATTGCCTTTGGAATGCTCATTTGCACGGAAGTACATTTCAAAAATCCGCGGCTTATATTCTTCCATTATTCCCTGACCATTGTCTTCGATGGTTATTGTTGCCGAAGCAGAGTTTACTACAGCCTTCAACTTCACAAAAGGATTCTCCTGCCTCGAGAAGTGAATTGCGTTCTCAATCAAATTTTCGATAATAATTTTGACCATGGCAGGATATGAAACTAAGGGCTGCTCTTCGTTGATATCCAAGTGAACCATGATTTTCTTCTGTTGAATGAGTTTTTTGAAACCATTCAATACTTCTTCTGCCAACTCTTTTATAAAAACTTCTTTGAAAATCATTTGTTGAGCTCCGACATCGCTTATGGATTGAAGCTTTTGCAACATCCGATCAAGGCTCTCTGCTGTTTCGCTTACTTTATCGAAAAGTTCAAGTGATACGGGATCTTTAACTGTGATTTTTGCCACACCAGCCAATCCTAAAAACGTTGTTATCGGCCTGCGGAAATCGTGCGAAGATCTATAGAAAAAGGTATCAAGTTCTTTATAGGCTTGTTTCAATTCTGATGTTCGAGTTTCAATCTTCTCTTCAAGCTCTTTATTAATACTCGTAATCGTTTCAGAAGCTTCAATCAGTTCTTCAGACTGAGCCTGGATTTCTTCTTTTTGCTCCACTATTTCAACGTTGAGTTTTTGAAGGCGCTCATTGTCTTTATTTTTTTCGCGACTGTATTTAAAGGTCATAGCCACACCAACAATCAACATAACAATGGACACTAGTGAAACTGCGATAACAACACGTTGCTGCTTGGCCAAGCTCCTTTCAGATTCCAATTCTTTTTCTTGCAATTTTCTTTGGTCATTGAGTAGACTAATCTCCTTTTCTTTTTTCTCTACTTGATAGAGTGCCTGCATCTCTGCCAGTTTAATAGTACTGTTTTCTGAAAAAACACTGTCGTCAAGCAGTTCAAAACGTTTGTGGAAAAGAATTGCATTGTGAAGGTCTCCAGTCGCCTCATAGAGATTTGCCAAATTTAAATACGCATTTCTGCGCATAATTTTTGAATCAATCTCCAAAGACAATCGAAGCACTTTTTCTAAATACATTTTTGCTTCGGGATATTTCTTTGTCTTAACCAGCAAAAGTCCAAGTTCATTATACGAAATACCCATGTTGAGTTTATTACCTAATCTTTCCTCCACAACAAGAGCTTGTTTTTGAAGGTCGATTGCTAGTGAATAGTTTCCTCTTGCTTCGTGAACGAGTGCCATATTTGAAACCACAGCCATCGCACTCAATTCATTTCTGTAAGCTTTTCGAATAGCAAGTGATTTGTTAAACTCATTCATTGATTTGTCATACTCTTTTTGAAGATAAAAGACCAATCCACGGATATTTTGACAAAGAGAAACTCCCATTTCGTCACCAATGGCTGAACGTATAGTCTCAGATTTGTTTAGATATTCATGAGCTGCATCATAATTTGACTCTTCTTTGTAAACCCAAGCAAGGCCAGTGTACAAATCAGCCGTTTCAAACTGAAGCCCACTCTTTTCACTAAGCTTTAATCCTTCCAGAAAATATTGAATTGCCAATGGATACTGTGATAGTTCAGAATAGATCAGCCCGATTCTATTATATATCTCAGCCCTTTCTTGTGGATAGCGATAAATCTCTGAAACCTCAAGCGCTTTAAATATCGAACGAAGCGATGTGGCCAAATCTCCATGTCGCTTGGCCGCATCAGAATCATGCAGGTAGCATTTTATTCGTTGCAAATAATCTGTGTACCTCTTCTCTTGCTCGCACATTTGCTGATAATATTTGTCTGAAGTTTCATAGTCAAGCATTTGCTCATAGGCTCGGCCAAATAAATCCCAGATGTTCATTAGCACATAGAAATCGCGCGGCTTTTTCTTCGCATAGACTTCCGCTTTCTTTAGATAATCAATAGCTTCTTCATTTTTCCATTGAATGATTTTCAGATGTGCGAGGCCGCGATAAAAAAATCCTAAGTAATACGGATCACCTTTTTCGCCCACAGTTTGT
>JASGIR010000010.1:0-52322 GCA_049840975.1 Cyclobacteriaceae bacterium | reverse complement strand
TTGGTTAGACTACGTATTGCTAAGGTTAATAGGGAAACACAATCAAGATCCGAACAGCACCTGCTTCATTCCATGGGCTCATGCTTGCTGCTGGAAGGTCGACGATGGAGTTTGGAAAGGCAAATTATGCACCGGCTTTCTTAGGAAAGATTCATTCAAAATTTCAAACGCCTGCCAACGCTCTTGTTGCAAATATGCTGCTTGGCATTGTCGCATTGCTTACGGGCAAGACTGCGGAGATAATTACTATTTCCGTTTTTGGCGCGCTGACTATTTATATCATCTCGATGATTTCGTTATGTTAAATTACGAAGAGCTGAACCTGATCTCCACCGTCCGTTTCGCGTGCCTCTTTTTCCCGTCTTTCCCATAATTGCGTTAATAATTGCTATTGCGTCCTTTGTCTCGATGACATTTTATAACATTCAGCTTGCCGCGATTTATTTTTTGATTTTCTAGGAGTAAGTTATATTCTAATTAAAATCCTAGGTCGTAATTCGTAAATTGTACATTCTAAATCTTCGCGTATGTCTCCACGTTCTATAATTGATTACGTAAAAAAACATCCTGCAGGAAAAGTCAAGATTGCCTATTCAGACATTGACGGCATCCTGCGGGGAAAATATATTTCAACAGAAAAATTTTTATCGGTCGCTGACGGTAGAACAACTTTCTGTGATGTGATTTTCGGTTGGGATAGCAGCGATGTCGCTTATGATAATGTCGGCTACACAGGTTGGCATTCCGGATATCCAGATGCTCCTGCACAATTGGATTTGAATACATTCAGAACAATTCCATGGGAAAACGATCTGCCTTTTTTTTCTTGGCGAAATTTTAGAAGAAAAAAATAACGCTAAAGCTTTCGGAGCATCACATGTTTGTCCACGACAATTATTAAAAAAAGTTTTAAGTGACGCTCAGCGCGCAGGCTTCACTCCCATTTTCTCACAAGAGTTTGAATGGTTCAACTTTGCTGAAACTCCACAAAGTGCCCGTGAAAAAAACTATAGAAACCTCGAGCCAATCACTCCGGGAATGTTTGGTTATTCCATTTTGAGAAGCACGCTGCAAAATCCATTTTTTACTGATCTCTTTGAATTACTAAGAAAATTCAACGTGCCGATTGAAGGTCTTCATACAGAAACTGGACCTGGAGTATTGGAGGCCGCAATAGTTCATGCCGGAATTTTAGAAGCTGCTGATCGAGCCCTGCTTTTTAAAACTGCGGTTAAAGAAATTGCATATCAGCACAATATTTTGGCAACCTTCATGGCCAAAATCAATGAGTCGCTTCCCGGTTGTGGTGGCCACGTGCATCAGAGCTTATGGGATAAATCGTCAAAGAAGAATCTTTTCCACAATGATGCAGGTAAAAATAAAATGAGTGATGTGATGAAACATTATATCGCTGGTCAGCTGTATTGCTTGCCTCATATTTTACCAATGTATGCACCCACAATAAATAGTTATAAAAGATTAGTAGAAGGTGCTTGGGCTCCAACCACATTAACCTGGGGAATAGATAATAGAACTGTTGCATTGCGCGTATTGAATGGCAGCTCAAAATCTTGTCGACTTGAAACACGTGTGATCGGCTCAGATGTAAATCCATATCTCGCAATGGCAGCAGCGCTTGCATCTGGACTATATGGAATCAAAAAGAAATTAAAACTTCAAAAGGCGACTGAAGGAAATGGTTATCGTGATTTTTCACATGGAGTTTTGCCTTCGACTTTGCATGAAGCCACACAAGCGATGAAAAATTCTTCGATCGCAAAAGAAATTCTCGGGGAAAAATTTACCGAACACTTTGTACAAACGCGTGAGTGGGAATGGCGCCAGCATCTTAAGCCTGTTACTGATTGGGAAATGAAGCGCTACTTTGAGATTATATGAGTACTGTTCAAAGATTTAAGCAACTAAAAGCAATTCGTGATCGAAAGATCGACATCACTCGCGCTGTCAAGGATACTTTTTTTATTGTACTTGGAGTGGCCGCTGCTGGCTTCGGGTTAAAAGGTTTTTTATTGCCCAATCATTTTTTAGATGGTGGCGTGATGGGCATTTCACTTTTAGTGAATCTCATCTACAATATTGACTTGTCTATTCTTGTACTCATCATCAATATTCCGTTTATCATTATCGGTTATACACAAGTGTCAAAAATATTTGCGATGAAAACATTGGTCGCAATTGTATTGCTTGCGCTTACACTTGCCTATGTTGAATTCCCAACGATTACTTCTGACAAACTATTGATTGCATTTTTTGGAGGTTTCTTTTTGGGAGCAGGGATCGGTTTATCCATTCGAGGCGGAAGTGTTCTCGATGGAACGGAAATCCTAGCTATTTATTCAAGCCGTAAAACAACATTGACCGTTGGTGATATAATCTTAGTTTTCAACATCATCATTTTTTCTGTTGCAGCTTATCTCATGCACATTGAAACTGCGCTTTATGCAATCCTTACTTATCTCGTTGCCAGTAAGACAGTAGATTTTGTTGTCCACGGAATTGAAGAATACACAAGCGTAATGATCGTGTCGGAAAAAAGTGATGATATCAAAGACGCTATCATCAATAACATGGGGCGAGGCGTAACTGTACTTAAAGGCAAAGGCGGTTTCGGGAAAAAAGGTCATCGCACTTTTGATGTTGACGTCATTTTCACGGTTATCACACGACTGGAATTACAAAAGTTAAAAACCGGAAATCGCCAAAATAGATTCTGATGCTTTTGTAGTGGAAAACAGTGTGAACGATATCAAAGGTGGAATGATCAAGAAGAGACCTTTGGAAGAATAAATCTGTTTAATTCAGCTCGAAATCCAGATTATAAAAATATTATGCCTCGTATTTTGATATATCAATATTTGAGGTATACATTTGTCCATGTTTTCAAAAGAGCTACTGAAAGGAACATTGTCGGCTATCATTTTAAAGTTGCTAGCAGAAAATGGCAAAATGTATGGATATGAGATTGTTCAACATGTACACGAACTGTCCGACAAAAAGATCTTAATCAAAGATGGATCGCTCTACCCTTGTCTGCAGAAGTTAACAGAGGATGGGATATTGTCTTTCAAAGAAGAAATAGTCAGTGGGCGAGTTCGCAAATATTATTTTCTCACTGCGACCGGAAAAAAAATGACAGCTGCTTACATGAATGAACTGGAAGATTTTATTTCTACTATCAATCAGATCATGTTTTCGAAAAACAAAACAAAATTCGCATGATACTTTCAGCTGATCATATTCAATATATCCGAAACACAATAGAATCGAGCGAAATTAGCAGAAGGTTAATGCAGGAAGATCTCATCGATCATCTTTGCTGCGCAGTAGAAGACAAAATGAAAGTCGGAATTAATTTCACTCGTGCGTTTCAGGATTCAGTGAATGAACTCGCGTCCGAGGGATTTAAAGAACTAGAAAGAGAGACGTACTACCTGTTAAATTATAAAGTCATTCTTATGAAGAAATTCAAATACAGTATTATGCTCTTAAGCTCGATGTCGTTTTGTTTTGGCATTGCGGCAAGGACTTTACATCTTTCCATAGGCAACGATTTTTTGCTGGTCGGGCTTGCTGGTCTCACGGTTGGAATTCCGCTGCTTTCATTCAAACCGAATATGTCTATGATTGATCGCATTCGTATTATGATCGCATTAACCAGTTTAATTTTTGTGACTGGTGGATTCGCTTTGAAAATTGGATATATGGCTGGAGCTGACATGTTCGTAGTCATTGGCTCTTGTCTATTTGCTGTGGGTTTTCTGCCTTTGTATTTTTTAAAAATGTATCGCGCCTCTCTGGCACACTGATATAGTCACACATAAAAAATATTAATTATGAAAAGAGCTATTAGATTCTTTGCGGGATTGCTATGTCTTTTTCTGATTGGAGTTGGTTGTCATCTATACTATTTGACGACACTATCTGCAACTGAAGAATATCCTGAAGACACATACTTGCAGGAGAGAGTCGCAAAAAAGCCTTGATCATTGTGGCTCACGATGACGATATGGTTTCGGCTGCTGGAACAATGACGATGCTTTGTAAAAACGGATGGCAGGTTCGGGAGATGTGCTTTTACCAACAAAGCGGTTTGTATGCAAAAAAGGATAGTTTGAAAAATCCCATCAGAAAAAAATCACTGGCAACGGTTGGTGAAATTCAAGGCCTCGAGGGAGTTGATCCTGTCGACTTCAACTTCCGCAATGATACTCAAAATGAATCTCCCTACATGCCAATGGCTTACACCGATTTTCCCAAAAATTATAAAATGGATTCTTTGGAAAAAGTAATTGGCACTTATATAGAGAAACATAGACCAACTGTAATTTTCACACTCGACAATGCAATTGGTGGCTACGGAAATCCAGATCATGTAATCGTAAGTCAATTGATCTTAAAGTATTGTCAAAAACACAAAGCGGATTCTGGTCTTTCGGTAAAGAAAATATACCAAACTGTTTTCACGCCCTCTCTTGCTGAGCGAGTGATGCACAATCTTCCAGTTTACGATTCTGCAAAAAAAATATATGCATGTAGTGGTATGCCGCTTCCCAATGTGCAAATAAATTTCTATCGTTTTGCTGCTCAGAAAAAAGAAGCAATGACAGCCTATACAACTGAACAGAATTCAATCAAAAAATTTTGGCCTTATTACAATTGGTACCCTTCATGGATTTACTTCCGAATATTTGATAAAGACTTTTTTAGAATTATCGATATTGACTCCTTGTAGTTGAGAAGCTAACTCAACATTGCTATCTTCACCTGACAAAAAAGCTATGCTTAAGTGCAGTACAGGCAAGCGAGTTTATCAAACAGAAATCATTGCAGAAGAAGCATTGATAGATTCACATAGCAGAAACAATTATTCAGGCAATGGGCCAATTGCAGTTTATAAGTGTGAGGAATGCGGTTACTATCACTTCACAAGCAAAGGCTCAATGAACAAACGATTAGCTGAATTAATTGCAAGCGGAAAAATCAAACTTCAGCAGCAGGCTAACGAATGGAGTCAGAAGTGGAAAAAGTAAAAAAATGACTAAATTTTGATTTACTTTGTCGCTCTCATTTAGGTGGTTTTAGTGTTGGCCTTAATCACAATGCTTTTAACCCCAAACTCCATGAGGTTTTTCAACGAGACTGCTTCGAACTACGTACAGTTTATTTCCATGGTCTTCGAGATTGTAGGAATCAGTTTAGCCTACATCGAGATACGATACAAACCACTTGCTAATAGAATTGAATCCAAAATTTTGAATGAAGAAAGTAAGCTCAAAGATTTTGCATACGCTTTGATTAAAAACAAAGTCTCTGTCACCATCATAACTCTTTTTATCACGATGGTCTTCTTTATTGAAATTCCTTACCTCGTTGGCTTCTATGATCGAATTATACCTGAAAACTGGAAAGACGTTGAAACCACGATTGTGTGGTCAACACTGCCAATCATTTTTCTTTTCATTGTACTGATCTGCTCAATACTTTTAGGCGACTTCGTTTCTTGGCTCAATGAATTTTCTGAAGGTCATGCCATTGGCGCTTTTGGAGTAGTCGTCACTTTCCTCGGTCTGCTTGGAGACTCATATCAGGCTATCACTATTATTCTGACTAAGTAAGTATTGTATCTTTGCTTGAAATCTCTTTATGGTAAACCGATACGAAGGAGAAATCCATATCAATCCTATTCGTGTGTTACGCAATGGCGACTTTAACAATGACGGTCACATAAAAGACATTGATGTGACATTAAATCAAGCTGTCGAATTGAATCAAAAAATTTCAGAGAGATTGATTGCGCTCAGATCATATTTTAAAGAAAGAAAATTTTCAGGCATACAATTCAGATTTGCTGAAGTGGTTACATCAGCATTAAAGGGCTATCTGATTCTCAATTAAAAGAACTGGCATCGCAAGATTACATTGAACTGTTTGATAATGCCACAGACAAAGATTGGGTCAAAAAATTTGGGCCCCAGTTTGGGTTAGTGTGGGAAAATGGTCGGGCTATTGAAATTTGATACAAACTCTAAGGGCTACGATCAGCGAAAATAATTGTCAATTCACATTTTATTTTCATTTGATATCACCCAAAATAGATGAATTATAGATTCCCAATTGGAAATCCTTGAATTGTTTTCCTACTTCAAAAAATGAAAAAGGTACTCTTTGGGTTTTTAGTTGCCGTTTTGGCTTCTTGTGAGAAGAGCCAAGTGCCTATTAAAATTTGTTATCTCTCTTCGGAGCTAGCCAGCTCCACATATTATGCATATCTCTATAATGACAAAAACCAAGTGGCTTCATACACTGGAAGTGGTATTATATCTTCAGTTTTAACTTACGACAGCTTAAACAGAATAATTTCAGAGTTTGACAACGGTCTGCTAACTATCACCTATAACTATGATAACAAAAGCAGGCTAACACTTTGGACTCAAGAAATGCAATACGATGTAAGTCATAATATGAAAGTGAAATTCTTTTACAATTCAGCAAATCAGGATACACTCATTCAATATTATAAATACAGTCTATCAACTGGTGGCTATTACATGTCGCGCTTTATTCGATTAAGCTTTTCTTCATCAAACAACAAAAATTATTCAAGAAGAAAAACTTACAACGCTACTACAGATACCTTGCTATATACTGAAGATTACCTCTGGGACACACATCCGAACCCGCATCTTTCAAATCCATTCTTTACAAATGAACCTCCTCCGACAAACAACGTTACACAATACACTTTCACGCCACCAGGCGGTGCACCTCAATTAACAACCTTTGAATACACGTACAATAATAACGGTTATCCTCTAACGCAGTACATTCCAGGGTTCATCCAAACAGTTAAGTACGAGTACGCTAACTGTAACTGATTATTTTGTCAACACGGGAATGTTGACAATGAGAAGCATTAAATCTTCGTCTTTTACTTCTTTCTTTTCGTCCGCGACAATCAAGAAATTTTCATAAAGCGTGTTTAATTCCTCGCCTTCAAAATGATAGCCAAGTAATTCCATGCGATGCTTCAATGCTGCACGTCCACTTCTTGCAGTTAATACAATAGATGATGATGGTACACCAACTCGAGCAGGATTTATAATTTCATAATTTTCAGGATGTTTCAAGAATCCATCCTGATGAATACCTGAAGAGTGTGCGAACGCATTCGACCCAACAATTGCCTTGTTTGCCTGCACTGGCATACGCATCATTCCTGAGACTAGTTTACTTAATCCGTAAATTCTTTCAGGTCTAATTCCTGTCACAAAATCTAAATCTTTATGAACTTCAAAAATCATCGCCACTTCTTCAAGCGATGTATTTCCAGCGCGTTCGCCAATACCATTCATTGTAACTTCCACTTGTCTGGCTCCATTTAACACACCACTTAGCGTATTTGCAGTTGCAAGACCAAGGTCATTATGGCAATGAACAGAGATCACAGCTTTATCAACATTCTTTACGTTCTCAAAGAGATATTGAATTCGTTTTCCGTAAAGGTGAGGTAAACAATAACCCGTTGTATCAGGAATGTTAACTACATCTGCACCAGCCTCAATTACAGCTTCAGTCATTTTTGCTAAAAAATCTAAATCAGCACGGCCAGCATCTTCAGCATAAAATTCTACTTCCAAACCTTTGCTCTTGGCATACTGCACAGCCCATACACCCTGTTCTAAAACTTGGTTACGGTCAGATTTGAATTTATGTTTGATGTGAACATCACTTGAGCCAATTCCTGTATGAATCCTACCGCGCTTTGCATGTCGCAAGGCTTCAGCAGCAACATCAATATCTTCTTTTTTCGCGCGAGTAAGACCACAAACAACCGGCCCTTTTACTGCTTTTGAAATTTCTACAACCGAGAGAAAATCCCCTGGACTGGAAATAGGAAAACCAGCTTCAATTACATCAACACCAAGTGCCTCAAGCTCCTTGGCAATGATAATTTTCTCTTCCGTTTTCAACTGACAACCCGGTACTTGTTCGCCATCGCGAAGTGTAGTATCGAAGATTTGAATTCGTTTACTCATAATTTCTTTATTAATTATTGGGTCGCCAGTTCATTTACTGTCAAACAATCAACTAACAACAACCATTTCAATTTGACTATTTACAAGAGTTCCCATTTGCTGTGTGTTCAAAATCTTATTCTTCTCAGTAGCAGCATCTGCGATATCAACCGTTCTAAATCCGTCTTTCAATGTTTGTTCTACAGCCTTAATAACTGCTTCTGATTCTTCTTTCATCGAAAAAGAAATATCAAGCATAAGCGCTACAGACAAAATTGAAGCGAGCGGATTCGCTATCCCTTTACCAGTAATATCATGAGCACTTCCATGTATAGGTTCATACAAGCCAACAGCATCACCAACGGAAGCTGAAGCCAACATTCCCATCGAACCCGCTATCTGAGACGCCTCATCTGTAAGAATGTCACCAAATAAATTTCCAGTGAGCACTACGTCAAAGCTGCGTGGATTCTGAATAAGTTTCATGGCAGCAGCATCAACAAATAAATGCTCAAGCTGCACATCAGAATATAGTTTGCCGATTTGCTGAACTGTCTCTCTCCAAAGTCGTGAGCTCTCTAATACATTTGCTTTATCAACCGAAGTAACTTTTTTGTTTCGCGTTCTTGCCGACTGAAATGCTTTATGAGCTATACGCTCGATTTCATATCGTTGATAGATCATCAGATCATAAGCAGTTGCACCTTCATCTTTTCTCCCCTTCTCCCCGAAATACACATCACCAGTGAGTTCACGGAAAAATAAAATATCAGAGCCTCTCAAAATTTCAGGTTTTATACTTGACGCACTAAGTAGTTCATCAAACAATTTTATTGGTCTCAGGTTAGCATAAAGACCGAGCTCCTTCCTCATCTTCAATAGACCTTGTTCTGGTCTGACTTTTAAAGTTGGATCATTATCATATTTCGGGTGGCCCACAGCTCCGAATAAAATCGCGTCACAATTCTTCAGTTTAGTTAAAGTCTCATCGGGCAAAGAGTTTCCTGTTGTTTCAATGGCATCATGACCAATCGATGCTTCATCAAATTCGAACTCGTGGCCGAATTTCTCGGCAATTGCCTCTAATACCTTTTTACCTTCGGCCGTTACCTCTTTTCCGATTCCATCACCAGGCAGAACTACGATTTTCTTCTTCATTTATTACTTAACTAATAATTCTTTATCAAACTCTCTAATTTCACTTCTCAGGCTCAACAAGTAGTCGATATCATCATATCCTTTCATCAAGCATTCTTTCTTGTAAGAATTGATTTCGAATTTCTCTTGCTCAGAAGAGAATGAAATAACTTGATTTTCTAAATCAACAGTAATTTCAGTTTGAGGATTATTTTCAATCGCAGCAAACAATTTTTTAAGAAAAGAATCACTAACCGTTACAGGCAGCAATCCATTATTCAAAGCATTATTCTTAAAAATATCTGCAAAGAAACTAGACACGACTACTCGGAATCCATGATCGTAAATTGCCCAGGCTGCATGCTCACGGCTACTACCACAACCAAAGTTCTTCCCTCCGACTAAAATCTTTCCTGAAATTTTTGAGTTGTTCAGAATAAAATCTTTGATCGGCTGATCATTTGAATCAAACCTCCAATCGCGAAATAAATTATCACCAAACCCCTCACGCGTGGTCGCTTTTAAAAAGCGAGCAGGAATGATTTGATCCGTATCAATATTCTCGACCTGGATTGGAACACCCGTAGAAATCAGTTTTATAAATTTTTCTTTGCTCATTTTTTTCCAACTATATCAACTCTCTAACATCGGTCACTTTTCCCGTAATCGCTGCGGCAGCTGCACTCAATGGGCTTGCCAAAAAAGTTCGAGACTTAGGGCCTTGTCTTCCTTCAAAATTTCTGTTGCTTGTACTGATACAATATTTTCCGGGAGGAACTTTATCTTCATTCATTCCCAAGCATGCTGAACAACCTGGTTCACGTAATTCAAAACCAGCCTCTTCAAAAATCTTATCGAGACCTTCCTGTTTAGCTTGGGCTTCCACTTGTTTAGAACCGGGAATAACCCACACTTCAACACTGCTAGACTTCTTTTTCCCTTTCACCATTTCGGCCACCAATCGAAGGTCTTCAATGCGCGCATTCGTACAGCTTCCAATGAAAACATAGTCAACATTCTTTCCTAGCAATTGCGATCCAGGCTCGAGCCCCATATACTCCAATGATTTTTTGAAGGAAGTCTGTTCACTGATCTCTTTCAATTCTTCAACTGTAGGAATCCGGTCCGTCACTCGCATTCCCATTCCTGGGTTCGTTCCATATGTGATCATCGGAGCAATGTCTGCCGCATTGTAAACAAGTTCCTCATCATAGACTGCTCCTTCATCCGTTCGAAGTTTTCTCCACTCTTCAACAGCTTGATCAAATGCTTTTCCTTGAGGAGCGAATTTTCTTCCGCGGATGTAATTGAAAGTCGTTTCATCTGGAGCGATCAATCCACCACGCGCACCCATCTCGATACTCATATTGCAAATCGTCATGCGGGCTTCCATCGACAAATTTCTGATGGCACCGCCTGTATATTCAACAAAATATCCTGTTGCTCCACTAGCAGAAATTTTAGAGATGACATAAAGAATAATGTCTTTGCTCAACACACCTTTTGCAAGCGTACCATTGATTTCGATCTTCATCGTCTTAGGCTTGTACTGAAGTACGCATTGCGTTGCAAGCACTTGTTCAACTTCACTTGTCCCAATCCCGAAAGCTATATTTCCAAAAGCTCCATGTGTTGATGTATGGCTGTCACCGCAAACAATCGTCATGCCTGGAAGAGTCAACCCCAACTCTGGGCCGATGATGTGAACAATGCCTTGATAAGGATGACCAAGATCATAAAGATCAACTCCAAACTCTTTGCAATTATTTCTAAGTGTTTGAACTTGATGGCGCGAGAGCGTTTCTTTAATTGGAAGATGCTGATCTTTTGTCGGTACGTTGTGATCCGCTGTAGCAGTGGTGCGTGATGTATTGAAAACTTTTATTCCTCGTTGGCGCAAACCATCAAATGCTTGTGGGCTTGTCACCTCATGGATGAAATGTCTATCAATAAAAAGTGCATCGGGAAAACCTTCCGCATGCTTTACCACATGGGCATCCCAGATTTTTTCAAAAACGGTTTTAGGGCTATTACTCACAACAAGTGTTCGTTTGTTATACCTCGTTAAAATGCAAATCGCCCCGATGGATTGACACCGAGGCGACTTTGTTCTATATCAAGCAAATGTGAAAAAATTATTCCAATGATATTCCCATCGCGAGGAAATAATTTTCATTAACATACAATTGTTAGTTAAGTTTTTATATTGTTTTTAGCTTTAGATAACATAAACACTAGCGATGAAACTAAGTCTAACCTCAATCACAATTCTGCTCTTCATCTCATTTAATTCAATTGGACAGCATATTGGAATCAGCATTCAGAATGCACAGAAAAAGAACATCAACGTTGAAGCCCTGGAAAAGAAATATAAAAGTGCGATTACAACTCCATCTTCTGAATCCGTATTCAAGGAAGAAGAGTTGCAACCTGCATATTCCAAACTACTTCAGGATCTCGGAAAGTTTTTATCAAAAAACAATTTCAAATGGGAAAGGAAAGTAAAATGCTTTCAGCGAATTTATTTCAACAACGATGGCACTATCGATTATTTTATTTTCAATTTTCTAGGTAAACCCGAAGATCAACCCTCCTCAGAAAAACAGATTCAATTTGGAAAACTTGTAAACCAATTTGTTCAAGACTACAAATTCCCATTAAGTGCTAAAGTAAAATTTGCCCAATGTAGCCCCACTACATACATGCCGTAGTGAATTCTACGCAGTGAATCCAATGGAATCATGCAATGAAAATCCTGAACTTTTTGCCGGCCTCTTTTGTATCTTTGTAGCATGATTCAGAACACACTAATTATACTAGCATTAGGCGGAGCGGTGTTCTACCTTGGTAGAATTGTCTACAAATCATTCCAATCTAAAAACGCTTGTTCTACGGGTTGTGGCAAATGCGCTGAAACTGCTGAAAAAGCTATCATTCCTACTAAAAACTGAGCAAGAAACAGGTTGAGCCATTAGCTTCTTTAAATCAATTTTGAATCATAAATTGATTTAGATATGAACTCAACACTGGAAAAAGATTTCAATTATCAGCGGATCGAATCTGCAATTCATTTTCTCGAAGAAAATTTTCAGCGGCAACCTGAATTGGATGAAGTAGCTGAAAAAGTTCACCTCTCTCCTTTTCATTTTCAACGCATATTCACTGAATGGGCTGGCATAAGTCCAAAGCGGTTCTTGCAATATCTCACCGTTGATTTTCTAAAAGGCAAATTAAGCGAAACAAAAAACTTGATAGATGCAGCCGAATCCGCGGGCCTCTCTAGTCAGTCGCGTGTTTATGATTTGTTCACTACACTTGAAGCCGTTACACCGCAAGAATACAAATTGAAAGGATCTGACATCCGAATCGAATATGGATTTCATGAAACTCATTTTGGCACCGCACTGATTGGAGTAACTGAACGGGGAATCTGTTGGCTTTCATTTTTACAAACTGATGAAGAGCCAAGAATCGAATTGGAAAAAATGAAAGAGCATTGGCACAATTCCATTTTCCATCACGATCAAGAGTTGACGCTGAATTTTATTAGACTAATTTTTGACAAGCAATCGGGCGATACATTAAAAAAACTTCATGTGTTTGTCAAGGGAACGAATTTTCAGATTAAAGTTTGGGAAGCCCTTCTGCGATTACCCATGGGTTCCGTAACAACTTATCAAGACATTGCCACTCAAATCAAAAATCCGAAAGCAATGCAGGCGGTTGGATCGGCTGTTGGATCAAATCATGTAGCTTATTTAATTCCTTGTCATCGTGTAATTAGGAAAGATGGAATATTAGGAGAATATCGATGGAATTCAGCTCGCAAGAAGAGCATCATCGGCTGGGAAATGGCTCGCACTATTTAATTCCTCCATTTGTCAATGCAACGATGAAGTTTAATCTTTGCTGTCGTGAAAGACTTCAAAAAATATTATTCGATTCCAGCTACGCCACAGGAAATTTACTTGGCTCTTACACACCCATTAACATTACATCTATGGACTGGTGAGGAAGCTATTATGTCGGATGAACCAGGTTCTGAATTCTCGTTGTGGGAAGGAAGTATTGTTGGAAAAAATATCGAGTTCGAAGAAGGGAAAAAAATTGTTCAGGAATGGTATTTCGGAGATCAACAAGAAAAATCGATTGTTACTATAAAACTTCATTCTGACAAAGAAGGCACTTCTGTAGAGCTGCGCCATACTAATATCCCGGATGAAGCTTACAATGATATCGTTGAAGGATGGAATGATACTTACTTTGCTATGCTCCGAGATTTTTATACTGAGTAAGAACTCTATTGACCTCCGTTTTTCTGTTTAAGTTGCCTAGCCATATCAAAAGTATGTTGTATTGATTTTGTACTCATTGAAAAACCATGTCCCGGAATAACGAACTTAGGTTTCTCAAATTTCCTTTGAACGTTGGACACAGTTATCGCATAATCACCCTGACTAGCATCACCCAAATTACCGAGATCTACATCATCCACAGTTTTAATTAAACAGCCCCCATAAAGCACTCTTTTCCTTTCGAACCAAACCACAATGTTATCTGGAGCATGACCATGTCCTGGAAAATAAGTTTGAAAAGAATATTGACCAATCGTAAAGGTTGTGTCTTTCTCAATGAGGAACTCTGCTCTTTTCATTCCTCGTTTTTTGCTTAGGCCATCCGTTTTCTTAGTTGTATAAGTCTTAATCCCAAGTTTTTTATAGTACTCAAGTCCGCCAGTTCTGTCATCATGAAAGTGAGTGGCTATGCACATCACTATATTTTTATTGTGCTTCATTTTAATTCTATCCAGCAATGGTTGAAACTGTGTCGTGTCCCAAGGAGAATCAACAAGAACAACTCCATTGTTGGTAACGAGATACAATCCATTAGCTGGAATACGAGTTCCTTTGTAGAGATTGTATGTTGTATAAAGATAAAAATCGCCAGTCAGGTGAGTAATCGTCAACTTGCTTTCTGAATTCTGTGCAAGTAAATTTTGAAAAAGAAAAAGTAAGGCAACTACAGAAAATGAATACTTGGTTTTCATTTCAAAAAAACTCAGGCTCTTAAATGATACGCTTTTGGTTTTGTGAAGGCTCTTAAGCCAACATGCGAGAGTGTAGCTCCGATGCCAGAATGTTTCCTTCCGCTCCAAGGAACTGCCGCACTCACTCGGTCACAGCAATTCCAATAGCCAGTTCCCGCATTTATTTTACCTAAAATATTCTCTGCTCGTTTCTGCTCATTGCTGTAAACCGAAGCTGTTAGTCCAAACTCAGTGTCCTTCATCAATTCAACTGCTTCAGCATCATCTTTCACTTTCATAATACCGATGATCGGACCAAAAGATTCATCACGCATTACACTCATTTTGTGATTGACATCTATCAGAATAGTAGGTTCAAAATAATAACCTCTGCCATCGATTTTTTTACCTCCGTTTAAAACTTTGGCCCCCTTTCCTATCGCGTCACTCACTTGTTGTTGTAAAAAGTCGATTTGCTCCTTGCGACTTATCGCACCGATATAAACGCCTGCGTCTGTTGGTTTCCCAATCTTCCACGACTTCACTTCTTTTACAAATTCGTCTACATATTGATCATATACTTTTTCGTGAACATAAATCCGTTCAACAGCACAACAGCTTTGCCCATTATTATAAAATGCACCATCTGCCGTACCAGCCGCAACCGATTTAATGTCTGCAATATCGTCAGCTACATAAAGCGGATCTTTTCCGCCAAGCTCCAATTGACACGGCACCATTTTAGGTGCAACTTTTTCGTAAATGTATTTTCCAGTTTTGTAAGAGCCAGTAAAGAAATACCCATCAAAATCAGTGTTTAACAAAATCTCACCAACGCTTTTCGCCCCTATCGCTACTTGAAAAATATTTTGGGGCACACCTGCTTCTTTCAAAAGTTTTTCGATTTCTAATCCTGTTAGAGTTGAGTACTCCGAAGGCTTGTACATCAGCGCATTTCCTGCAATTAGTGCTGGCACAAAAACATTTACTCCAACAAGGTATGGATAATTCCATGCAGAGATATTGCAAATCACACCCAGTGGTTCATAAGAAATTTTCTCGGTGAGATTTTTATCCTCCACCATCACCTCATCAGATAAATATTTTGACGCATTGTCTGTAAGCCATTGAATTCTAGCACAAGCTCCGTTAATCTCATTTCGCGACTGCTGCAATGGTTTTCCGACTTCTGAAGTCAGCACCAACGCAAGGGGTTCAATATTCTTTTTAAGAAGGTCAGAGAATTTCTTCAAAATATTAACACGATCAACAAGGGAAGCTTTCTGCCATTGAAGTTGAGCATGTTTCAATTCCTGAAACTTCTTCTTAACCGAACTTTCATCATCTTCCTTTAATTCTTTAATGATCTCTTCAGTCGCTGGATTTATGATTTGCATGGCTAGATTTTCTTGGCTGCTTCTAAAAAACTATCTCTGATATTTCTTGATAATGGGCTGCTCTGATCTTCCATTCGTTCAGGATGCCACTGCACTGCAAGAAGAAAAGATTTACTAAGATCTGATCTTTCAATTCCCTCAATGGTTCCATCATTAGCTCTACAATTTATCTTAAGTCCGTTACCAAGTTTTTCAATCGCTTGATGGTGCGAGCTATTTACATCTCCATTCGACAAACCAGAAATATTTTCGAGTAAAGTCCCTCGATCAATTTTTACTTCGTGAATTTTGTCGGGGCCACCTTCATGAGTTTTATTCAGGTCATCTAAATCTTGAATAAGTGTTCCGCCCATCAAGCAATTTATAAATTGTAATCCTCGACAAACGCCTAAAGTTGGTATTTGTTTTTTCTGAGCGAGATCAAAAACTTCCTTCTCAAATCGATCTCTTGCTTCATTAAAACCCTCTGCCTTTGGGTAATCTATTTTTGAATTGTTGTAGTAACTCGGATGAACATCAATACCACCAGAGAGCACAAGTCCACTGCACTTTTCTAATTCACTTGCGTTATTTTTTTCAGCGGATAGTTCAACAACTTCTACGCCATTAACACTCTGAAGCCAATTGACATAGTAACCTTGTTTCTTTGGCCCAGAGCCACAATTTGTCAATCCGATTTTCACAATGCTTTCAAATAAAGTTGTTTGAAGTCTTCACGGGTCACAGGCTTAGGATTATTAGGATGAGCAAAATCTGCAATGGCTAAATCAGCTAGCGTTTCAACGTGCTCTTGTTTTACGCCTATATCACGCAACTTGTGAGGAATATTAATTTTAGAATTCAAATCAAACAAATATTTTACCACCGCTTCTCCTGTCTCCTCTTTCAATTCCAAGGTTCGAGCAATTCGTTTAAATTTATTTTCAAATCCTTTGATATTGAATTCCATCCCGTAAGGAATGTTTACTGCGTTTGCCAATCCGTGATGTGTATCAAGCAAAGAGGAAAGTGGATGCGCAAGCGAATGAACTACTCCTAATCCTTTTTGGAAAGCTACTGCTCCCATCAGTGACGCAATCAACATTTTACTTCGAGAATCAACATCGGAATTATTTGTCGCTTTCTCCAACGATTGACTGATCAATGAGATTCCCTCCAGTGCTATTCCTTCACAAAGTGGGTGAGGAGTCTTCGCTAAATAAGCTTCCATATTATGAGTGAGCGCATCCATTCCAGTTGCTGCGGTGATAAAGGAAGGCAATTCCATTGTCAGCATCGGGTCGGCAAATACAATTTTCGCGAGCAATTTTGGCGAGAATAAAATTTTCTTTTGATGTGTAACATCATCCGCAATGATAGCACTTCGCCCAACCTCACTTCCTGTCCCTGCAGTTGTTGGAACGGTGATGAAATGTGGAACATCATTTGTAACATAGACATCACCTCCAATCAAATCATCATATTTGAAAAGATCTTCTCTATGATTTACTCTTAACACAATCGAGCGAGCTACATCAAGTGCAGCTCCTCCGCCAATACCAATAATCGAATCTCGTTTTGTTTGATCGAAAACGTCCGTGCCTTTATACACATCCGACTTCACTGGGTTTTTGTGAATGTCATAAAAAACCTCAACCGACAAATTCTTTTTCTTAAGATCATTAATGATCGTTTTAAAAAAATTGAGCTGCGCTACGGTTGGGTCTGTGACCACAAGTGGTTTTGACAGATTGTTTTTATTGAGATAATCTCCAAGTTCGTTAATCGAGCCTGCACCAAATCGAATAGTGGTAGGGAAATTATATTGGTAAATTTTATCAAAGGTCATAAACAAAAATAACCAATTCTTTAGCTCCTCAGGTTATCTGTGTGTAAAAGATTGAACCAAGGAACGCCTACAACAAAAGTAGATTTGGCTACATTCCCATTCTCGTGCCAACCGACTTTTGTATTATCAAAATATCAAATATGAAAATCACGATTACAGGTTCATTAGGGCACATCAGTAAACCGCTCACAAAAAAATTAGTGCAGCAGGGTCATACAGTAACTGTCGTTAGCAGCAAACCAGAAAGGCAAAAAGAGATCGAAGCTTTAGGCGCTAAAGCAGCAATTGGAACTATGGAGGATGTGCAATTCCTTACGAAAACATTTAAAAATGAAGACGTAGTTTATTTAATGGAGCCACCCATTAATTTCTTTGACAAAAGCATTGACATGATAAAATTTTATACTGGGGTTGCGGAAAATTATGCTCAAGCAATTCAGCAGTCTGGTGTAAAGCGCATTGTTCATCTCAGTAGTATTGGTGCTCATACGGATAAAGGCAATGGTATATTAGCATCTCATTATAATGTTGAGCAGATTTTAGGGGCGCTTCCTTCTGATATAGCTATTGTTACTTTGCGGCCTGTCGGATTTTATTATAACACATTCGCTTTCATTAATGCTATAAAATCTCAAGGTGCAATCATATCAAACTATGGAGGAGATGACAAAGAGCCTTGGGTTTCCCCAATTGATATAGCCGAAATTGCTGCTGCTGAAATTGCGAAACCGTTTAGTGGAAGAACGTTTCAATACATTGCCAGCGATGAGTTGTCACCAAATGAAGTGGCAAAAATTTTAGGAGAAGCGATTGGTAAACCTGATTTGAAATGGAACATAATCTCTGATGAACAGCGCTTAAATACTTTACTGTTCATTGGAATGAGCGAACAGGCAGCCAAGGGTCTAACGGAAATGGATGCTGGAAGGCGGGGAAGTCTGCTTTACGAAGATTATTTTCGTTATCGTCCTGAGCTTGGTAAGGTGAAACTGAATGAGTTTGCAAAAGAGTTTGCAGCAGTTTATAATTCTAATTCTTAATTTTATTTGACCCAATACTATGAAACTTTCAAATAACAAAATTCTAATCACAGGCGGTGCCACAGGCATTGGCCTAGGATTGACCGAAAAATTTATTCAAGAAAAGAATACAGTCATTATTTGTGGGAGACGTGAAGATGCATTGAAGGCCGTTGTTCAAAAATTACCAAACGTAATTACGAAGCAATGCGATTTATCGAATGAAGAAGATCGTATTGCGCTATATAAATGGGTAGAAAAAAATCATCCAGACTTAAATGTTATCATAAACAATGCTGGTATTCAACATTGGATGAATGTTTCTGATAACGACTTCTACTCGAAGGCGAAAGACGAAACAATTGTAAATGTAATGGCGCCAGTGCACTTGGCATCTTTGTTTGTGAACCTGCCCTCGCTAAAAACTATTATCAATGTTACTTCAGGGTTGGCATTTGTTCCTCTTTCAAAAGTCCCAGTGTATTGTGCTACAAAAGCTTTCTTGCGTTCGTTCACACTTTCATTGCGTCACGCGCTAAAACCAAAAGGCATCGAAGTTATCGAAATGATTCCGCCCGCATTAAATACAGACTTAGGCGGAAAAGGAATACACGATGAATTTCCGCCCGTGAGTGAATTTGTCGAATCTGTCTTCCAACAGATGAAAGAAGGCAAAAACGAATTGACCTTTGGCACGAGCGAAGGGAGAGCAAAGGCAAACAATGATTCTATATTGGAATACTTTAATCGGATGAATCCGTAAAATTGACATGACGAAAAATTTGCAACCTCATCGCATCAAATCGATCAGTGAATTTCATCAGTTAAGAAATTTACCCAAGCCGGAACATCCGTTGATCAGTGTAGTCAATGTGGAAGATATGCAACACCCAGAAGGATCGATTAGCTTGATACTGGATTACTATTCAATCTCTTTGAAAAAAGGCATGAGTGGTAAATTTCAATATGGGCAACAAGAATATGATTTTGACGAAGGAGTCATGTATTTCATTGCGCCTAATCAAGTTTTTAAAATCGAACACGCGAAAGGTGAGGCTTCAAAGCAAACAGGCTGGATGCTGCTTATTCATCCTGATTTTCTTTGGAACACTCCTTTAGCAAAGACCATCAAGCAGTACGAATACTTTGATTACTCAGTAAACGAAGCTCTATTCCTTTCAGAAAAAGAAGAGACAACAATAATCGATATCATTCAGAATATTCATCAGGAGTATCATTCTAACATTGATAAGTTCAGTCAGAGCATAATTATTTCACAAATTGAAACTTTACTGAGATACTCTGAACGGTTCTATCATCGCCAGTTCATTACCAGAAAAATTACAAATCATAAAATCTTGGATCGCCTGGAGGAAATTCTAAACGATTATTTCCAAAGTGACGCGCTTGTGAAAAATGGATTGCCAAAAGTGCAATATATTTCTGAAGCATTAAATATATCCCCAAACTATTTAAGTGGTCTGTTGAAGTCATTGACAGGACAAAGCACACAACAGCATATTCACGACAAGCTAATTGAAAAAGCGAAAGAGAAGTTGTCCACTAGCGACTTGTCGGTAAGTGAAATTGCATATGAGTTGGGCTTCGAACATCCTCAATCGTTCAGCAAATTGTTCAAGACCAAAACGAATCTTTCTCCTTTGGAATTTAGGCAGTCCTTCAATTAAATTTTGATCTTAAGCCTCGCCCATCGTTCCGCCAAAATTCATTGGGAATTGTGGCACATCATTAGTTTGCTTAATCGGACCGAAATTCGCTTCGTACTTGCTGATGTTATCTTTTAATGCTGAAAGCAATCTCTTTGCATGCTCTGGTGTGATAACAATACGCGATTTTACCTTTGCTTTCGGAACTCCTGGCATTAGTCGGATAAAATCGATTACAAACTCGCTGTTCGAGTGGGCGATCATTGCAAGGTTTGAATAAACACCTTCAGCTATTTCTTCTGAAAGTTCAATGTTAATCTGATTTTGTTGTTGCGGATTATTCTTGTCTTCTGCCATAATTTTTTTGTTTTCTTCTTAAGCAAATTAGCCAATGAGTTTCCCCATTGGCTAATTGATCATTTATCATCGACTAAATATTAGTCTTGTAATTCTCTTTCGCGTCTGCGCTCAGGAGCATTTACCAGTTGTTGATATTCTTCTTCAGAGCCAACAATCAAGTTTTCGAATTCACGTTGACCTGTACCTGCAGGTATCAAGTGACCAACAATCACGTTCTCTTTCAAGCCCATGAGTTGATCCGCTTTTCCTCGAATAGCAGCTTCACTCAATACCTTTGTAGTTTCCTGGAACGAAGCGGCACTCAACCAGCTTTCAGTTTTCAACGAAGCTTGGGTTATACCTTGTAACGTTGGTCTTGAAACTGCGGCTAATGCATCACGTACTTCAACCAGTCTCTGATCTTTCCTCTTCAATGAAGAGTTTTCATCTCTGCAAATCACGATGCAGTAATAATCTGACCAACTTTCAAATTTTGTGAATCACCAGCGATCTGTTACAACTTTCTTATCCAACACTGTATCGTTCAATTCACGGAATTCAAATTTGTCAACATATTCACCAGGCAAGAACGTAGTATCACCTGAATCGATGATCTCTACTTTTTGCATCATCTGGCTCACGATACGCTTCGATGTGCTTATCGTTGATCTTCACACCTTGCAGACGATATACTTCCTGAATTTCATTCACCAAGTATTCCTGAACTGCAGTAGGTCCTTTGATCGACAAGAATATCAGAAGGAGTAATAGCACCATCAGACAATGGCTGACCAGCTCTTACGAAGTCGTTGTCTTGAACGAGGATGTGTTTAGACAATGGCACCAAGTAACGTTTCTTCACTCCGTCTTTCGACTCGATGAAGATTTCACGATTACCACGTTTAATACCTCCGTAAGTTACTACACCATCGATCTCACTAACCACAGCTGGGTTAGAAGGATTACGCGCTTCAAACAATTCAGTTACACGTGGAAGACCACCAGTGATATCTCTTGATTTACCCATTGTACGTGGAATCTTCGCCAAGAACTTGACCAGCTTTGATCTTCTCGCCTAGCATCGACAGCTAAGTGAGCACCTACAGGAATGTTATATCCTTTAGTTTCAGATCTTACCGTTGACAATGATTGCAGGGTTCTTCGTTTTATCACTTGTATCAATAATTACTTTTTCTCTGTGACCTGTCTGCTCATCAGATTCTTCTTTATAAGTAACACCTTCGATGATTGCTTCATAATCGACTTCACCATCAAATTCAGAAAGGATTACAGCATTGTAAGGATCCCAGTAGCAAAGCTCATCGCCTTTCTCTACTTTCTGTCCGTCTTTCACTCTTAAGGAATGCACCATAAGGAATGTGGTTCGCAATGAACACGCGTTTTTCATAATCCAAAATTCTGATTTCACCTGTACGACCCATTACTACTTTAACTTTATTTTCGTCCTTATCAGTTGTATCAACTGTACGCGACACCTTCCAATTCAATAGTCACCAGCAAATTTCGCTTTGATGTTTGCTTCAACTGCAATGTTAGATGCTGTACCACCCACGTGGAAAGTACGAAGTGTAACTGTGTACCTGGTTCACCGATTGATTGCGCTGCTATTACACCAACAGCTTCACCCATCTGAACCATCTTACCAGTAGCCAAGGTTACGGCCATAGCATTTCGCACAACCACCAAACTTAGTTTCACAAGTAAGAACAGAGCGAATCTCAACTTCTTCAATCGCTGTATCGTCAATCTGTTTCGCGATCTCGTCAGTGATTTCTTCATTTGCTGCACAAATCAATTTTTCTGTGATGTGGGTCATAGATATCATGTACAGTGTACGCGACCAACGATACGCTCAGACAATGGCTCAACAATATCCTCGTTGTCTTTCAATGCCATTACTTTCAAACCGCGGAGTGTTCCGCAATCTTCTTCAGTGATTACTAAATCTTGAGCAACGTCAACCAACCTACGAGTTAAGTAACCCGCATCTGCAGTCTTCAACGCTGTATCAGCAAGACCTTTACGAGCACCGTGAGTAGAGATAAAGTACTCCAATACGTCCAATCCTTCTTTGAAGTTTGAAAGGATCGGGTTCTCGATGATCGAACCTACAGAACCTGCAAGGTTCTTTCTGAGGCTTCGCCATCAAACCTCTCATACCACCTAACTGACGAATCTGTTCTCTCGAACCACGAGCACCAGAGTGCATCATCATGTAGATCGAATTGAAACCTTGTTGATCTTCTTCCAACTGCTTCATCAGCGTGTTGGTCAACATGGTATTCGTACGAGTCCAGATATCAATCACCTGATTGTAACGCTCGTTATCTGTGATAAGACCCATCATGTAGTTGTTCCATACAGAATCAACTTCTTTCTGAGCTTCCTCTACTAATTTCTTTTTTCCGCTGGAACTTTCACATCACCAAGACCCATTGACAGACCTCCTTTGTACGCCATCTGGAATCCTAGTTCTTTGATATCATCAAAGAACTTAGCTGTTTTAGCCTGACCTGCGATTTTATAAACATCAGCAATAATCGTCTGAAGTTTTTTCTTCGTAAGAAGTTCATCAACAAAACCTACTTCTTCAGGAACAAACTGATTGAAAATAACTCGACCTGTTACAGTTTCTATCAATTTCTTAGAAAGGTCACCTGTCTTCTTATCTTTTTGCATTGACTTTCACTTTAATGATAGCATGCTTAGAAAGTCTTGCCTTCATTGATATGCTACGATCACTTCTTCTGCAGAGATAGAAATTTTTGCCTTCGCCTATTCTCAGGTCTTTTCTTCCTTTTGTGAGATAGTACAGACCCAAGCACCATGTCTTGAGAAGGTACTGTGATTGGAGCACCGTTCGCAGGGTTCAAAATGTTGTGCGATGAAAGCATCAACATGGAAGCTTCCAAGAATTGCTTCTTGTCCAAGTGGAACGTGAACCGCCATCTGGTCACCGTCAAAGTCAGCGTTGAACGCAGTACAAACTAGAGGGTGCAACTGAATAGCTTTTCCTTCAATCAACTTTAGGTTGGAAAGCCTGAATACCAAGTCTGTGAAGTGTTGGAGCACGGTTCAAAAGAACAGGATGTCCTTTCAATACGTTTTCCAAAATATCCCAAACAACAGGATCTTTTCTATCCACAATTTTCTTGGCAGACTTAACAGTCTTTACAATACCTCTTTCAATGAGTTTGCGAATAATAAATGGTTTGAACAATTCTGCTGCCATATCTTTTGGCAAACCGCACTCATGCAATTTCAATTCAGGACCTACCACAATAACCGAACGACCAGAGTAGTCAACACGCTTACCCAGTAAGTTTTGACGGAAACGTCCTTGCTTACCTTTCAGCATATCACTCAATGATTTCAACGCGCGGTTTCCATCTGAACGAACTGCATTCACTTTTCTTGAGTTGTCGAACAATGAGTCAACAGCTTCCTGAAGCATACGCTTCTCGTTACGAAGAATTACTTCAGGAGCTTTGATATCGATCAATCTCTTCAGACGGTTGTTACGGATAATAACACGTCTGTAAAGATCATTCAAATCTGATGTTGCAAAACGACCACCATCCAAAGGAACTAGCGGACGCAATTCAGGTGGAATCACTGGAACCATCTTGATGATCATCCACTCTGGCTTATTCTCAACGCGAGTATTAGCATCGCGGAAAGCTTCTACAACTTTCAAACGCTTCAATGCTTCTGCTTTACGTTGTTGAGAAGTATCAGTTGCAGCTTGATGACGAAGTTCATAAGAAAGTTCATCAAGTTTCAAGCGGACTAATAACATTTCAAGACGCATCAGCTCCCATCTTCGCAATAAATTTCTTAGGATCATTGTCATCCAACAAGTTGATTTTCACGTGGAAGTTTATCAACGATTTCTAAATATTCTTCTTCAGTTAAGAAGTCAAGACGGTTTACTACCATCTTCTTCTTTAATACCTGGTTGAATAACCACGATAGCGCTCGTAGTAAATGATCTGATCCAAGCTTCTTAGTTGGAAGACCAAGTAAGTAACCAATCTTGTTAGGCAATGAACGGAAATACCAGATGTGAGCAACAGGCACAACAAGTTCGATGTGGCCCATGCGTTCACGTCTTACTTTCTTCTCAGTTACTTCAACACCACAACGGTCACAGATGATGCCTTTGTAACGGATACTTTTATACTTTCCGCAATGACATTCCCAGTCCTTAACAGGACCGAAAATTCTTTCACAGAACAAATCCACCCATTTCAGGCTTATAAGTTCTGTAGTTGATTGTTTCTGGTTGAGTAACTTCACCATGAGAACTTTCCAGAATAGATTCCGGAGAAGCTAAGCTGATGGTGATCTTTTGAGAAGTCGTTGTTGATTTTTTTATTTTTTCTGAAAGACATGTGTTGTGTTTTTTCAGTTAACTAACTCTTTTTTAAGTCTATGGTCCATAGTCGATAGTCGATGGTTGCTATTGACCATTGACTATCGACCATCGACTTATTTAATCCATCGTAATCTCAAGTGCGAGACCACGCAATTCGTGTACCAATACGTTGAACGACTCAGGAATATTTGGCTTGCGCATATTCTCTCCTTTCACGATTGATTCATATGCTTTCGCACGACCGATCACATCATCCGATTTGATAGTAAGGATCTCTTGAAGGATATGTGATGCACCGAATGCCTCGATCGCCCACACCTCCATTTCTCCGAAACGCTGACCACCAAACTGTGCTTTACCACCCAATGGTTGCTGAGTGATAAGTGAGTAAGGTCCGATTGAACGGGCGTGCATCTTATCATCAACCAAGTGACCAAGTTTCAGCATGTAAGCAATACCTACCGTTACAGGCTGATCAAATTTTTGACCAGTCAATCCATCATATAGATAAGTACGTCCAAACTGCAGGAAGATTAGCTTCTTTCAATTCAGTTGAAACTTGATCAAGTGATGCACCATCAAAAATTGGAGTAGCATATTTCTTGTTTAGTTTCTTACCAGCCCATGCCAATACCGTTTCATAGATCTGACCCAAGTTCATACGTGAAGGTACACCTAGTGGGTTCAAGACAGATGTCAACTGGAGTTCCATCTTCCAGGAATGGCATATCTTCATCACGAACAATACTGGCTACAACACCTTTGTTTCCGTGACGACCGGCCATCTTATCACCCACTTTCAGTTTACGTTTCTTAGCAACATAAACTTTTGCCAAGCTGCACGATACCTGCAGGTAATTCATCACCTACTTCAAGTGTAAAGCGTTCACGCTTAAACTCACCAGCGATAACGTTGCGTCTTGTTAAGGTAATTTTTTACCAACTCTGCTATCAGCATCATTTGCACTTTCATCGTTGCTCCAATTTTCCAAGCTGATGTCAGCAATCAGGTTCACTTCTTCAGGAACATTGTAATTGCTTTCATCGCGGTAGATGTTTTTGTCAGGGAATAAATTGCTCTCGATAACTTTCGAAGAGAATTTCACTCCTTTGCTGATCAATTCATCACCAAATTTATGTTTCACACCGTTGCTGGTTTTTCCATTCAACAATGAAGTTAACTTATTGATCATTTCTTTGCGCAGATTCAGTTAAGCTCTTTGCTGTAACGATTTTTCAATGCATCAAGCTCTTTCTTAGACTTGTTGCGAACATCTTTATCTCGCTTAGGACTAGAGAATAGTTTAGTATCAATAACAACACCTTTCAATGATGGAGGTGCTTTCATTGAAGCATCTTTCACATCACCAGCTTTATCACCAAAGATGGCTCGTAAAAGTTTTTCTTCTGGAGTAGGATCAGTTTCTCCTTTAGGAGTGATTTTACCAATAAGTATATCTCCTTCTTTAACTTCAGCACCAATACGAATGATACCATTTTCATCAAGATGCTTAACAGCTTCTTCACTTACGTTAGGAATTTCAGAAGTCAATTCTTCTTCACCACGTTTTGTATCACGAACTTCAAGTTCAAATTCTTCAATGTGAATAGAAGTGTAAATATCATCACGAACTACTCGTTCAGAGATTACAATCGCATCTTCAAAGTTATATCCTTGCCAAGGCATGTATGCCACAAGCAAGTTTCTTCCAAGAGCAAGTTCACCATTATCTAGTTGCATAACCTTCGACAAAGTGGCTGTCCTTTAGAAACTTTATCACCTTTTTTCACAAGTGGAGTAAGTTGATACAAGTATCTTGGTTTGTTCTTCGGAATTTAATCAGGTTATAAGTTTTGAATTCGTCATCGAAACGAACAAGTTTTTCTTCTTCAGTAAACTTCATATTTGATAACGATTTTCTTCGCATCAACAAAATCAACAACACCATTTCCTTCAGCAAGAATCAATGCTCTTGAATCCATTGCGATACTACCTTCAAGACCAGTACCTACGATAGGAGCTTCAGGTTTCAACAAAGGTACAGCCTGACGTTGCATGTTTGATCCCATCAATGCACGGTTAGCATCATCGTGCTCAAGGAACGGAATCAATGATGCAGCTACCGATACAATCTGGTTAGGAGCAATGTCCATGTAAGTGATTTCTCTCTGGCTCTACTACTGGGAAGTCACCTTCAAAACGTGCTTTAATTTTATCTTCTTGAAACTCACCATTAGACTTCAATCTTAACGTTAGCCTGAGCAATGTTATGTGTATCTTCTTCTTCAGCAGTAAGGAATACAATTTCTTTAGTTTTACTTTTCCATTATCAACTTTACTGTAAGGAGTTTCAATGAAGCCCATCTTGTTCACTTTTGCGTGAACACAAAGAGAAGAAATCAAACCGATGTTCGGACCTTCAGGAGTTTCAATGGTACAAAGACGACCGTAGTGTGTATAGTGAACGTCACGAACCTCAAAACCTGCACGCTCGCTGTGAAAGACCGCCTGGCCCGAGTGCCGACATTCTTCTTTTGTGAGTAATCTCAGCAAGAGGATTGGTTTGATCCATGAACTGAGAAAGCTGGTTTGTTCCGAAGAACGAGTTGATCACAGAAGACAATGTACGCGCGTTGATCAAGTCAACAGGTTTGAAGTCTTCGTTATCACGAACGTTCATTCTTTCTTTGATTGTTCTTGCCATACGAGCAAGACCAACACCAAACTGGCTGAATAAAATTGCTCACCTACTGTACTAACACGTCTGTTGCTCAAGTGATCGATATCATCAACAACTGCTTTAGAGTTGATCAAGACCGATCAAATATTTTACGATAAGGATAATATCCTCAGTAGTCAATACTCTTGTATCTGCAGCTAAGATCAAGACCAAGTTTTTTGTTGATTCTGTAACGACCAACTTCACCAAGGTCATAACGTTTTTCAGCTGAA
This sequence comes from Cyclobacteriaceae bacterium, assembly GCA_049840975.1. Taxonomy (GTDB): domain Bacteria; phylum Bacteroidota; class Bacteroidia; order Cytophagales; family Cyclobacteriaceae; genus ELB16-189. Next base: position 24,521 of record JASGIR010000010.1, on the reverse strand, counting down.
GAATAAGCTCTGGATAATATCTCGAGCAGTTTGTTCATCAGGAGCTTCAGTATTTCTTAACTGACGATAGATTTGCTCAACAGCTTCTTTTTCAGAGTTTGAGTTATCTTTCTGAAAATGTGTTGAAGATGATCTGGTAATCAGCGATGTTCACATCTTCTCGGTGAACAATGATTGACTTAGTACCAGATTCAATAATAATATCAACATCTTCTGCATTGATAACATGAGTCACGCTCTAACAACACTTCGTTACGGTCGATAGATACTACTTCACCAGTATCTTCATCCACGAAGTCTTCTGTCCATGTTTTCAAAACACGTGCAGCAAACTTTCGGCCTACTACTTTCTTTAATGTGTTTTTGTTGGCTTCAACTTCTTCGGATCAAGCCGAACAAATCCAGAATATCTTTATCTGTACCATAACCAATTGCACGAAGAAGTGTAGTTACAGGGAATTTTTTCTTACGGTCGATGTAAGCATACATCACCGCATTCACGTCTGTAGCAAATTCTATCCATGATCCTTTGAAAGGAATGATACGGGCAGAATACAATTTAGTACCGTTAGTGTGCTTGCTCATGGCGAAGAACACACCTGGAGAACGGTGAAACTGTGAAACAATCACTCGCTCAGCTCCGTTGATGACGAAAGAGCCTTTCTCAGTCATATAAGGAATGTTTCCAAGGAAACTTCCTGTTCGATAGTTTCGAAATCTTCGTTGTCCTCATCATTACAAGTAAGGCGAAGCTTAGCTTTCAACGGAACAGAAAAAGTAAGACCTCTGTCAATACACTCGTCAACATTGTATTTCGGAGGATCAATGGTATAATCCACAAACTCGAGCACGAAATTTTCGCGTGAATCAGAGATTGGGAAGTTTTCTGCAAACACTTTAAAGAGACCTTCATTCTGCCTCTTCTCAGCAGGAGTCTCGATTTGCAAAAAATCTTTGAACGATTGAAGTTGGATGTCCAAAAAATCAGGGTACTCCAGTACTTTATCTATGGACGAGAAATCAATTCGGTTGTTTAATGTTTTCTTAGCCAAGGTACTTAGCGTTTAAATTTTCCCGAACAAGAATATAATCTAAAGTCTTTAGATACAAATGCCTTGCGAGCATAAAATAGGGAAAGACCCCAACCCTGTATTAAGGAGTGGGGCCTGAAATCCCTTTCAGACGGTATCTGCGCCTGTCAAGAAATTACTTCAACTCAACTTCGGCACCAGCCTCAACGAGTTGTTTCTTGAGGTTCTCAGCTTCATCTTTAGCGAAGCCTTCTTTGATAGTTTTAGGAGCACCATCAACTACATCTTTCGCTTCTTTCAAGCCAAGACCAGTCAATTCTTTCACCAATTTCACAACTGCAAGTTTGTTAGCACCAGCTGCTTTCAACACAACATCGAAGTTAGTTTTTTCAGCAGCGGCAGCGCCACCACCAGCAGCAGGACCAGCTGCTACAGCAACAGCTGCAGCTGCAGGCTCAATGCCATAAGTTTCTTTCAAATAAGAAGCTAGTTCATTTACTTCTTTTACAGTAAGTTCTACTAGTTGATCGCCAATTGATTTGATATCCGCCATGATTGATAATTGTTTAAAATTTTAATTTCTGTTCTTAATTTTTTCTTTCTTCCAAAGCTTTCACCAAGCCTGCTACAGTTTGTTTGCCACTCAACAGAGCAGACAATACATTCTTCGCAGGAGATTGTAGCAATGAAATAACTTCACCGATGAGTTCATTTTTAGATTTGAGCTCGCTTAGTGTGTTGAGATGTTCTTCACCAATAAAGAGGGCAGTACTCGATGGAAGCTGCTTTTAAGCCGGGTTTGCCCTCCAGTTTCTGTACGGTACTCTTTGATCACTTTTGCAGGAGCGTTTCCAACTTCTTTGGAAAACATTACGCCTGAAAAACCTTTAAGAGTATCCGAAAATATCTTCGGTAGTCCGCTTTTTGTTTTTCTAGAGCCTTACGGATTAATGTGTTTTTATAAACCACATATTCCACACCGGCATTGAAACACAATCTTCTGCAATGCATTCACTTGAGCTACGGTCAAACCTGAAGCATCAGTGATATAAAAATGGTTGTTCTGTGAAAACTTCTCAGCCAAGCTCATCAATGATCTGTCCTTTTTCTTCTCTGGTCATGTCTTTAATGAATTAAATGCCCAACGAGTTTGAATCAATCCTGATGCCTGGGCTCATCGTAGTAGAAAGGGCAATACTTTGTAAGTATGTTCCTTTAGATGAAGCTGGTTTCAGTTTTACTACAGCGTTGATAAGTTCAGCCACATTGTCTTTGATTTTCTCTGGGCTGAAGGAAGCCTTACCTATACTTGCATGAATGATTCCTTGTTTGTCAATTTTAAAGTCAATCTTACCTGCTTTTACTTCTTTTACAGCTTTACCAACTTCAAGGGTAACAGTTCCTGACTTAGGGTTTGGCATCAAGCCACGAGGGCCAAGTACCTTACCAAGTTTACCTACTTTCGCCATAACGGTAGGCATAGTGATGATCACATCAATATCTGTCCAACCGCCTTCGATTTTTTGGATGTAGTCGTCCAATCCTACGTGTTCAGCACCAGCGTCTTTTGCTTCCTGTGCTTTATCAGGTGAGCAAAGAACCAATACGCGTACGACTTTGCCTAAGCCGTGTGGCAAAGACACAACACCGCGCACCATCTGGTCTGATTTCTTAGGGTCAACACCCAAACGGATGTCAACATCTACTGAAGCATCAAATTTAGTGAAGGTGATATCCTTCAACATTTTGCTGGCTTCAGTAAGCGAGTATTCTTTCTCCAAGTTGAACTTGGTAGCTACTGCTTTTCTATTTTTTGAAATTCGTGCCATTTCTTTTTTAGTTAATCGTTAGTAGTTAATTGTTAATTGGTGGAGTTACTGATAAATTTTTCTACTTACCCCAGGGAGCAATACCGCTAACTGTAACACCCATGCTTCGTGCTGTTCCTGCAATCATTTTCATTGCTGACTCAACTTTAAATGCGTTGAGGTCAGGCATTTTTAATTCCGCAATTTTCTTAATCTGATCCCAAGAGATCGATCCAACTTTTGAACGGTTAGGTTCTTTTGATCCTTTTTGAAGCTTGATGGCTTCCATGATCAAAACCGCAGCAGGAGGAGTTTTAATAACAAAGTCAAAAGACTTGTCATTATAAATTGTAATCAATACAGGTAGAACTTGACCTGGTTTATCTTGTGAGCGAGCATTGAACTGCTTGCAAAAATCCATGATGTTCAAACCTTTAGAACCTAAAGCAGGTCCAATTGGAGGCGCTGGATTAGCTGCTCCACCTTTTACCTGTAATTTCAAATAACCAGTTATTTCCTTTGCCATGTTATTTTTAGTCTAACTTTTCAACTTGCATATAATTCAATTCAACAGGAGTATTCCTGCCGAAGATTTTCACCATTACATTCAGCTTTTTCTTGTCTTCAAAAATCTCTTCCACACTTCCTGTGAACCCGCTGAAAGGTCCATCCATTACTTTTACAGATTCTCCTTTTATGAAATGGAGTTTCCAGTTTTTCTTCAAACTGGTCAACCTCATCCACTTTACCGAGGATTCGGTTAACCTCTGACTTGTCTTAATGCAACTGGATCTTTGCTTGTAGCGCTTGATCCGCTTGCATCCAAGGAAACCAATCACTCCGGGAATGTTATTCACCTTGTGATAAGCCTCGCCATGTGATAGATCTGCTGAAACAAGAACATATCCAGGGAAGAAATTTCTTTCGCGGACACTCTTCTTGCCATTGCGCATTTCATAGACTTTTTCAGAGGGGATAAGCACCTGAGGAATAAATTCCTGAAGTTTTGAACGCTCAATCTCTGTTTCCAAGTAAGATTTAATTTTCTTCTCTTGGCCGCTGATTACGCGCAATACATACCATTTAAGCTCTGCCATGATCTATTATTTTCTATAAAACCAATGCAAAGCATTATTAAAACCGAAGTCGATCAACCCGATAACGATAGCAAAAATCAATGATGCCACCAGCACCAAAATGGCACTGCTTTGCAGCTCATTGAATTTCGACCAAGAGACTTTGTTTCTGATCTCTTCAATCGAATCGAGGATATAGTTCTTCAATTTTTCCATCAAATTCTCAGTTTCAGCACGGATTGGTCCTTTTAGCCTTACTTTGAAACCGTGCTTTCAAAGCAATTTTCTTGCACGGGTGCCTGGATTCGAACCAAGATCAACGGTTTTGGAGACCGCTATTCTACCGTTGAACTACACCCGTAAATACCTTGGCTTTCCTCCCGACTCCAACCCTAAATTCAAAAGGACTGCAAATGTAGAGCAAATGCCATAGAAAACAAAAGCGGAACTAAGAAAATTCTTATAAACGCCTCGTCTTGATTATCAATTAGTTACTGAATCTGGCTTCTGCTAAAACTTTTGGATCAAAAAGTCGACATAAAAATGCTCGATTTGGGGTCTTTTAGCCGAATTTAAATAGCCAAAAAAATGGCTCACCTTTCGATGAGCCATTTCATATTGATTAAGAATTTCTCTTAGTCAAGGATCTCAGTAACCTGACCAGAACCTACGGTACGGCCACCTTCGCGGATAGCGAAACGAAGACCTTTCTCCATAGCGATCTTGTTGATCAATTCTACTTCGATTGATACGTTATCACCAGGCATAACCATTTCGATACCAGCTGGAAGTTTCACTTCGCCAGTAACGTCAGTTGTACGGAAATAGAACTGAGGACGGTATTTGTTGAAGAATGGAGTGTGACGACCACCTTCTTCTTTAGTCAAGTACGTAAACTTCAGCTTTGAATTTAGCGTGAGGAGTTACAGAACCTGGCTTGCAAATAACCATACCACGTCTGATTTGCTCTTTTTCAATACCACGGAGCAAGAAACCTACGTTATCACCAGCTTCACCTCTGTCAAGGATTTTACGGAACATCTCCACACCAGTGATGGTAGAAGTCAAGTTCTCAGCACCCATTCCAAGGATTTGTACTGGATCACCAGTTTTGATAATACCACGCTCAATACGGCCAGTAGCAACAGTACCACGACCAGTGATTGAGAACACGTCTTCAACAGGCATCAAGAAGTCTTTGTCAATCAAACGAACTGGAATAGGAATATACTTATCCACTGCGTTCATCAATTCTTCAACTTTAGCAACCCATTTAGCTTCACCATTCAATGCACCCAAAGCAGAGCCACGGATGATTGGCATTGTATCGCCAGGGAATTGATATGAAGAAAGAAGTTCACGAACTTCCATTTCAACTAGGTCAAGCAATTCTGCATCGTCAACCAAGTCAACTTTGTTCATGAAAACAACAAGTGCAGGTACACCTACCTGACGTGCCAAAAGGATGTGCTCACGAGTTTGTGGCATAGGACCGTCAGTAGCAGCTACTACAAGAATAGCTCCATCCATCTGTGCAGCACCAGTAACCATGTTTTTCACATAGTCAGCGTGACCTGGACAGTCAACGTGAGCGTAGTGTCTTTTGTCTGTAGCATACTCCACGTGTGACGTGTTGATAGTAATACCACGTTCTTTTTCTTCAGGAGCGTTGTCAATTGAAGAGAAGTCTCTCATTGCAGCAAGTCCTTTAGAAGCAAGAACTTTAGTAATTGCGGCAGTCAAAGTAGTTTTACCGTGGTCAACGTGACCAATAGTTCCTACGTTAACGTGCGGTTTCGAGCGGTCAAATGTTTCTTTTGCCATATTTGAAAATCCCAGTTAAGTGTTTAAAAGTGTATAATTAATTAATAGTTACTATTCCAATTTCTCCGTCTGAGAAACATATACACCCTAAACATGTTAAGCCTTTCGAATAAGGGTTATTCGTCCCGATTGCTATCAGGAGAGATCTTCGTAGCACCTTGAAGATGGTCGCTACCCATCGGTGATTGAGATTTCAGTCTTCAATACTTCAAAGAATCCAAAATTACACTTCTACAATTTTCAGGTAGAGCTGTTGATGAGGATTGAACTCACGACCTCTTCCTTACCAAGGAAGTGCTCTACCACTGAGCTACAACAGCTTTTAGTTGCATTCCGAGTCGGAGCGAATATCAACTGCTCAGAGCGAGTTCGAACTCGCGACCTATAGCTTGGAAGGCTATCGCTCTACCAACTGAGCTACTCCCGCTTTTTTCAAAATTTCAAAACTGGCTATCGCTCTCCGATAGCTTTGGGCCTATTCCCTCATTTCTGTGGGGAGAACAGGATTCGAACCTGTGAAGACATAAGTCAACAGATTTACAGTCTGTCCTCGTTGGCCGCTTGAGTATCTCCCCCTACGAATTCAATCTTTTTAGAACTTTCCTCTAGTACAGAGCTTAGCTCCGAAAAAATAGGAGTGCAAAATTATACGGTTTTTCGGTATCGGCAAACGCGACAGAAAACAAAATTCGGCTACATCAACACGATCTCCTTCAAAACATCCTTTCCAAACTCATTTTCCAGCGTTTTTAGGAGGTGGTTTTTGTGAAAACTTAAATCGCTTTTCATGGAGGGCGAATCCAGCTCGATAAACAACACTTTATTTCGGATATAAATTCGTTTGGTATGACGGGCCACTGGTTTGCCAACTAATTTCTCCCAGGATGCGACAACGCTGGCTTCATCGAATTTGGGCTTGAGGTGATACTGTTTAAGCAAGTCCTTAATTGCCTGACCAATGTGTTGAATATCATGAGGATTGGTTGGCATGCTTAAAAATGTTTGTACAATGTATCCGCCTGAGAAATCATATGACCTTGACTATATAAACTTACCATTTTCTATCCTCACAATATTTGATCGAAGTTTCATCGCTTCCAATATTTCTTTACAACGATCAGGACGTGCATCAGTGATGAACAATTGGCCAAACATACCTTCCGTTACCAATTTTAAGATTTTATTAATTCTATGGTCATCTAGTTTGTCGAAAATATCATCCAGCAAAAGAAGCGGTTTGAATTTTTTATTTTCAGCTATTACTTGAAACTCCGCTAGCTTGAGTGCAATTAAAAAAGATTTTTGCTGCCCTTGCGAACCGTAGCGTTTTACTTCATTCTCATTTAGCAGAAATATGAAAATCATCGCGATGAATCCCGTTCGTAGTTCTCTGCAACATTAAATCACGTTCCAAATTTCTTTCGAAGCATTTCATCCAGATCAACTGCATCTAAGTCTGATTTGTACTGGATGTCCATATTTTCTGCTTTCGAGTCAGCAAGGTTTTGATAGTGCTTCTGAAAAATTGGAACGAACTCCTGAATGAATTCTTTTCGTTTACTGAAAATAGTCTTTGAGCTTGGAATTATTTTCGAATCATAGCCCGCAAGTAAATCGTAATCAGTTTGGCCACGCTCGGCAAACATTTTGAGAGCACTGTTCCTCTGTTTCAGAAAGGTTGAATAAGTAATAAGATTTTCTAAATAATGATGATCGATTTGCGAGAGCAAACTATCAAAGAACTTACGCCTCACCTCGCTTCCATCCCAAATTAACTCTATGTCTTGTGGGGCAATTAGCACAACCGGATATTTGCCTACATGCTCAGAGAATTTCAATGAGTCCAATCCATCTTCACGAATGATTTTTTTTTGTCCTTGCTGAAAATAGACAAACAACTTCTTTGTTCCTTTCATTCAACAAAAAATTTCCTTTGATCATAAATTGACTTTCACCCAATTTAATATTCTGGGCATCGGAGGGATTGATCGCGCTTTTTGTGAACGACAAATAATGCATAGCGTCAAGCAAGTTGGTTTTGCCGCTCCCATTGTTTCCCAAAAAACAATTTACTTGCTGATCAAACTTTAGATTTGCCTCAGCATAATTCTTAAAATTGAAAAGCTTTAATTCTTGAAGGAACACTTGCGTTATTACTAAATTTTTCCGCTCACCAACGTTGGTTTGGCGATTGCCCTGCCATCGCGTATTTTCGCAGTTCGTAAAATCCAAAAATAATACTTATGGCAGCGACCGCCCAAGCAAAAGCAAAAACATCGAAGTCAGAATATTCGAAAGAAACATATTTGTTTTGGTTCGAATCCATGTTGCTCATGCGCAAATTTGAAGAGAAAGCTGGGCAGCTTTATGGAATGCAAAAAATCCGTGGTTTCTGCCATTTATATATAGGCCAAGAGGCTTGTGCTTCTGGCGCTGTTTCTGCCTTGAGAAAGGGAGACAAATATATTACCGCTTACCGCGATCACGCCCATCCATTAGCATTAGGAACTAGCCCAAATGCGGTTATGGCAGAGCTTTACGCAAAGGAAACTGGGGTCAGCAAAGGCAAAGGTGGTTCAATGCACATTTTCGATAAAGAACATGGGTTCTTTGGCGGTCATGGAATCGTAGGTGGACAAGTTCCACTCGGAGCTGGAATTGGTTTTGCAGAAAAATTCAATAAAACTGGCAATCTCTGTATTTGCTACATGGGAGATGGAGCCGTTCGTCAGGGTGCATTTCACGAGGCGTTAAACCTGTCGATGCTCTGGAAAATCCCCGTGATTTTCGTGATTGAAAACAACGGCTATGCGATGGGAACATCGGTAAAGCGTACGTCAAACGTAACTGAGCTTTATACATTGGCGGATTCTTACGATATGCCTGCCGAGCCAGTGGACGCGATGAATGTGGAGGCTGTTCACGAAGCGGTTGCAAGAGCAGCGGAACGTGCTCGCGCTGGCGATGGTCCAACTTTACTTGAATTCAGAACATATCGTTACAAGGGCCATTCAATGAGTGATCCGCAGAAATATCGTTCAAAAGAAGAGGTGGAGGAATACAAACAGCGCGACCCAATTGAACAGGTAAGAAAAACCATTTTGGACAAGAAAATTGCTTCGGAAAAAGACTTAGAGGCTATCGAGAGCAAGATAAATGCTCAAGTTGAGGAAAGCGTGAAATTTGCTGAAGAATCGAAATTCCCGGATCCATCTGAGGCGATGAAGGATATTTACATGCAGGAAGATTATCCTTTCATTGAGGATTAAAATCTCCCCTTTTAATTCAAACACGGAATTCTTAGTTTTGCGACCCTTTCACCCTAAAAATATTGGGAAGAAGGTTTAATTTTTTAACGAACATGGCAAAAAAGGAAGAAAGCAAGGATTTGCTTGAAAGCTCAGAAGCACTTCAGGAAAAATTCGAAGGATTTGAACACTGGGTTCAATCTAACCCTAAAATCATTATCGGTGTCGTAGGGGCATTGGTTTTGGCTGTTGGCGGATATTTTGGTTGGAAATACTATATCGACAGTCAGGAGGCACAAGCTCAAAAGGATATGTTCCAGGCTGTTCACTATTTCGAATCTGATAGTTTGAATCTTGCCCTTAATGGAGATGGAAACAACTTGGGTTTCAAACAAATTATTGAGGATTATGGAATGACTCCTGCAGGAAATCTTGCTAATTTTTATTCAGGTGTGATCCACCTCAAGCAAGGAAATTTCCCATTGGCCATCTTCTTTCTTGAAGACTTTAAATCAAGCGACATGCTTGTGCAGGCACGCGCCTATAGTCTCATTGGCGATGCTTATATGGAGCAGAAAAAATATGAGGATGCTTCTGTTTGGTATAACAAGGCTTGTGACTATAAACCTAACAAGGAATTCACACCATCTTATTTGATGAAGGCCGCTTTAGCTTATGAGAAGTTAAATCAGAATGAAAAAGCTAAAGAAGTTTACCAAAAACTAATTGACACCTACTTTGAAAGCAGCGAAGTCCAGAACGCAAAAAAATACAAGGCTAGGTTGGAATCTAATTCGTAATTATTATTTGACGATATTTGAAAGGGATAGTTCGCTATCCCTTTTTTATTAATTAAAATTTTATGGCAGGCTCTCTCAAGTCAGTTTCAGGGAAAAGTAAAATCAATATCAAGAATAAGCGATTCGCCATTGTGGTGGCTGAATGAAACGAGGAAATCACAGAGCCGCTTTTTGAAGGGGCTTATCAAGCATTAATCAAGTTGGGTGCGAAAAAAGAAAACATCATTCGTAAAAATGTGCCCGGCAGTTTTGAACTTCCACTCGGTCGCAAAAAATGGTGGAGCAAAAAAATATTGATGCTGCAATTTGTATTGGTTGTGTCATTCAAGGTGATACACCTCACTTTGATTACATCTGCCAAGCCGTTGCTTATGGGATTATGAAAGTGAATCTGAAATTCAACAAGCCTGTAGCTTTTGGTGTCCTTACAACTTTGAATGAAAAGCAGGCACTCGAACGAGCAGGTGGAAAACTAGGCAACAAAGGAGAAGAAGCTGCTCTTACCGTAGTGAAGATGCTTTAAGGTAGCTCTCCCGGGACTCACTTTGTCAATCCAAAAAATTCAAAGAGATACTCGGGTCGTTGCAGGTTTAACCAATGATTTCTATTTGCTCTGAAATCTTCAAAAGTAAAATCATCAATATTCTCAAATGAAAAAGGTAATGTAACCGAGGGTCTTTTCACGACTATGCCCAACCCGTGATCACAATCAAGAACAAAAGCTGTTAAATCAGATCGTAGGCTTCGAATATTCAGGATAGTCTTCCAAACATCACCATTCCAAACTCCCTTTGAACCATTCAATCTCCATTCGGCTGCAGAGATTGCAGCGTCTGGCGTCATCGGATTACAATCATGAAGCAAAATGATTCCATCATCATTTAAATACTTCAATACATTTTCCACGTCTCGAAGCGCATAAGCATATTCATGCATGCCATCAATTAAAGCAATATCGATTTTCCTATTGAGTAACAAAGTTGAGGCATCGTTGGCAAAGAAATCATCACTGGTTTTCTCAAAATAGTGATTCATAAGGTTATAAGGATTCACAATTGCTTTGCCGCATTTTCGCAACCAATCAAATCGGAAATCTGGGTCGACAGCAACCTTGAATCCACTCTTTATTTTAAAAAAAACATTGCCATTAAATACACCAATCTCAATGTAATTGCGAAGTCCCTTTTGTTGCATTAATTCATTAATGACTTGTATTCTGTCCATGGTTGATTTCACTTTATTTTCGGACGCGAAAGTAAAATCACCTGATCGACCTGAGCTGTAATTCTTATTGAAGGAGCTTATTTAGTTAGTGCTTCGCAAAATCTGTTAGCTGATGGGAAACAAGAGCAGGCATTAAACAAAAAAACCAGCGAGGCCTTCGCTGGTTTTTAAAAATATCAAGTCGGTATTACATATTTTTCACAACCTCATTACCGAATTCTGAGCACTTCAATAATGTTGCTCCTTCCATTAAACGATGGAAATCATAGGTAACTCTTTTTGCTGAGATTGCTCCCTCTAAACCTTTTACAATCATGTCGGCTGCTTCTTGCCAGCCCATGTATTCGAGCATCATCACCCCCGAAAGTATCACAGAGCCTGGGTTAACTTTATCCTGTCCAGCATACTTAGGCGCAGTCCCATGAGTTGCTTCAAAAATAGCATGGCCTGTCACATAGTTGACATTTCCTCCGGGGGCTATTCCAATTCCACCCACTATTGCTGCAAGTGCATCAGAAACATAGTCTCCATTAAGGTTTAATGTCGCTACGACTGAATATTCATCTGGTCTCAGCAAAATCTGTTGTAAAAACGCATCTGCGATAGAATCTTTCACAACTATTTTATGACCATTGGCATTGATCTCCATCCAAGGGCCGCCATCAATCTCTTTTGCTCCGAATTCATTTTTCGCAAGCGCGTAACCCCAGTCACGGAAACCTCCTTCAGTAAACTTCATAATGTTTCCCTTATGAACTAAAGTCACATTTGGTTTCTTATGCGTAATAGCAAACTCAATTGCAGAGCGTACCAATCTTTCGGTTCCTTCTTTTGAAACCGGTTTAATACCAATTCCAGAAGTTTCAGGGAAGCGAATTTTTTTGAATTGCTTCGCGAAATTTTCTTTGAAGTAAGCTAAGAATTTGTTGTTGTCATCTGTGCCTTGCTGAAATTCAATTCCTGCATAAATATCTTCTGTGTTTTCGCGGAAGATGACCATATCCGTTTTATGTGGTTCTTTCACTGGAGATGGAACACCTTTAAACCAACGCACAGGGCGAACACAAGCATATAAATCCAACTCTTGGCGAAGAGCCACATTTAATGAGCGAATTCCTCCACCAACTGGTGTCGTCAACGGACCCTTAATACCTACAAGATATTCACGAAAGACAGTCATCGTTTCCTCTGGCATCCAGTTTCCAACTTTGTTGAATGCCTTTTCTCCTGCGAGGACTTCTTTCCAATTTATTTTTCGTTTGCCTTTATATGCCTTTTCAATTGCTGAGTCGAAAACATGTTTAGATGCGGGCCAAATATCCACGCCTGTTCCATCTCCTTCGATAAAAGGAATTGTCGGCATGTCTGGCACATTTAATTTTCCATTGCTGATGCTAATTTTCTGGTCGCTCATGATCTGTTGCTTAAGATTTGAAAATAATATTAGAGAGTTTCGAAATTAAAGATTTTTAAGGTATCGCGCGATAGATTTTATGTCAATACTTTTCGTCCTGACTTGGGAATTCATTTGCTTTCACATCGCTTACGTACTTATTTACTGCCCCTGTAATAACTGTGTTCAGATCTGCATATCTTCTTAAAAATCGGGGTTTAAATTCTTGCGTTATTCCAAGCATGTCTTGCATCACTAGAACTTGTCCATCTACATCCGGGCCTGCTCCTATACCAATTACAGGGATGTTTAATTTACTCGAGACTTTCTTGGCAAGTTCCGCAGGAATTTTTTCGAGTACCAAACCAAAACATCCACATTCTTGCAAAAGTTGCGCGTCCTCAATCAATTTATTTGCTTCAGCCTCTTCCTTCGCACGAACACTATATGTACCAAACTTATAAATGGATTGTGGCGTCAATCCGAGGTGACCCATTACGGGAACGCCAGCGCTTAATATTCTTAATACAGAGTCTTTTACTTCAGCGCCCCCTTCTAATTTTACTGCGTGAGCTCCTGATTCCTTCATGATGCGAATTGACGAACGCAACGCCTCTCCAGAACTTCCTTGATAATATCCAAAGGGAATATCAACGACAACCAATGCACGATTCACCGCTTTAACAACAGAGGTAGCATGATAAATCATCTGATCCAATGTGATCGGTAATGTTGTTTCATTTCCCGCCATCACATTCGAAGCTGAATCTCCAACCAAAATCACATCGATACCAGAGCCATCAATAATTCTGGCCATGCTGTAATCATAAGCAGTAAGCATGGCAATTTTTTCACCTCGATTCTTCATTTCTTGAAGCTGATGCGTAGTGATCTTTTTGACTTCAGATTTTTTGTGGACTGACATGCGTTTGAGATTTAGGGATTTAAAATTACAGATTTAGCAACAAGTAAAGCACTGTAATTTTTTGACTCTTTCTCTTACCTTAAATATACTCCAGCATCTTTTCCAAGCTTCACTTCAACATGTTCCGTTAAAGTAGTAGCAAGTTCATACCCTGTATAGGTGGGGGTAATTGGAAAAACAGTATGACTTCGATTCACTAGCACTGCCACCTCAACTCTCTTTTACTTCATTTTCTAAAAATGGCTTCATGGCATATGCAAGAGTGCGTGCAGAGTTGAGGACATCATCAATCAAAATCACGCATTTCTTTTTCAGATCCTTTAGGGGAACATCAATTTCAATGGAGCTTTGTGTAGGAGAAAGTTTGTCAACAGAAACTTTAGCCAAAATAATATTCAAGGTTGAAATTATTTTCAGTTCTTTCTCAAGCAGCTTTGCAAATGCATAACCTTGTCCATCGATGCCCGCAAGCACAATCGATTTTTCAGAAAAATTGTTCTCGTAAATCTCGAAAGCAATCCTTCTAATTTTTTGGCTCAATTGAGCAGACTTCAATACTAAAGTCTTTTCACTCATGGAAGAGGAATTGCGCGGCTGTCTTTAAAGGTTGAAAGGATTACTGTTGAGTGCATATTATCAACTCCCTCGATGTTAGTCATCTTCTCTAACATCAAATTTTGGTATGCTGGAATATCAGACGCAACTACTTTCAAAATAAAGTCAGCTTGACCAGTTACATGATGGCACTCTACAACTTCATCAATTTTACTAATCGCTTTTGTAAATTTTTCTATGTTGTCTTTGTTATGACCTTTCAATGACACAGTCACGAATGTGCAAACTCCAACTCCAACACTTGCCATATCAACAACCGCGTGATAACTTTTGATTACACCTTGTGTCTCCAGTTTTTTCACACGCTCTAGAGTTGGCGCTGGTGAGAGGCCAATTTCTTGTGCTAGTTGCGCATTCGTAATGTTCGAATCCTTTTGTAGCAACTCAAGGATTTTTCTGTCGATAGAGTCGAGTTTGACTTTCATGTTTGTGTGGTTAGAAGTTTTTTCCGGGGAAGTATGCCGTCTCGCCAAGCTCTTCTTCTATTCTTAAAAGTTGATTGTACTTAGCCATTCTATCCGAGCGTGAAGCAGAACCGGTTTTGATCTGTCCGGTGTTCAATGCAACTGCCAAATCAGCAATTGTACTGTCCTCTGTTTCTCCTGAGCGGTGCGACATAATACTCTTGTACGAATTCTTTTTGGCAAGGTTAACTGCGTTAATTGTTTCGGTAAGAGATCCGATCTGATTTACTTTCACCAAAATTGAATTCGCTACGCCCATGTCAATTCCTTTCTTCAAAAACTCAACGTTGGTAACAAATAAATCGTCACCAACCAGCTGGACTTTGTCTTTCACTTTGTCAGTGAGTTTTTTCCAACCCGTCCAATCTTCTTCTGCCATTCCATCTTCAATTGAAATGATTGGATATTTCTTCACCCATTTCGCCCAGTACTCAACCATCTCCTCCGACTTCAATTTCTTTCCATCTGATTTTTTGAAATGGTATGTCTTTGTTTTAGAATCATAGAATTCTGAGCTCGCTGCATCCATCGCAATGAAAATATCTACACCAGGTTTGAACCCAGCTTTTTCTATTGCTTTCAATACAACCTCAATTGCTTCTTCGTTTGATTTAATGTTAGGAGCAAAACCACCTTCATCACCAACATTCGTTGAAAAGCCGCCATCATGCAATACTTTTTTCAACGAATGAAAAACTTCAACACCCATTCGAAGTGATTGTGAAAAAGTATCCGCTTTCACTGGCATAACCATGAACTCTTGAAAATCGATTGAATTATCTGCGTGGCTACCACCGTTCAAAATATTCATCATTGGAACTGGCAGTGTGTTAGCATTTACGCCACCGACATATCTATACAATGACTGTCCTGCTTCCATCGCTGCAGCACGTGCCACAGCAAGCGAAGTTCCAAGAATTGCATTCGCCCCAAGCTTTCCTTTGTTGGTTGTTCCATCCAATTCAATCATCACTTGATCAACAAGATTTTGATCGAACACAGATAACCCCACAACTTCGGCTGCAATTTTTGTATTGACGTTGTCAACTGCTTTTAATACGCCTTTGCCAAGAAAAACTTTTTTATCACCATCACGAAGTTCTACTGCTTCGTGCGTTCCAGTGGACGCACCCGAAGGAACAGCAGCACGGCCAAACGCTCCGCTTTCAGTGAACACATCAACTTCGATAGTCGGGTTACCTCTACTATCAAGAATTTGGCGGGCGTAAATACTTTCTATTAAACTCATTTGAATTTTGGATTTAGGATTTGAGATTTAATTAACTAATATCTTTTGATTTTCTTTTACCATCGACAAGAACTGGTCAAACAAATATGATGAGTCATGGGGACCCGGAGACGCCTCAGGGTGATATTGAACCGAAAAAGCTTTCTTGCTTTTCAAGCGAATGCCCATAATCGTGTTATCGTTCAAATGTACGTGAGTAACCTCTACATCAGGATTTTTTTGAACATCTTTTTCACTCACACCAAATCCATGGTTCTGCGAAGTCATTTCACCCAAACCTGTGATCAAATTTTTCACGGGATGATTCAAGCCTCGATGACCATGATGCATTTTGTAAGTTGAAAGTCCACAGGCAAGCGCAAGCAACTGATGACCTAGGCAAATACCAAATACTGGTTTATCAAGGGTTAGAATTTCTTTCACTGTCTGAATTGCATAATCCATAACGGCAGGATCACCGGGGCCATTTGATAAAAAGTATCCATCAGGGTTCCACGCCTCCATTTCTTTAGTTGAAGTCTTTGCTGGGAATACCTGTATGAAACATCCCCGCTTAGCAAGGTTGCGCAAAATATTTTTCTTAATACCAAAGTCTAGAGCAGCAATTTTTACCGGGCGCATTTTGATCCCCGATAAAGTATGGTTTTTTTGTGCTTACTATGGAAGAGAGCTCGAGCCCATCCATCGATGGAACTTTCTTTAGTTCATTCTTTAACTGTTCGGGAGATAGCTCAGAAGATATAATTGCATTCATCGCGCCCTTGCTGCGGATGTGGCGAACTAATTTCCTGGTGTCTATATCTGTAATACCAACAATGTTATTTCTATCTAGATATTCTTGTAAACTTTCCTTTGACGTTTTGCGGCTGAACTCATCTGAAAATTCGTTCACAACGATGCCACTGATTTGTGGGTGATCAGACTCTTGTTCATCATTTAGTGTGCCGTAGTTCCCAATATGCGCAGTAGTGTTCACTACAATTTGACCATAGTAAGAAGGATCCGTGTAGATTTCTTGGTAGCCGGTCATTCCTGTATTGAAGCAAATCTCTCCTCCAGACGTGCCGCGTTTCCCAACGGCTCGTCCTTCAAGTACTAAACCATCTGCCAATAATAAATACGCTTTATCGCTCATGACAAGTTAAATTTTCCAAAAATAACTCCTATCGCCATAATTGAACAGGGAATTTTTTGCGAAATTTATGATTGGTTATTACCGTATATGAAAAGGCTCTTGCTGCTAACTTGTCTAATGTTGGCTTGCAGTCTTACGTTTGGTCAAAACAAGGATAAAAGATTAAAAAGTAAAAAGCTCAGTAAAGATCAGGCGGCTAATCTAACACCCGAACAACGGTTAGTTCACGAATCCGATAGGAAGAGTAAGGGGGGTAAGAAGAAATTATCAACGGCTAAAAAAGCGAGGATTCAGAAAAGGCAATCACGTGCTGCTGGAAAAACTCGACTACCTGATTCAGGGGTTAGATCCAAGCCTAAAGATTGAGTAAACAAAAAAGGATTGAGATAAGCTCAATCCTTTTTTATTAAAATAAAGTCGTTTATTACTTTTTCTTTTCTTTCTTGGCTGCCTTTTTAGGTTTTTCTTCAGCTGTAGTTTCAGTAGTATCAGCTGCTTCAACTTCGCCCTCTTCTTTTTTACCCTTACGGCTTCTACGAGTCTTAGCTTTTTTAGCTGAGCCTTCTTTCTTATAAATATCGTTGAAGTCGACCAATTCCATCAAGCACATATCAGCGGCATCACCTAAGCGAGGATCACTCAATTTGATGATACGTGTATAACCTCCTGGTCTATCAGCGGTTCTTCCAGCAACTTCGCCAAACAAAGTTTTAACTGATTCCTTGTTCTGCAAATAAGAAAAAACTGTTCTACGCGAGTGAGTTGAATCTGTTTTCGCCTTTGTAATCAAAGGTTCAACATATTTTTTCAATTCTTTAGCCTTGGCAACAGTGGTAGTGATCCGCTTGTTTAAAATGAGCGAAGATGCCAAATTGGAAAGAAGCGCGTGCCTATGGGCAGAGGTCCTTCCGAGGTGATTAACTTTTTTACCGTGTCTCATTAGTCTTCGTCAAGTTTATATTTGCTGAGATCCATTCCAAAAGTCAGGTTCTTTTCAGAAACCAATTGCTCTAACTCAGCCAAAGATTTCTTACCAAAATTCCTAAACTTCATCATATCAGAGATATCAAGTTGCACGAGCTCACCAAGTGTTTTCACATCAGCGGCTTTCAAACAATTGTAGGCACGAACTGAAAGATCTAAATCATGCAATTGTGTCTTCAACAACTTGCGCATGTGTAGCATCTCTTCATCTACTTGCTCTATCTTCTGCATCTTTTGATGTTTCTAATTCAATCGACTTATCAGAGAACAAGCGGAAATGTTGAATCAAAATGAAAGCTGCTCCTTCTAACGCCTTCTCAGGGTGAATCGAACCATCAGTTTCAATCTCAAACATTACTTTTTCGTAGTCAGTCTTTTGCTCAACGCGAGTATTCTCAACGCTATATTTCACATTCTTAACGGGTGTGAAAATTGCATCAATTGGAATAAATCCAAAAACTTGTTCGTTTGGCCTATTTTCTTCTGCAGGCAAATAACCACGACCTTTTTCAATTGAAAGTTCAATTTCAAAATGAGCGGCTTCGTCCAAGTTACAGATTACGTGATCGGCATTAAGAACTTCAAACCCCGAAGTAAACTTCGCTATATCACCAGCTTTAAATTGCTTCTGCTTCTTAATGCTTACAACAATTTTGCTTTCGTTTGTTTCGCCTACTTTTCTAAAACGAACCTGCTTCAGGTTTAAGATAATTTCTGCAACATCTTCTACAACGCCTTCAATGGTAGAAAACTCGTGCAATACTCCTGGTACTTTAATACCTGTGATTGCATAGCCTTCCAATGAAGACAATAAAATCCTTCTCAACGCATTGCCTATAGTGACGCCATAACCTTTTTCCAAAGGCTTGAACGTAAAAACTCCGTGGAAGTCATCAGACTTCTCCATCACCACTTTATCCGGCATTTGAAATGCTAATATTGACATAAGCGATTTACTTTTTAATTCAAGATTATTTAGAATACAATTCAACGATCAACTGCTCGTTGATATTTTAGGGAATATCTTCCCGAGGTGGAAGGTTAATTACTTTTCCTTCGAATTCTTTAGCATCCCACTCAAGCCAGTTGTACTTCTTAGCACTTTGAACTGAAAGGGAAGTAGTAATTGCTTCCAATGATTTTGATTTCTCACGAACGGCTACTTTGTCTCCAGCGCGAAGAGTAAATGAAGGAATATTCACAACATCACCGTTAACAAGGATGTGCTTATGCACAACTAACTGACGAGCTGCTCTACGTGTGGGAGCAACACCTAAGCGATAAACCATGTTATCAAGACGAGCTTCCAAAAGTTGAAGCAACACTTCGCCAGTCACACCTTTTTTACGAGTAGCTTTCTCAAATGTGTTTTCGAATTGACGCTCAAGTACACCATAGATGTACTTCGCCTTTTGCTTTTCAGCAAGCTGCGTAGCGTATTCAGAAAGTTTTCTTTTCTTGGTTTTTCCATGCTGGCCAGGCGCGTAATTCTTTTTCGCCAGAACCTTGCTCTCACCCATGATGGGCTCGTTAAATTTTCTGGAGATCCTTACTTTGGGGCCGGTATATCTTGCCATGATCTTATTCTTTCAATGATTAAACTCTTCTTTTCTTAGGAGGACGGCAACCATTGTGTGGTAGCGGAGTCATGTCTTTGATCTGCATAACTTCGATGCCTGCGGCAGCGATGCTGCGAATCGCTGATTCACGACCAGCTCCAGGTCCTTTTACAAAAACTTCTACTTTGCGCAAGCCTAATTCGAAAGCTTTTGCAGCAGCTTCTTGTGCCGCTACTTGAGCTGCATAAGGTGTGTTTTTCTTAGAACCTTTAAAGCCCATCTTACCCGCTGAGGCCCAAGCCACTACTTGGCCTGTGCTGTTTGTCAGCGAAATAATGATGTTGTTGAAAGTCGCACGGATGTGGGCTTGGCCTATTGCCTCCACCACTACGGTGCGTTTCTTGCTTTTGTCTTTTTTCTTTCAGCTACAGGTGCTGTTGCCATATGAAAAGTGTTATTGTTTCAATTAACCTTTAGTTGCTTTCTTCTTGTTCGCTACTGTCTTACGCTTACCCTTACGAGTACGAGCGTTGTTCTTTAGTAGTTTGTCCACGAACTGGTAATCCTTTACGGTGACGGAGGCCACGATAGCATCCGATGTCCATCAAGCGTTTAATGCTCAACTGGATTTCAGATTTCAATGAACCTTCAATGCGAAATTGCTCGGCAATGATTGCACGGATCGCATTTGATTCTTCGTCCGTCCAATCTTTTACCTTCTTATCCCAATTCACATTGGCTTGGGTAAGAATATTTTGAGCAGACCTGCGGCCGAGCCCAAAAATATAAGTAAGGCCAATTTCGCCTCGCTTGTTATCTGGAATATCTACACCTGCAATACGTGCCATATATTATCCTTGTCTTTGTTTATACCTTGGATTCTTCTTGTTGATCACATACAACTTGCCCTTGCGTCTGATGATTTTGCAATCAGCGCTTCGCTTTTTAATTGATGCTCTTACTTTCATAACTTACTTATATCTAAAAGTTATCCTTCCCTTTGTTAAATCGTAAGGCGACATTTCCAACCTTTACTTTATCTCCTGGCAAAATGCGTATGTAGTGCATTCTCATCTTACCTGAAATATGTGCCAACACTTCGTGGCCATTTTCCAACTGCACTTTAAACATCGCATTGGACAAAGCCTCGAGTATCGTTCCATCCTGTTCTATCGACTTTTGCTTCGCCACTTGAACTTATACGTTTCTTCGATGTACTCGTGTGTTGTTAAAATCTCTGTTCTATCTTCAAAAACCGCTACCATATGTTCAAAATGAGCAGACGGTTTACGATCACTTGTTCTAATTGTCCAGCCATCCTTTTCTTGAATGACTTTCTTTGTTCCCATGTTGATCATTGGTTCGATGGCAAACACCATCCCCGCCATGATCTTTTTAGGTCCTTTACCCCTCATCCCATAATTCGGAACTTCTGGGTCTTCGTGTAAATCCTTTCCTACACCATGCCCCACCAACTCCCGAACGACTCCGTAACCGAATTGCTCGACATAATTCTGCACAGCAAAACTCACATCTCCTATTCGATTCCCAGCTTTTGCCTGAGCAATGCCGAGATAAAGTGACTCATATGTTCGCTCTAATAATTTCAAAACATCTTCGCTCGCGCCTTCCATAGGATAGGTGTAAGCTGAGTCACTGTGAAATCCCTTGTACTTCACACCACAATCCACTGATATGATATCGCTCTCTCGCAATTCATATCCATTTGGAATGCCATGCACCACCACGTCATTGACGGATATGCACAAGGCTGAGGGAAATCCGTGGTAGTTTTTAAAACTCGGTGTCCCTCCGTGATCTTGAATGTACTCATCGGCAATTTTGTCGAGGTCTTTTGTTTTCGCTCCGGGCTTTATTGCCTTGGCTACTTCCGCGTGCGCTTTTCCTAAAATCTGAGCGCTTTCTTTTATAACCTCTACTTCCTGTGCCGACTTATAGCGAATCATTCAACTTTAAGCCGCAGCAAATTGAGAACGTCCTTTTACTCTGCCTGATTTCATCATCCCTTCATAGTGACGCATCAGCAAATAGCTTTCTATTTGTTGAAGTGTATCTAACACAACACCCACCAAAATGAGGAGTGAAGTACCACCATAGAAGTAGGCAAAATTTTGTGTGATGCCAGCCTTCACAGCAAATGCAGGAAGAATTGCTACCATCGCCAAGAAAATTGCACCAGGCAAAGTTATTTTCGATAAAATCGCATCAATAAATTCAGCAGTTTGTTTGCCAGGTTTTATACCAGGAACAAAACCACCATTTCTTTTCAAATTGTCAGCAATATCATTTGATGGAACTGTAATCGCTGTATAGAAAAAAGTAAAAATGATAATAAATGAAGCAAACAATAAATTGTACTGCCACGATGTAAAATCTGCAAAGGTAGTTCCTACATAAGCACCCAAGTCGCTGTCTCTCCAGATGCTAGCCATCAATGGAGGTATGAACATCAAAGCTTGAGCAAAGATGATCGGCATTACACCAGCTGAGTTTAGTTTCAACGGGATGAAATCACGCTTTCCTCCATATAACTTATTTCCAACAACTTGCTTTGCATACTGGATCGGAATTTTGCGAGTAGCCTGGGTCAATGCGATAACTCCTACCACTACAAAGAATAACGCTAGAACTTCAATTATAAATAAGAGAGCTCCGTTCAAACCTTTACTATCAATTTCCTGAAGAATTGCCACTGGGAATCTTGACACGATACCGATCATGATCAACATGGATATACCGTTACCAATTCCTTTGTCTGTGATACGCTCACCTAACCACATACAGAACATGGTTCCAGCCACGATGATAATCATTGACGAAACGGTGTAGAATAATCCTGGTTGGATAATTGCTTCAGGGTTTACTATCGATTTTAAATATCCGAATGACTGCGCGGCAGTAATCAGGATTGTTAACACGCGAGTAAACTGATTCAATTTCTTTCTTCCGCTTTCACCTTCCTTTTGAAGTTTCGTAAAGTGAGGCACTGCTACTGTTAATAACTGCACAACGATGGATGCAGATATGTACGGCATAATACCCAATGCAAAAATTGAAGCACGTGTGAATGATCCACCTAAGAAAGTATTAAGCAAATCAAAAATTCCACCTTGGTTTCCTGTGAGTTTGTTGGGATCAATCCCAGGCAACACGATATAAGAACCTAATCTGAAAATGATAAGGAATCCCATCGTATTGAGGATTCTCACACGGAGATCTTCAATAGAAAAAATGTTCTTTATGGTCGTTATAAAACGCTTCATTATTTCACGATTGTGACGTTACCGCCAGCCGTTTCAATTGCTTTTGTTGCTGTAGCCGAAAAAGCGTGAGCCTCCACAGTTACTTTTGATTTAATCTCTCCCCTGCCCAAAACTTTAACCATATCATTTTTACCAACGATACCATTATCGCGCATCAGTTGGATGCTGAGATCTGTAGAATTAGTTGTTTTTGCAAGTTCTTCCAAGGCATCAAGGTTGATAGGCTTGAAATAAATCTTCTCATTATTCTTGAAGCCGAATTTCGGAACGCGTCTTTGCAACGGCATCTGACCACCTTCGAAACCGAATTTCTTGTGATAACCTGAGCGAGACTGAGCACCTTTGTGACCACGTCCAGCAGTGCTACCACCGCTTCCTTGACCACGACCAAGGCGCTTGTTTGTTTTTGTCGAACCGGTAGCCGGCTTAAGTGTATGCAGCTTCATTTTTTATAATGCGGTTACAGATACTAAATGATTTACTTTCTTCACCATACCTTGGATCTGTGGAGTATATTCTACTTCAACAGAAGCATGGACTTTACCTAAACCCAACGACTGAATTGTTCTCAATTGGGTCTCAGGTCTTTTTATCGTGCTACGGATTTGGGTAATCTTAACTTTTGCCATAACTCTTATCCGTTAAATACTTTTGACAATGATACACCACGGTTACGTGCGATTGTTTGAGGGTCGCGCATCGTAGTTAATGCTTTGAAAGTTGCTTTCACCACGTTGTGAGGGTTTGAAGAACCCTTTGATTTCGCCAATACGTTGTGTACACCTGCACTCTCCAACACCGCACGCATTGCACCACCAGCGATTACACCAGTACCTGGAGAAGCTGGCTTTAACAGCACAAAGCCACCACCGAATTTCCCAAGAGACTCATGAGGAACTGTTCCTTTGATAATAGGAACTTTCACCAGGTGCTTCTTAGCATCATCAATACCTTTAGTGATCGCATCAGTTACTTCATTGGCTTTTCCCAATCCATAACCTACTACTCCGTTACCATCGCCTACTACAACGATAGCTGCGAAGCTAAATCTGCGTCCACCTTTCACCACTTTAGCTACACGCTGAATGGCTACGACTTTTTCTTTTAAGTCGATTTCACTGGCCTTTACTGCGCTGACGTTACTCTGTGTCATGGATTAAAATTTTAAACCTCCTTCTCTGGCTCCTTCAGCCAAAGCTTTGATGTTACCGTGATATAAATAACCGTTGCGGTCAAATACGATTTCTTTAATTCCGCTAGCAAGAGCCTGTTCAGCCACTTTCTTGCCTACATTCTTAGATATCTCCAAGTTCACGCCTCCGTTCTCTTTAATATCCTTTGAAGAAGCAGCCAATAAAGTATGACCTTTTGAGTCATCAACCAACTGAGCATAAATTGCTTTGTTGCTCTTGAACACAGAAAGCCTTGGCCTTGCCGGAGTGCCTTCTATTTTGTGGCGGATACTTAATTTGATCCGCAGTCTTCTGTCTTTAATGTTTGGCATAACTAGTTATTATTTAGCCGCTGCCTTACCAGCTTTTCTACGCACATACTCACCAACGTAACGGATACCTTTTCCTTTGTAAGGTTCTACCGGACGAAGCGATTTTATTTTTGCAGCCATTTGGCCGATCAATTGCTTATCAATTCCTTCAAGGATGATCATTGGATTTTGACCTCTCTCTTGAACTGCTTGTACTTTCAGTTCAGAAGGAATTCCTAAAATCACACTATGAGAAAATCCTAAGCTCAAATCCAACACATTACCCTGAGCGGTTGCTTTATAACCCACTCCAATAACTTCGAGCTGAGTCTTATATCCTTGGCTAACTCCTTCCACCATGTTAGCTATCAATGCGCGGTACAATCCATGCATCGCTTTATGTCTTTTTTGTTCTGTCG
>JASGIR010000009.1:0-32106 GCA_049840975.1 Cyclobacteriaceae bacterium | reverse complement strand
CTAAGGTTAATAGGGAAACACGATGAGAGAATCCGAATAGCACCTCTAAAATCTAAAGATCAAAAAATTACTCGTGGTCCTCTTGACATGGTGTGGTGCCCTGACAGCGGGCTTCTTCAGCTTAAGCAATCGTATAGCCTTGATGAAATGTACGGTGAAAATTACGGTTACCGGTCAGGGTTCAATCAATCGATGGTGAGGCATTTGAACAACAAGATTAGAACACTTGAAAGATTTGCCAAGCCAAGCACAAATAACATCGTTATCGATATTGGAAGTAATGATGCGACAAGCTTAAAATCATACGAGGCATCGTGCAAAAAAATAGGTATTGATCCGACTGGCAAAAAATTTAAAGAATTCTATACCAATGGAATTGAGTTGATTCCAGATTTCTTTTCTGCGGAGGTATTCAATAATCACCACAAAGGAAAAACCGCAAAGATTGTTACGTCAATTGCAATGTTTTATGATCTCGAGGATCCAAACAAATTTGTGAAAGACATCGCATCGATTCTTGACGACAATGGAATTTGGCATTTTGAGCAGAGTTATATGCCGAGCATGTTGAGGACGAATGCTTATGACACTATTTGTCACGAGCATTTAGAATTTTATTCATTTCATGTTGTAAAAAATTTGGTGGAGAGTCATGGCTTAAGAGTGGTCGATGTTGAGATGAATTCAATCAATGGTGGAAGCTTTGCTGTGACTGTCTGCAAGAAAAATGCATCTTTTAAATCGAACACACCGATCATTGATTGGATGCTCCAGCAAGAAGATGATCTAGGGCTTCATACACCGAAACCGTATAGAATGTTTGAAGAACGCGTATTCCATCATAGAAAAAATCTGATGGGATTAATTCAATCCTTGGCAAGTGACGGTAAAAAGATCATCGCCTATGGAGCATCAACAAAAGGAAATGTACTTCTTCAATTTTGTGGAATCACATCTGACCTGATTCCTTTTGTTGCTGAAGTAAATGAAGACAAATTCGGTAGTTACACTCCGGGAACAAATATCCCAATCATCTCTGAGGCAGAAGCTAGAAAAATGAAACCAGATTATTTTCTTGTATTGCCATGGCACTTTAAACATTCGATTCTTGACAGGGAAACAGAGTTTAGAGCAAATGGAGGCAAATTCATTTTTCCATTGCCTGAGATAGAAATTATTTAAAAATAAGAATGCCAAAGGCAATTATTTTCGGGAGCAACGGCCAAGATGGATATTACCTAAGGCAACTTCTTCCTGAAAAGAAAGTAGATTTAATTGGTGTTTCACGATCGGAACCCGCTGATATTATCGGTGATGTGGAGACGGTGATTTGGTTCAAAAGATTGTTCAAGAGAATAAGCCAAATTACATCTTTCATTTAGCGGCTAATTCTTCAACTCACCACTCGGCATTATGGGATAACCACGCAGCAATTGCAACAGGCACACTGAAATCTGGAATCGGTTAATAAACATTCAAAAGAATCGAGAGTTTTTTTGTCTGGTAGTGGACTTCAATTTGAAAACAAAGGGTTGCCAATAGATGAGAGTTCAAAATTGGTTAGTACTTCACCTTACGTCATAGCAAGAAATTATTCGCTTGACGCTGCCAGATACTATCGTTCCCTTGGACTAAAAGTTTTCTTTGGTTTTTTGATTTAATCATGACAGCCCGAAGAGAGGTGAGAGACATGTGGCTCAAAAGATCATTGGCTATCTGAACAACATTGAACAACAAAAAAGAGAATTTGACGTTGGGAAATATTGATGTCAGGAAGGAGTGGACTTATGCGGGAGACGTAACCAAAGCAATGTGGACCTTGGTGAACCAGGAAACTGAGTTTGAGGCAATCATTGGCTCTGGGCTTGATTACTCAAATTAAAGAATGGCTCGATGTGTGCTTTGGAATGAAAGGTATGGATTGGAAGAGTCATGTCAAATTCAACCCTGATTTTGTGTCTGAATACAAAACTTTAGTTTCAAATCCTTCACGCATGAAGGGACTAGGTTGGAAGCCAGAAGTTACTTTTGAGCAGCTTGCAAAAATGATGATGGATACAAAACATTCATGACGCCAGGTTCCGTTTATCTTAAGTTAAAGCAGAAGTACAGACATGGACTTACTACAGCCTGGTATCGTGATTTTGTTCGTACCAAAATAAATAGCAGCAAACCAATCGTCAATACAACTTCTGATGTTTGTGAAATTCACGTGCTAACGTCAGAAAAGGATTACCTTAATTTACTCTGGGCTCTAAAGAGCTTTTTACCATTTTGCTAAATGCAATTATTCACTTTGCATTCATAGCGATGGATCACTAAATAAACAACATATTGAGAATCTGAAATTTCATTTTCCCAACGCACGAATAATCGCAAAAGATGAAGCGGATGAAATAGCCCTAAAGGCATTGGCTGATTTCCCCAATGCACTTCAGATTTAGGAAAACAAACCATCTTTCTCCCAAGCTTTTTGATTTTAAGCTCTTCCTTAAATCTGAAAGAATGCTTCTATTGGATAGTGATGTGCTTTTCTTTTCATCACCGGATGTTCTTATTAAAAGAATTGAAGACTTATCGTACAAGAAAAATACATTTAATAAAGATGCGATGTATGGATACACGATTCCATTCGATGAGCTTCAGAAACAGCTAGATTTCGAATTGATTCCTTATTTCAATTCTGGGTTAGGTTTGATTCACAAAGAGTCAATCAATTTTGAGTGGATAGATAAATTTCTTTCTATACCTGATATCGTTGGTCATTTTTGGAGAATTGAACAGACTCTGTTTGCCCTTTGTAGCTCGAAATATGGAGTTGAGCTTTTGCCATCCGAGTATGATGTTCGGCTTGACAGTGGGGTTGACGGACTTCCTTCTAGGCACTACGTTGGGAAAATAAGACACCTCATGTACAAGGAGGGAATTAAAAACCTTCAGAACCGCAAATTTTTGGAGAGTATTTCTTGATGCAAGAAAGAATCAAAGTCTTGATGCTGCCGGATTATAGAGCGGATAATCCATTTCAGCATCTTCTTGAACAAGCACTTTCCAAACAAAATGTTGAAGTTGTTTTTGCAAAAGGATATAAAAGAGTGTTGCCGATTTATCGTCAGCTGAAATCCCACAAAAAAACTGATGTTCTCCATTTGCATTGGATAACTCCTTATCTCAGAGGTGAAAACTCCTTTGTTGTCTTTTTCTATGCTTTAAAATTTTTGTTTGACTTGACGTTGACCAAATTTAAAACCCCAATTGTTTGGACAATACACAATCAAGTCTCGCATGATAGTCGGTTTCCAAAAATTGAACGATTCACTTATCGAATTACAAGTAAGTTGGTTGACGAGGCCATTTTACATGGCAATAGTTTAAAGGGGATTATTCAGAAAGATTATAAGATAAGTGATAGAAAACTTTCAATCATTAATCTAGGTAACTATAAAAGTATTTATCCGCCATTGATCGAAAAGAAACTTGCCCGAGAAAAATTGTCTATACCTACAGAAGTAAGAAAAGTCTTCTTGCATCAGGGACTTTTGAAACCCTATAAGGGAATTGACGAACTAATTCAAGTTTGGAACGATAATTCAAAAGAGGTTAATGACTGCATGCTGGTTATTGCTGGAAAATCTCCTGATAAGAATTATGAGGATAATCTGAGAAAGTTAATAGACAGTAACAAGACCGTCCAACTTATCTGTAGATACGTTACGGATGATGAGTTGTCTGTTCTATACAGCGCTTCTGACGTAGTTGTATTGCCATTTCGAAGAATAATGGCATCGAGTAGTCTTATGGTAGCAATTTCTTTAGGTAGACCAGTGATTGCTCCAAAATTAGGAGCAAGTGAAGAATTGCTTGGAGACGCATCGGATTTGCTTTATGACACTATGGAGGGGAATGAAGGTTTAAAGATCGCGATAATAAAAAGCACTCGTATCGACTTGGCCGAACTCACGAAAAGAACGGAGGCAAGAGCTATTTTTTTTGATTGGGATCAAATCGGGAAAAGCACTGCTGATTTATATCGTAAAGCAATCAGGGGATGAATCCAAAAGTGAGCATTTTAATTCCCTGTTACAATTCTGAGAAATGGATTGAACAAGCTATTCAAAGTGCATTGGACCAAACCTATGATAACAAAGAAGTAATTGTAGTTGACGATGGATCAAAAGATAGAAGCTTCGAAATAATCAAAAGTTTCGGTGAAAGAATCATTTGTGAAAGTGGACCAAATAAAGGAGGCAACGTAACGCGCAATCGACTGTTGGCTCTTAGCTCTGGCGAATGGATTCAGTATTTGGATTCGGACGACTATCTCTTGCCAGAAAAAATTAAACATCAGGTTGATGTGCTCGATTCTGAAACTGATGTGCTATTTGGTCCAAGTATTTTCGAGTTCATTACGGAAAATTCAGTGACACAGAAAATATTACCAATCCCAGCTCCGCATGATCCCTTTGTGTTGTTGGCCAGATGGTATTTGCCGCAAACAGGAAGCCCTCTATGGAGAAAGAGAAATCAATAACAGATGTGGGTGGATGGAAAAATGATCAGCCTGTCTGCCAAGAGCATGAACTGTATTTAAGGTTGCTGATGGCGGGAAAAAAAATTCACTTATTGTAGTTACGCTGAATCAGTTTACAGACAGTGGAGCGAAGGAACGCTTTGGAAGAAAGACCAATCGTTCACACGGAAACATCGATTGATTATCGAAGACCGACTAGAAAGGTTTTTGATTGAAAATGGTTTGATGACCAAAGAAAGACAATGGGCGATCAACATGGCCCGATTTGAAACAGCAGAATTGAATGGCAAAACAATCCGTTTGAAGCCCAAAAGATAATCGCTTCAATAAAAAAATCTTATGGAAGATTCATTCCAAATGGTGATAGCGCGCCATTAAAATATAGATTAGTATATTCATTACTGGGCTTTAACTCGGCAGAAAGGATAGCACAACTCTTGCGTTAGAATGAATCTGGAAAATCAACTACCAAATTTTTTGATCATAGGAGCCATGAAGGCTGGTACCACAAGCCTTCATGATTATTTAAGCAAGCATCCCGATGTATTTATGTCGGTGCAAAAGGAGCTCGACTTTTTTGTTGAACAAAAGAATTGGAAACTTGGCATCGATTGGTATAAAAAACAATTCCCAGTAAGTACAATTGCGATTGGGGAGTCTTCTCCTAATTACACCAAATCGTTAATATTTGGGAATGTTCCTGATAAGATTAAATCGATCTTGCCTGATGTCAAATTGATTTATATACTTCGTGACCCAATAAAAAGGTTAGTCTCACATTACAGTCATCAGTACATAGATAGGAGAGAATTTGATCAATTGATCAGGTTATTTCGGATTTGCAAACAAGTCATTATGTGGATGCATCTTTGTATGGTAAGCAGCTTACTGAGTACCTAAAATTATTTGACCTTTCACAAATACTTGTAGTTAAGCTTGAAGATCTGGAGAATGAACCTCCTAGGATATTGAATCAAATTTTCAATTTTATCGGAGTCGATTCATCAAAGTACGAATTTAAGGAGGTAAGATCCCACAAGACTTCGGACAAGAGACGTCTTACAACCATCGGAAGTTTGATTTCCCGAATTCCTTTGGGGCGAAGAGTTTGTAATGTGTTTAAATCCATTTGCTGGGAAGAATTTAATGTCTCTAAGCTTTCCGATGAGAATAAGTTGCTTCTGCAGAATTATTTTCGAAATGATCAGCGACTATTAAATGAAATCACAGGTCAAAGCTTTTATTCTTACTGATTTGTATTTTTCATTTCCATCAATGGTGTAATGGCAGAAAGAAGACTCATTCCTGTATCTGCAGTTATCCCAACTAGGAATAGACAGTCTTCGCTGAGAGAAACATTAAAAAGTTTATCAAATCAATCTGTTCAACCCAGTGAAATAATTATAGTAGATGCTTCCGAAGATCATGAAACAGAAGACTTAAGCAAATCGGTTGATAAGTTTTTGTTTACTGTCAATTATAAAAAGGCAGCATCTCGCGGAGCGGCTTCTCAACGAAATGAAGGTGTAGCTTTGGCGCGGTTTCCATATATTTTTTTTATGGACGATGACCTTCTTTTTGAAGAGAAATGTTTGGAGAGACTTTTTTCAGCGATAGAAGAGAATAAAGAATTAGGTGGTGTAAATGCAATGATAACTAATCAAAAGTATAGCGCACCAGGTAAAATTAGCCGCTTGCTGTTTGGATATTTAAACGGGAAGAAATTAGATTCTTATGCAGGAAAATGTATCGGGCCCGTAATGAATTTGTTGCCCGATGATAACGACAAATTACCTGAAGTAGTGCCAGTCGAGTGGTTAAACACTACTTGTACTTTTTACCGAACTGAAGCTTTGCCGGTGCCGCCATTCCCCAATTTTTTTACCGGCTACTCAATGTTTGAAGATGTTACGGTTTCAATGACTGTTGGTAAATCATGGAAGCTTGCTAATGTGAGATTAGCAAAGGTCTATCATGATAGTCAGCCGGGGGATCACAAAAAAAGTATTTTTTTGCTGAGCAAAATGGAGCTTGTAAACAGATACTATGTTATGACGAAAGTTATAAACAGGCGTGGCTTTAGTAACAAGGTTAAGTTGATGGTTACTGAATTTTATAAAGTAAGCTCGTATCTACACTCGTTGAAAGGTATCAAAGAATTTCCTTTTGTGATTTTTGGTAAGTTCGTTGGAGTCATCGAAATCTTAAAAATGACAAAGCATGCTGATTAGAATTTGGAAGGGGTTGATCAATCGGTTGAGACAGTTGAAGTATAAAGCCCTTGGTGTGAAGATAACAGGTCATTGCGGCTTAGGTTCCATTAGTATTCCAAGAAATTTTAACAGCATAACTTTGTCGAAGGCATGTGCTTTGGATGATCGAGTCACTCTTCTTTCAGTAAATGAGGGGAATCAATCAGGAAAGATTTTAATCGGAGCGAGAACATATATCAATAGGAATACAATATTAGACGCAAGTAATACTATTTTAATTGGTGAAGATTGTGCCATCGGGCCAAATTGCTACATCACGGATCACGATCACGGATTCGATTTTAAACAACCGCCACTTCAACTACCTCTAGTGAGTAAACCCACGATTATTGGAAATAAAGTTTGGATCGGAGCAAATAGTTTGATTTTAAAAGGGGTGACAATTGGAGATTGCGCAGTTATTGGTGCAGGAAGTATTGTTACCAAGGATGTACCTGCTGCGAGCATAGCACTTGGTGTTCCAGCTCGATTAAAGTAATGTCAAAACTAAATCAGGTTGATGTCTTATTTCCGACTAGAAATAGAGTCGATGAGGCATTAATTACAATCACTAAATTAAAAGAGGTTGGAATTGAAGAATCACAAATATTTATTGGTGATGATTATTCAGATGCTTCTTTGAGAAACTCTATTTCAGAAAAATTTCCTGGCGTTAAAATATTTTCAAACACATCTCCCAAAGGTCAACTGTTTACAAGGAATTTTCTTTTCAAGCATTCTAATCGTAAATACATTTTATCGATCGATGATGACTCACATGTTGTTTCTAAAGAAATGCTTGAGGAGGCTATCAATATTCTTGAAGAAAATAAGAATGCAGGTATTTTCGGGTTTCGAGCATTTCAACAAATTGAGATTCCGCCACCTCAAGAGCAATTGAGTCATGAGCAATTTGAAACGAGGACTTTTATAGCATGTGGAGCACTGATCAAAAGAGAATGCATTAATCAAATTGGAAATTATACACGTGATCGACTAGGCTACTACTGCGAGGAAATCGATTGCTCCATTCGTGCATTTAAAAAAGGTTTTACAGTAGTCACAAAAAATGATCTCGTGGTACATCACCGAGTTAACCGAAATTATAAAGAAATGCCAAAAAAGACCGATGCGCAAAAAGGTGTATTTGGTTCTGAATGGAGATCGGTGATGGGGTTTTCTGACAACCTTATTGTGACATTGATTTATTTCCCAGTAGGATTCGATTTAGCTTTTTTTGTCATTTATATATTTAAGCGATTTTTTTTATTTACAATAAAAAATTCAGACTACTCAGCCTTTATTAAAGGCATAATTCGAACCTTCAGTTTTCTGCCATATATCGTGCGTGAGAAAAGCTCAATGTCGTACTCTCAATTTTTGCGATGGATTCGATTGCCAATGATGTAAATCATCAGTGGGTCGCATGCCAAATTGGTGCGCGTGAGCATTATGCAATTCCGAATGACTTGAATGCAAATGATCAGTTGGAAATGATGATCACTGATTATTGGGTGAAGAGTAAATTTCAAATTACAAAGAATGCAAAAGGAAGGAGCCATGCAGAAATTCCTTCTGAAAAAGTTGTCAGTTTCAATAACTCCGCTATCATGTTTGCTTTGCAGAGTAAAATTAAGAGGGTGCAGGGTTGGGAACTTGTAATGAAACGAAATGATTGGTTCCAAAAAAAGGCAGTTGATTTTCTAAAGAAGCATGACCCTCAATCATCTCACGTTTTTAGCTACAGTTATGCTGCCAAGGAAATTTTTAAGTATGCGAAAGAAAGAGGGCTTGAAACGGTATTGGGTCAAATTGATCCTGGCCCTCTTGAAGAAGATATTGTAAAGCGGGAGATGCATCAGTACCCACAATATAAATCTGAATGGCAACCGGCCCCCAAAGCATATTGGGAAAATTGGTATGAAGAATGCGGATTGGCAGATAAAATTATTGTGAACTCAGAGTGGTCATCACAGGCATTGATCGCTAGAGGTGTAAATGAAAATAAAATCAAGATTGTCCCTTTAAGCTACTCTAATTCTGAAGCTAAATCCTTTGTGAGGAACTATCCTTTGAGCTTTGACAAACATCGTCCGCTCCGAGTTTTATTTCTAGGGCAAGCTATTTTGCGTAAAGGAATTGCAAGGGTTATTGAAGTTGCAAGAATGCTGGTGGATAAACCCGTAGAGTTTGTAATTGCCGGACCAATTGGAATAAGCCCTGTTTTGGAAATTCAAAATGTAAAGTGGGTTGGAAGAGTCCCAAGGCTTGATGCTAATAGCTATTTCAAAAACGCAGATGTGTTTTTGTTCCCAACACTTTCAGATGGTTTTGGTCTTACTCAGCTTGAAGCACAAGCTTGGAAATTACCAATCATTGCAAGTAAGAATTGTGGTGTCGTTGTGCGCAATAAGGAGAATGGATGGGTACTCGAAGAAGTGAGTGCTGCAGCGATTGAAAATGTGATTGATTTAATATTAAAACAGCCAGAAATTTTGAAAGAATACTCATCAAAAATAGATGCAGACGAAAATAAAATTTCTTTGACCAATTATTTAACAAAGTAGAGTAAAGCCTTTCAGCTCTTTAAGATGAATTTCAATTCCATAAAAATCAGATTAAGAAATAATAGCCCTAAGGTTTATTGGGCAAAACAAATAGTTGTTCCTAAAATCTTCAATGCTAAACCAATTTCGATTTCAAAGTCATCGGATTGGGAAATTCACGCTCTCGTTTCCAAAAGAGATTTCCTCCAGTTGCTTTGGGCTTTGTATTCTTTTTTCATTCATGTGAAAAGTGAAGTTGGGCTTGTTGTACACAGCGATGGTAGTTTAGCCGAAGAACATAAAAATGCTTTGATGAAATTATTTCCAGGCGCAACATTGATTATGAGGCAAGAAGCGGATGAAGTGATGGAAAAAAAATTGGTTAATTACTCCAATTGCTTGAAATTTAGGTCAGGTCACGTTACGAATCTTAAGGTGCTTGACTTTTGGCTTCTGTCCAACGCGAAGAATATCGTTTATTTCGACAGCGACCTTATTTTCCTAAATGATCCTAAGGAGATTTTTACTGCGCCACCACAAAATACATTCTTAAAAGACATTTGGACGAACTATTGCGTTTCTGTAGAGAAACTGAATCAATTGGTCGGGTTCGAAGTGGAACCTAAAATCAATATCGGTTTTGGTTGCATAAGAAAAGAGACTTTTCAACTTGACTTTATTGAATCGATGTTGAATCATCATGAAATAAAGAATGCTCCGTATATAGCTGATCAAACTATTTTAGCGGCAATGGCTTCGAGAGATGGATTGAAATTGCTTGATGGACCATATCAAATGGTGAAAGACCCTCCGCTTAGCGGGCGAACATTGAACCATTACACAAATGTGATCAGGCATAAGATGTACACGGAGGCAATTCCTTGGTTGTACGATAATTTCATAAAAAATAAGCGATGAGTTACTTTACCATTATTCTTCATATCCAAAGATCAGGAGGCAGCTCCCTTGATAAAATTCTTCAGAAACAATTTAATAGCACCTTCTTGTCTCGTCAGTTGAAAAGATTCACTCGAGGAAAAGATCTGACAAAACAAGAATACTGGAGGAAGATTAAGATGAGCGAAAGGTACTATTCATCTCACATCTGTTACGGCATTCACGAATTCTTACCACAACCATATAAATATGTGGCCTTTGTAAGAGATCCTCTACAGCGAATAATATCGCTTTATAAGTATAGTCTTCAAAATAAAGATTCATTTTATCACAATGTAGCTGTTGGAAAAACATTTGAAGAGTTTGTCTTGAAGTCCGAATTGCACGAGCTTGACAATGGGCAGACTCGCGTAATTGCGGGGGGCGACTATCCGAATTTTTTCATCAATCGCACTCCGTATGGTAAATGTGATGAAGGCCTCCTTCAAATAGCTTTAGGCAATATAGAGAAAGACTTTCTTATGGTTGGAGTTACGGAGCTCTACTATGA
Source organism: Cyclobacteriaceae bacterium (assembly GCA_049840975.1). GTDB lineage: Bacteria > Bacteroidota > Bacteroidia > Cytophagales > Cyclobacteriaceae > ELB16-189. The sequence continues at coordinate 21,330 of JASGIR010000009.1, read as the reverse complement.
GTCAATCGTTCTGTTATCAAAGCTCAACAATTGGGAGTTAGAAGAATTTGCAAATCTGAATAGCAGTGCAGGTATTAATTTGGAAATCTCAGACGCTTTGAAAGATCAAATTCGAAAAGCGAATTGGCTTGATTATAAACTTTTCGAGATCTGCAGGGAGAAACTTTTGAATAACTTTAAAAACAATGAAAAGTTAGCTAATGAAGTGAAAGAGTTCAAGTTGAAGAATGAACTATTCAACAAGAAAATGAGCTCTACATACACAACGATAGATAAGCTCAAAAGGGGAGCGAATGCTTTCTTAAAGAAGATTTAAAATTTTGATGAGAATTGTTTTCATCACTATCGTCCCTTCACCTTATCAAAAGGATATTTTCAAGGCATTGTCAGTAATGCCGGAAGTGGAAATTCAAGTTTATTATTTAGAGAAAGCTGCGTGGGATTCTCCATGGCCTGAAAAAGCTTTGGAAAAATATGAGTCTATTTTGCCTGGCACAGATATTAATTTAAGAGGAACAAGATTTCATTTCAATTGGAGAATTCCAGACTTAACCAAGGCTGACTTTGTAGTCTTAAATGGATACATGGGACTTCTTTTCCAATGGTTGCTACGATTTAAGTCTCGAAAAAGAAAATTCATTTTTTGGGGTGAACGTATAACCGATCATCAGAACGGATTTAAAGGTTTTCTCAAAAAGAAATTATCTGATGCAATTGATAACTGTATAGCGGTTGCTGCTATTGGAATGAAAGCTCAACGTGAGTACCAAACGCGTTTTAATAGAATTCCAATTTTTAACATTCCATATCATTGTAGTCTTAACGAGTTTCAGGCATTGTCGTTGACTAAAAACAATCAGTCAATAAACTTGCTGTTCTGTGGTCAGATGATTAAGCGCAAAGGCCTTGATATTTTACTTAAAGCATTTGATTTTCTTTCGAGTCGCTATAACGTTGTGCTTCACCTCGTGGGAAGAGAAGCGGACCTGCAATTGATGTTATCAGAAGTTAGTTCAGCGGGTAGGGCAAAGATTATAAATCATGGCTTTCAAGCTCCGGACTCACTTCCAGAGTATTTTGCTCTTGCCGACATTTTTGTTTTGCCAAGCAGATACGATGGTTGGGGTGTGGTCGTTAATCAAGCAATTGGTGCCGGTCTTCCCGTAATCTGTTCTGATCAAGTGGGAGCAGGCTTGGACTTGATTGAGGATGGTGTCAATGGTTTTTTATTTAAATCTGAAGATGAAGGAGATCTACGAGCAAAATTGATGAAGCTACTTGATGACCAAAATTTGGTTAAGAGCATGGCAAGCAGATCAAGACGGAGAAATCTTTTGATATCACACCAAAGGCTGGGGCAGAGAAATGGCTTTTAGCATTAAAAGCACTTAAATGAAAGTGCTATTCATTAGTTCAAGCTCAGGTTCACGAGGAGGCGGAGAATTGTATCTTTTATTTCTTGGAGATGCCCTTACCAAGCTGGGAGTAGAAGTTGGACTATGGTGCTCGTCTAATGAAAGGATGGATGAATTGGCAGCAGCGTTCTCTAAGATTGGAAGTGTCTATCGATCTGATTATAGGAATACGTACGACTACAAAATAAGATCACTTAGACATTTTTTTTTCAAGCATGTCGAAGGGATTGAACGCGCAGTAAAAGATTTTTCTCCAGACGTCATTCATTTGAACAAACAAAACCTCGAAGATGGACTTGACTTACTTTCAACACTTGATGTAATTAGTATTCCATACCTCACGACAATCCACATCACTCAAACACAAAAGAGTCTAGGTGCAGCTTTGGGAAAGATAAGAGACAGAGTTGCCAGAAATTTTATACAACGCGCTAAATCAAGCGAATGGATTGCTATTTCTACTAACAGGGCTCAAGACTTAAGAAATTTCTTGGGTGATAAACAACACAACGTAATCATGATTCCAAATGGTGTCAAGATTGAGGAAGAAATTCCTGAAGAAGGTGCTTACCAGTTGAGAGCGAAGTTCGGACTTGAGAAAAGTCATCTTGCTGTGATTACTGTTGGTAGACTTGAGTCACAGAAAAATCCATTTAGATTTGTAGAGTGGGCTGCAGTTTGCGCGCAGAAGAATCAGAACATCCGTTTTTTTTGGATCGGTGATGGAGGGATGCGACACTCGCCTTCGAAGAGAAGATTAATAAATTAGGATTAGAGGATAAAATTATTTGCGTGGGATGGCAAAGTGACGTGAAGTCATTTTACCAGATCGCAGATTTATATATTCACACCGCAAACTTTGAGGGGATGCCATTTTCTCTGCTTGAAGCCATGTCCTTTAAGTTGCCTTGTGTTGTAAGTGAGGATCTTTACAAAGATTTATCCTTTCCTGAGGGGATTATTTGCAAAGGAATTGATGGATTAAAAACATTGGTTGATGATCGAGATGCTGCGCAAAATATTGGAGTGAAAGGTTTTGAATACGTTCAAGCAAATTTTTCATTGGACACCATCGCGAACTCTTATCTCAGGATTTATGAAAAAGTAAGTCATGTCTAAAGTTTCAGCTATCGGCTCGCTTATTCTGTTGACCTGCATTATAGCCTCTTATTTTTTATTGGATCGTAATGCGGAATCAATTGTTAATGCATCTATGGCAGCTAGAGTTGTTGGACTTGGAGTTGCAATCAATCTGCTGATTGAGTATAGCAGAGGAACTAAAAATCTTCTCAGATCAGATATTTTGGCAATCGTTGGTATTTATGTTCTCACCCTTTATGAATTCCTGTTTGATCAAGAAAAATTTAGTAGCAGGATTACTGGAGAGCAAGCTTATGGAGGAATTGAATTGATTCTGATTGGTCTTTTTTTCTTTGTTATAGGTCGTCACCTCTATCGATATCAAGTACCAATTTCAGACAATGAATTAAAGATAAACACGCGATTACTATTGACTCTATTTTATGTATGTTTTTGTATCGGGTTCCTATATATCTTCATCACCGTAAATTTTGATCCCGTTACTATGTTCAAAGCAGCTATGGGTGTACGCTTTAGCCAACCGTGGGCTAGGGGACGTTATGGTGGAAATTGGATAGTGACTTTTTCAGAGCTTAAATTGTTTACCTATGCTGTTCCGCCATTAGCAGGGATCTTGCTCAATTATCGGAAAAGCATAAAAGGCATTCATGTTATTCTGGTTGTAATACTTTTGTTCACGACTTTGTTCATGAGTTTTGCTGGAGGTACGCGTAATGTGTTCTTCACTTATTTCATTGGATTTTTAGGCGGGTTTTTTCTGACAAAAAAGCACCTGGAATTTAAGAAGGTTGTATTCCCAGCGGCTATTGCTTTAGTCGTTGCTTACGTTGCCGCCACTTACATGGTACAATTCCGAAGTATTGGGTTATCACAATTCCTTGCGGGTCACCGGGAAAAATCAATCGACCCTGAATTAGTATATGTAGATTATAATCTTCGCACTATCGGATTATTGAGCCAGGCTTTTCCAGATCAACACGACTATTTAGGAATGGAGGTTGTGACTTGGGCATTGTTGAAACCTGTACCTCGAGTATTGTGGCCGACCAAACCTGAAGGTCTGAGCGTAAGCATGGAGCAAGTTGCTAAAGTGGGGACAGGATTCACGTTGGCCTCTACTTATATCGGAGAAAGCTATATGGGCGGTGGCATTCCTGCAATTATCATAGCCTCTCTTTTATTCGGATATTTTACTGTCTGGTGGAATACTCGAGCTGCAAATCTGGATGGTGAGAAACTATTCATATATGCGCTCGGACTATTTGCTGTGTTAATCACAACACGAAGTCTGTTTATGCTAACCACTGCCATCCTTCCGGTTTTGGGTGTTCAAATTCTTTTGAAGTTCTTAAGAAAGAAATAACCGAGCTTTGAAAATTCTTCACATCATACCAACGCTAAGTCCATTGGCTGGTGGCCCAACAGAAGTGGCAATAAATTTAGTTAAGCATCTTAACCTTTTGGGCGCTGAAGCTGAGATTTTAACTACCAACGATAATGGACCGACTAAGTATGCTTTTGGATTGCAACAGCCAATAAGTTTTCGAGATGTGCCTGTTCGCTTCTTCAATAGGATTGACCCTCGATTAAATGAATTCATTATCTCTCCATCTGCAGTTCGGTGGCTCTCAAAGAACATGTATCAATATGATATTTTGGACATCCATTATTTGTTTTCATATGTCCCACTGATGGCGAGAAGCATGGCCCGAAAAAGAAAATTTCCATATACCGTAAGAACCATGGGACAATTGAGCCCATGGGCCCTTCAACAAAGCAAATGGAAAAAGAATCTCTTCTTCAAGTGGCAAGAGTTTAAGAATTTAGAGAAGGCGAATGCGCTGCATAGTACTTCCAAATTGGAAGAAAAAGATATTAGAGCATTTGGACTTTCCCCACCAGTCATCAACATTCCTTTGGGGGTGCAGGAACATAAAAGAATAGATGGGGCAACCGAAAGGATTAGGAAAAAATATGCAATAACGAATGACGCATTTGTGATTTTATTTCTTTCGAGGCTACATCCTAAAAAACGACCGGAGGTTGCGATCAAGGTTTTGGCTAACCTGAAAAAAAAAATACAACGCTCATTTAATTATCGCAGGGACTGGCGATAACCCTTACATGTCAGAACTGACCAATCTGGTAAACGAGTATAAAGTCTCCGACTTTGTAACTTTTGCTGGTTTTGTTGAAGGCAATGAAAAAGAAGAGTTACTCCAGGGGTCCGATGTTTTTATTTTACCTTCGTTCAGTGAAAACTTTGGAGTGGCAGTTGCTGAATCTCTTGCAGCAGGAACGCCTGTCGTCATTACTCCCGAGGTGCAAATCTCAGAGTATGTTGAAGAATATCAAGCTGGCATAATTAGTCAAGGCGATGTGGAATCGTTTACATCAGCCATTGGAGATTTTATTGAAAATAAATCATCGCAAATCAGATATCGTGAAAATGGATTGAAGTTGGTGCGAGAAAGATTCAATTGGAGTAAGATAGCTTCTGATTTACTAAAAAACTATGAGTCTTTGATAAGTAAATCTGTATAAAGAATTATGGTGAGCCGATACTATACAAATAAAGAAATAGTGCTGCGTGTGATCTGGGGAATTGTATGCCCAGTGTTTTTTCGGTATTCACCTCAGTTGCTTTACGGGTGGCGGAATCTTATTTCAAAAATCATGGGAGCAAAAATTGGTAAGGGTGTTAAGATATTTCCTTCCGCAAAAATTCTTGTCTAGTACGTTGCTCGAGATTGGAGATAACAGTACAATTTCTTGGGACATAAAGGTTTATAATTTAGGTTTTAGCCAAATAGGCAGCAATACGATGATTTCACAATCCAGTCATTTGTGTGGTGGAACGCATGATTTTAGATCAAAGGATTTTGAATTGATCCGCACTGGGTTTACTATAGGTAATAAAGTATGGATTGCCGCTGATGCATTTGTCGGGCCGGGAATAAAGAATAAAATGATGGTGCTGTTGTTGGAGCTCGCGCAGTAGTAGTTAAAGATGTTCCTGAAAAAGTAATCGTAGGCGGAAACCCTGCAATGGAAATAGGTAGAGTTTAATTCTAGCTCATTAATATTTAGTGAACCTCCTTTCATGTAGAGATTTTTATTTTTGAACCTTCTCGGAGTTCAGTGTGTTCTGTATGAATACATATTTTTATGACCAAGCCACTAATAAAAATTAATGTAGTATCTGACATTGTTTGCCCATGGTGCTACATCGGGAAACGTACATTCGAGAAAGCAATCGACCAATTGAAAGATAAAGTTGATTTTGAAGTTGATTACCATCCTTTCGAACTAAACCCTAACACACCAAGTGAAGGGACCAATCACAAGCAATATCTAGTTGATAAGTTTGGAGGTGAAGAGCGTTACAATCAAATTACAAATCATGTTGTCAAAATTGCTGCTCAAGAAGGCCTGAAATTCTCTTTTGATGAAAATCAAATCGCTAGCCTAACACATTTAATTCACATCGTTTAATTGCTTACGCGAAGAAATTTGGAAAACAGAAAGAAGTCAAAGAAGGGTTGATGAGTGCTTATTTTGAAAAGGGAATTGATTTGACAAAAATGACAAACTTGATAGCCATTGCTGCGGAGCACGGTCTTGATGCAGACCATGCGAAAGAATTTCTTGATAGTGAGTTGTTGTCGAAAAAGGTAAGAGAAGGAGTGGAACAACTAAAAATCATTAGAGCACGAGATTCGATTACCTTTCTATATTATTAATAATCAGTCTACATGTTTCTGGGGCCACAACCGACGAAGCCTTTGTCAAATTATTTCTGAACTGACTAGCGAAGCTGCACAACAAGGCGAGGCGTGCGATATAAATGAAAATAATTGTTAACACTCAATTTATTTTCAGTTCCCTACACTTTACTTATCGCGTAACTTCTTTCTGATTCAAAGATGAAAAGTAAAAACCTTTTCGGGATAGCGATCAAGTGCGTTGCTTTTGCATGGCAGACTAACCGTACCATTTTTTTGCTGCTTATAGCGACAAATATTTTTTTGGGATCGATTGTCTATTTGCAATCCACAAACTTTTCAGCCATCGTTGATGAAATCGTGAAGATCAAAAAATGGAAACTCTGATTTAGATCAATTAATTAAAACTTCTATTATCCTCGGACTTTCATTCCTTGTCCCAACTGTAGTTAGCAACGTTATGGGATATTTGCGAATGAAATTCAGATGCAGCAAGGTGTTCAGCTCGAACTTTATAAAATAGAAAAACAAGGTGGGCTTGATATTGGCACCATCGAGAGTAACTCTTATCAAAATCTTTTCCCGGGTGCTCAAGAGAGTGGGGAAGTAGTAGTATTCTCAATACACAGGATTTTGTTTTCTCTACGAGCTAATAATTTCGCAGGGATACTTACATCCATTGTTATTCTTTGGTCACTGAGTGGTTGGTTAGTACTTTTTGCAATCCTTGCAGCAGCGCCAGTTTATTTTTTTTATAAGAAGTACAGTATGGAAGTCTTTCGTATCCGATACTTGTCGGTGGATGACCATAGAATAATTGGCAACAGAATTTCTCATTTTGAAGAACTTCAGAAGGCAGTTGATGTGATTTTGTTAAAACTCAAGGATTGGTTCAAAAATCAAATTCGTGATCGCAAGGTTTCATTCAACGAAAAGATTAGCGCAGCGGAGCGCAAATCCATTTCCTACGGCATCCTCAGTCTGTGGTATTTACTTTTTTTGTTTGCTGCAGTTGCGTTAATGACTCGTCAGGCCCTTGTGGGTACAATCGCTGTTGGTGGACTACTTCTTGCGTTTGGATACAGTACACGAGATTCTATCAGACGATTAATGGTTATGTCGAATCGATTTCGTTTACAGAAGAGGCCGCTCGTTACGCTGCTCGATGGTTTGAGTTATTCGATCTTAAACCAAAAATCGCTTCACAAGAGAAGGCTGGAGAATTGAATTTAACGAGCCTCCGACAGTTGAATTCAGAAATGTTTCGTTTCGTTACCCAACTGAGTCAGGCGATGGACCGATGGTATTACAAAACTTGTCATTTACATTGACACCGGGAGAGAAGGTAGCAATTGTGGGCGTCAACGGCTCAGGAAAAACAACTCTAATAAAATTACTGTGCCGTATCTATGACCCAACTTCTGGCAGTATTCTTATCAATGGGATCGATTTGAAAGAAATAAACTTGGAAGATTGGCAAAGTGCAATCGGAATTCTTTTTCAAGATTTTCCTGTATATAATTTGACGATCAAAGAATCAATTGGTGTTGGTCGTCTGGAAAAACAACTTGACGAAGAAAAATTGAAACGTGCAGCTCAGTTTTCTGGAGCTGATGAATTCATCTCGAGCTATGATCAACTCATCTGGAAAGAATTTAAGGATGGGATCGATTTATCAAAAGGGCAGCATCAGCGACTGGCTGTGGCTAGAATGTTCTATCGACTAGCGCAGATAACGATATTGGATGAACCAACAGCATCAATTGACGCAGTTACTGAAGAAAAGATATTTTCTTCACTTGAAAAAAATACGGAAGGAAAAACGGTGATTCTAATTACACACAGATTTAGCACCGTGAAGAATGCGGACATGATCCTGATGCTTGAGCATGGAAAAATCATCGAGCAAGGTTCTCACAAAAAATTAATGAGTCAACAAGGAAAATATGCGGAGTTATACAACATGCAGGCAAAACGTTATTTGGAAGAAACTCCGGTGAATTAATTATTTTTTCTTAACAGTTTTTCCTTTGCTTTCGTCTCTAGGCAAATCAGCGTCTTTAATGATACTTGTCCAAACACTAGTGCGACCATTGTCCATGCGTGTCCAGACTGGAGCGATGATTCCAGCATGTGCATCGATGTTGGTGTAATCTCCAAGGAATTTTGTTGGATCCGGTACAAAGGGACTTTCACTGATTTGTATCTCATCGAAAGTATTTCCGCCATCAACTGAGTAGGAGAGATAAACATCGGTCCGATTGTCATCATAATTTCTACGGTCGTAATAAATAATGTATACGTGGCCGTTTGTCTGATCGATAGTCATCCAAGGCATGAATTGATGCCTGCCAAGCTCATCTATTAATACGCTGCGGAGCCGACCAATAATCTCCACGATTACGTGATCGAATCAACCAGATGTCAGTATCGTCCTCACCATTGGTTTGATCAGCCCATAATAAATAAAGGGTGCCTTTGAACTTTCCTTCACTATTATCAATGGAAATCACAGGCAATCCATTGCATTTTTGTAAGCCAGGTATGTTAAGATTCCAACCTCCATTTTGTTTGTGAAGATTTAAGTCGTTCTCGAGCCATGTGTTCCCATCATCGTAAGAGCGGTCGAAATAAATATTTCCATGATTAGCCCACGTCACGTAAATTTTTCCATCACTTCCAATTGCCGGCACAGCGCCCATCGCTGCGTTGTCATCGTCTGCGCAATCTCCAGGCAGTTGATTTATCTGTTTGCCAGTCGACCATTTGTTTCCATTCAATGATTTACTAAAAAGGATATTTGATTGACACACAGGGTCAGTATTTCCATAGGTGTCGAATTGTGTCCAGGTAACATAAGCTGAATTTTTCTTTGGATGAGCAACTGGCCAGGCTTTGTATTGATCGGCTGGAGGATTGTTTCCTATTGAAGCACCATCTGTCCAGGAAGCGCCATTGTCTATAGACATTTGACAAACGATCCTATCGAGCCAAGCATCATTGCTTCTGCCTTTACCGCTTGGGTCTGCAAGATGAAAGTAAAATAAGTTGCCTTTCGAGTTGGACAATACAGCAGGGTTTCCAAATACCCCAAATGGTGATTGGAGTTGTGCCTCTTTCCAACTCTTGCCTCCATCTTGGGTTGAAATAACACGATTAAGTGAAACACCCACAACAATATTATTAGGATCCGTTTTATTAATGGCTATTGATGGATCGACAGGAGGAAAAGACTTGTCGTCTTGTTCGGCTAGCTTAATGTTTTTGAATTGAGAGAAGGAATTCTGAGAGAGAATCAAAATAAGAAGGACAAAGCCAATTTTTTTCATCTTCGAATCGTGGAATAACTGCAAGTCTCACAAATATTTTTCTTTCTTCAAAGTGAGACGATACTTTAAAATAGACCGTATTTTCTGTAGGCTTAATGGAAGAGATGATGGATGATTTATCCTAAAAAAAAGTTATGAACCTTTGTATCTTCGTAAACCTTGCTTATAATTGCCAAATAAATTTCTAACAATCAATGGGAAGAGGAGATAAAAAATCAAAAAAAGGAAAGCGTTGGCGCGGATCTTTTGGCGTGACAAGAAATAAAAGTAAAATCAAATTACGTTTGAAACGCGCAGCTAGCAAAAAGAAATCTGCAGCAAAAGACGACTCAAAACCAAAAGCTCGAAAAGCAGCTAAAAAGAAAGAAGAATAAAATGAATCAGATATTAACAAATGCATGGTGGTGGCACAGATCAGAAAATGATCGGAGCACGCCTATGTATTGTTAAATCGATACAATATTAAATTCCTAAAAGGCCCGCCCGATCACCGAGCGGGCTTTTTCTTTTTTAACCATATGAAAAATGAAGTATAAATTAAAAACATATTCAAAAAAAATTCTAGCAGACACGCTTACGCCTGTAAACATCTACTTGAAACTTCGTGATGTTTTTATGGGAAGCATTTTACTCGAGAGCTCGGATTATCATGGTCGTGAAAATAGCTTGTCCTTTATTTGTTGTCAGCCGATTAGCTCATTTGAATTAAAAAACAGCCAGGCAACTTTAAAATTTCCTGATGGGAAAACAGATAAATTGGATATTAAAAAAAGTAGTCTGGAATCCGTGGTCAAGGATTTCATCAATTCATTTGAACCTGACGAAGACGCGAAGAAATTTGGTTTGTTTGGCTACACTACTTATGATGCTGTCAGGCATTTCGAGGAAATACAGTTGCCTCAAACTGATTCGCTGATTCCTGAAATGATTTATAGGTTGTACCGATATGTTATTGTAATCGATCATTTTTTTAACGAGATGACTTTGTATGAATTCACCATCGATGGTGAAAGCACCTTACAAAAAATAGAACAGCTAATCTTGAGCAACAGATTCTCGGTGTTTAAATTTCAAACCACAGGTCAAGAAAAATCAAATATTACTGATGAAAATTTTCTTGAAATGGTTGAGAAGGGAAAACAACATTGCTATAGAGGAGATGTTTTTCAGATTGTGTTGTCACGGAGATTCTCCACATCTTTCAATGGTGATGAGTTTAATGTTTATCGGTCCCTTCGTTCGATAAACCCATCACCGTATTTGTTTTATTTTGACTACGGAAATTTTAAACTTTTTGGTTCTTCGCCAGAAGCTCAGCTTCAAATAAAAAATAAGGAGGCTTTCATTTATCCAATAGCCGGCACATTTCGAAGAACAGGGAATGATCAAGAAGATGCAGCACTAGCTGAGCGGCTTGCAGCTGACGAAAAGGAAAATGCTGAACACGTGATGCTGGTTGATTTGGCACGCAACGACATGAGCCGTAGTGCATCACATGTAACTGTGAACGTGTTCAAAGAGATTCAGTATTATTCTCATGTGATTCATTTGGTATCTAAAGTTTCAGGAAAATTAGATGAAGAGTCTTCAGCTATCCAAATGTTTGCTGATACATTTCCAGCAGGGACACTTTCGGGCGCACCAAAGGTAATGGCCATGAAACTGATCAGTAAATATGAAAATGTAAATCGTAATTTTTACGGTGGAGCGATTGGTTTGATTGGCTTCGATGGCTCCCTCAATAAAGCAATTATGATCAGAACATTCCTGAGTAAAAACAACCACTTGATTTATCAAGCTGGAGCTGGCATTGTTTCCCGATCGGTAAAAGAAAATGAATTACAAGAAGTGAATAATAAACTGGCTGCTTTGCGCAAAGCAATTAAACAAGCTGAACTGATTTAAACTATGAAGATTTTAGTGTTAGATAATTACGATTCGTTCACGTACAATCTTGTACACATCATTCGTGCCCTTGGTTTTACTCCAGCTATTTTTAGAAATGATAAGATTAGTGTGGAGAGAGTGGAAGACTATGATAAAATTCTCCTTTCACCTGGACCCGGAATTCCGGATGAAGCAGGAATTATGAAGGAGGTAATAAAAGAATATGCTCCGTCAAAAAGCATTTTAGGAATTTGCCTTGGCCATCAAGGGATCGCTGAAGTTTTTGGCGCGCAATTGTACAATCTTCCAAACGTTTTGCATGGCGTGACTTCCGAAACAAAAATAGTGGACAAGTCCGAAATTATTTTCAAAAATGTCTCTGATGCATTTCAGAGTACACATTACCACTCGTGGGTCGTAAAACCTGAGACTGTGACACAAGAATTGAAAGTGACTGCTATAAATTCTGAAGGATTGATCATGGGTCTGAGTCATGTTAAGTATGATGTGAAAGGATTACAATTTCATCCTGAATCAGTGATGACAACAGAAGGACCTAAGATGATTTCCAATTGGTTAAATGCTTGACGTATGAAACAGATTTTGAATGAACTTATAGAGCATCGCTCTTTTGACAAAGAAAAGGCTAGACAAGTTTTAGTAGACCTTGCGTCAGGGAAGTTTAACCCAAGCCAAGTGTCAGCTTTCATGACAGTGTATATGATGCGTGGTATCACAGTCGATGAACTTGCTGGCTTTCGCGATGCAATGCTTGAGCTTTGTATTCCAGTTAAGTTTGATCAGCCCGTTATGGATTTGTGTGGAACCGGAGGTGATGCGAAAAATACGTTTAATATTTCGACACTCTCATCCTTCGTAGTGGCTGGTGCGGGGCAACCGGTGGCTAAACACGGTAACTATGGTGTTTCTTCGTTGTCAGGTTCATCCAATGTGATGGAATATTTTGGTTATAAGTTTACAAATGACAAAGACGAATTGAAGCGATGCCTAGACCGAGCTAATATTTGCTTTATGCATGCACCACTTTTTCATCCAGCCATGAAAAACGTTGCGCCTATTCGCAAAGAACTCGGGGTTAAAACTTTTTTTAATATGCTCGGCCCGATGGTTAATCCCGCTTTTCCAACGATTCAGTTAGTTGGTGTCTTTAATTTGGAATTGGCCCGCCAATATGGTTATCTATATCAACAAACGGGAAAACAATTTGTAGTTCTGCACTCAGTTGATGGCTACGATGAAATTTCGCTGACTTGCCCCGTTAAATATTTCTATAACGAAGGCGAAGCGATTCTGGAGCCTGAAGAAATTCAATCTAGGCTTGAGCCGAATGATTTGAGAGGTGGTGATTCGATGGATGAATCAGCGAAGATATTTATGAATGTTTTGGAAGGTAGAGGCACAATCCAACAGAATTCCGTTGTTATTGCTAATGCAGGAATGGCATTGTTTTGTGCAGATCAAAAGAGCGGTTTGGAGAACGGAATTGCTAAAGCGAAAGAATCTCTTCAGTCAGGAAAGGCTTTAGGCGCTTTTAAAAAAATTGTTGAATAAATAATTCGAGGAGTGAACATACTTGATAAAATAATTGCTCATAAAAGAAAAGAAGTAGCCGAACGAAAGAAATTGTTCCCTGTCAAACAATTGGAGCGAAGCAAGTATTTCGAATCGCAATCTTTTTCTTTGAGGGAATTTCTGTTGCGTGATGATAAGTCTGGAATTATTGCTGAGTTCAAACGTAAGTCTCCATCAAAAGGAATTATTAATGCATCGGTATCTGTCAAAGATGTTACATCAGGATATGTTGAAGCTGGAGCTAGTGCTCTGTCCATTCTTACTGATGCAGAATTTTTCGGTGGGAATAACGATGATCTAACCTTGGCAAGACAAATCAATTCTTGTCCGATTTTGAGAAAAGATTTTACAATTGACGAGTATCAAATTATTGAGGCCAAATCGATTGGCGCTGATGCAATTCTTCTTATTGCAGCAGCTCTAACAAAGCCAGAACTGGAATCTCTTCAAGCATTTGCAGAATCCCTAGAGTTGGAGATCTTGATGGAAGTCCATGATGAAGAAGAACTAAAAGTTGTCAATGATTGTGGTGGAGAACTTATCGGTGTCAACAATAGAAATCTGAAGACTTTTGAAGTGAATATTGATTTATCAAAAAAATTATCTGAATCGATTCCCAACAGTGCAGTAAAAATATCTGAAAGTGGAATCAGTTCCCCAGAGACAATTATTGAACTAAGAAAATTTGGGTATCGAGGATTTTTGATGGGGGAAAATTTTATGAAAAATGAAAAACCTGGATATGCCGCCAAGGAGTTTGTAGAATCACTGAGAAGGATATCGAAATGAGAAAATTGAAGCTCAAAATTTGTGGTATGCGAGACTCTAAAAATATTTTAGATGTAGCCGAATTGCATCCAGATTTTATGGGTTTTATTTTTTATCCAAAGTCTAAAAGATTTATTGGAAACGATTTTAAAATTCCTGACGCGCTCCCAAAACAAATTAAAAGGGTAGGAGTCTTCGTGAACGAATCTTTAGAAAATATTCTCTTCCATGTGAAGAAACATTTCCTTGATTATGTTCAATTACATGGAGATGAAGATTACGACTTCTGTAGATCATTACATGCAAAAGTTAAGATAATCAAAGTTTTTTCCGTTGATCATTCATTCGATTTTGAGAATACAAAGCAGTTCGAAGATTTCTCTGATTATTTTTTGTTCGATACGAAAACGGAAACTTTTGGGGGCTCGGGAATTTCATTCGATTGGAGCTTGCTTCAAAAATATTCAGGAAACATCCCAATTTTTTTAAGTGGTGGGCTTTCACCCGATAATATTTATGGAGTCAACAGAATTAAAAACGAAAATTTGTTCGCTCTTGATCTTAATAGTGGAGTGGAAATTTCACCTGGATTAAAAGATAAAAATAAAATTAGCGATATCATTAAATATTGAACTCAAACATTTAATAAGAGCCATGAAATATACAGTTGATGAAAACGGCTACTATGGAAAATTCGGTGGAGCATATATTCCTGAAATGCTTTATCCGAACGTTGAAGAACTTCGACTGAATTATCAATCGATCATTGAGTCGGAAGAATTCAAAAAGGAATTTGATCACCTTTTGGAAACTTATGTCGGTCGCCCAACTCCTTTATTTTTGGCGCAAAGACTTTCAGAGAAACATAATGCTACTGTTTACCTAAAGCGCGAAGATCTTTGTCACACAGGAGCTCACAAGATTAACAACACCATTGGACAAATCTTACTAGCTAAAAGATTGGGCAAACAGAAAATCATCGCAGAGACAGGAGCTGGCCAACATGGTGTAGCCACGGCAACTGTTTGTGCATTGATGGGAATGGAGTGTATTGTGTACATGGGAAAGCTTGACATGGACCGACAACGTCCCAACGTAGAGCGAATGCGAATTCTAGGAACAAAAGTTATTGCCGCCACATCAGGAAACATGACTTTGAAAGATGCAACCAATGAAGCAATGCGCCATTGGATCAATCATCCAACAGATACACATTATATAATTGGGTCTGTTGTGGGCCCACATCCTTATCCTGATATGGTAGCGAGATTTCAATCTGTGATTAGCGATGAGATTAAAAAGCAACTGACAAAAGAAACTGGAAACCTATTTCCCGATTACGTGATTGCTTGTGTTGGTGGTGGAAGCAATGCCGCTGGAGCTTTCTATCATTTCCTAAATGATGAACATGTGAATTTAGTTGGTGTCGAGGCTGCAGGTAAAGGAATAGACACAAATGAATCAGCAGCAACAACTGCACTAGGCAAAACAGGAATTCTTCACGGAAGTAAATCACTTTTAATGCAAACTGAAGATGGACAAGTGATCGAACCATATTCAATCTCCGCTGGACTCGATTACCCAGGCATTGGCCCTATGCATGCACACTTGTTTGATGTCGGCCGTGTCAATTTTTTGAGTGCAACAGATGAAGAAGCAATGAATGCAGGAATTGAACTGAGTCGATTGGAGGGAATAATTCCAGCGATCGAGAGTGCTCACGCTTTAGCGGTTCTCGATAAACTTCAACTTGAAAAAGAAGATGTGGTTGTTGTGAATCTTTCTGGCCGTGGAGATAAAGATTTGGAGACTTATATCAAATGGGGAAAATATTGATGCTTCAATAAATACAAAGAGATGAATCGCATTGACGAACTTTTTAAGACGAAAAAAAACAAGGTTCTTTCCGTTTTTTTTACGGCTGGATTTCCCAAACTAAATGATACTCTTTCTATAGCTGTTGCATTAGAAAAGTCAGGAGTTGATATGATTGAAATTGGAATTCCATTTTCAGATCCTGTTGCTGATGGCCCGGTGATTCAAGAAAGTAATAAGATAGCGCTTGACAACGGAATGAATTTAAGAATCCTTTTAGAGCAAGTGAAAGAAATTCGTAAGCGGATCAAAATCCCAATTTTATTGATGGGTTATCTAAACCCTGTTTATCAATATGGTATTGAGAAATTTTGTAAGGATGCATCTTCAGCTGGAGTTGATGGCGTTATTCTCCCAGATTTGCCATTAGGTGAATTTCAGAAAGAGCACAAAGCTGTTTTTGAACTGAATAACCTCGCTTCCGTTTTTTTAATTTCACCAACTACATCAGAGCAACGAATTCGAGAAATCGATAATGCTTCCTCCGGATTTGTCTATGCGGTTTCTTCTTCCAGTACAACAGGAAAGAAAGTGTCTTTCTCCGATGAACAGGTTTCCTATTTTAAAAAGATTCAATCATTGGATTTGAAAAACCCCATTATGATTGGATTTGGGATATCAAATAAAGAATCATTTGAGACAGCGTGCGCTTATAGTTCAGGTGCAATTGTAGGAAGTGCCTTCATAAACGCGATAAGGAATTCAAATAATTTGGACACAGACATAAACTCTTTTGTAAAAAGTATCAAAGGATAGCTTGCAATATTTTTCCCTCTTTTTCCGACTATCTTTAAAATCTGATTAATTTTTACGATGCCTGAAATTGTATTGCAAGCAGAGCAGCTGACCAAAACGTATTCATCTGCCGATAAGAAATTGACTGTCTTAGATCAAGTTTCTTTTGATGTTGAGCAAGGTACATGTCTTTCTGTGATTGGTCCATCGGGAAGTGGAAAAACCACTTTATTGGGCTTGTGCGCAGGGCTTGATGTGCCAACGAGTGGCTCGATTTCATTGATGGGATTTAAACTAAATGCCATGAGTGAAGATGACCGCGCTTATGTGAGGAATCAGTTTGTTGGCTTTGTATTTCAGAATTTTCAACTGCTTTCGACATTGACAGCCCTAGAAAATGTAATGGTTCCATTGGAGCTTAGGGGAGAGAATAATGTCTCATTAAAAGCAAAAGAATTACTAGCTCGCGTTGGACTCACGGAAAGAATGAATCACTATCCCTCACAGCTCTCAGGTGGTGAACAACAACGTGTAGCGATAGCAAGAGCTTTCATCTCTTCGCCACGAATTTTATTCGCTGATGAACCTACCGGAAATCTCGATGAAGAAAATGCAAATCAGGTCACTGATTTACTTTTCGAAATGAATAAGCAAGAAAAAACAACGCTCATTTTGGTTACTCATAATTTGGAGCTAGCTCAGAAAACGGAGAGGATTTTACAAATGAAAGGAGGTCATTTGATTATGGATTCAAGGTCTACAAATTGAAGTTAAATTCTATCGGATTTAAAAATTCAACTCAATGATTGAGTACGTAATTAAAATAAAGCGACAAACCAAGAATATTTTCAGGGACCGTTGGGTTTGGAGAATGGCTTGGCGTGATGGGCGTCATAATCTTTCACGGCTTTTCTTGTTCATGGCCTCGCTGGTTACTGGTATCGCAGCACTTGTAGCAATAGGTTCTCTTAACTATTCTTTTCAAGAGGAGTTGGATCGAAACGCTAAAGAACTTCTTGGCGCGGATTTAGTAATCAACGGAAACAAGAAATTCGACACAGCACTTATTAATTTTTTGTCTAAAGAGAAAGTAAAAACGGCCCAAGATGCAGATATGCCATCGATGGTTTTTTTCACACGTACAAAAGATTCTCGTTTGGTCAAAGTTACTGGACTCGAAGGACCGTTCCCTTTTTACGGCCAAATGGTCACCAAACCTTTTAATGCGTACGACAAAATACAAACGGGCGACTTCGCTATGTTGGATGAATCGTTGGCGGTTCAGTTTGGAGTCAAAAATGGCGATTCAATAAGAGTCGGGGTTAAGACTTTCATTGTAGCAGGTTCAGTTTCAAAAATCCCGGGAGGTGGTGGGATATCTGCAACTCTAGCGCCAGCGGTATATATTTCACTTTCATCACTTGACTCAACAGGATTGATTCAATATGGAAGTCGTGTGGGTTATAGCATTTATGTAAAAACAATTTCAGATAAAGCAACAGCAAAACTTATTACGGACATAAAACCGTTGACCAAGAAACTGGGTAATTCATACGAAACTGTTGAAAGAAGAAAGGAAGGAATGGGCCAAAGTTTCAAATCAGTTTATCAGTTTTTTTCTTTGCTAGCTTTTGTGGCTCTTATTTTAGGATGCATTGGAGTAGCCAGTTCTGTTCATATTTATGCAAGAGAGAAGCGCGATGAAGTTGCAATGTTGCGCTGCGTTGGATCATCAGGATGGCAAGCGTTCAATATTTATTTTATTCAGGTTTTTGTTTTAGGAATAATAGGAAGCATTGTTGGTGCATTGCTTGGTGTTGGTATACATCAAATTCTTCCAGCAATATTTGAAGAGTATTTGCCTCTCAATGTTGCGTTCCTATTTCATATAAGGCCATCGCTGAAGGAGTTTTAACCGGAATAGTTGTTTCAACTCTTTTTACTGTTTTGCCATTGGTTTCAGTGCGATTTGTTCCGCCACTTACGGTATTGCGCACCGACTTTTTGATCAAGAGAATATTTTCAAAGACAAGATTGGCTGTTATTATTTTGATTGTGCTATTTCCAATTTTAACAGCAGCATATCAAACAAAAAGTCTGATCACAGGAGGGTTATTTGCAATAGGAATTGCGGTAGCGTTAGGATGTTTAGTTCTTGTTGCCATTGGATTATTGTGGCTGATCAGAAAATTTTTCCCAAGCAATGCCTCGTTTATCTTTAGACACGCGCTTTCGAATTTATTTCGACCAAATAACCAGACCAGAATGTTGATGGTTGCAATTGGCTTGGGTGCATTCATTATTTCTTTGCTCAATATTATTCAAGCAGACCCTTTTAAATCAGGTCGAATCGGAGGGAAACAAGAACAGATCAAATACTATCTTATTTGATATACAATCGTCGAGAAACGAAGGCGTAGTGAAAACTAATGGAAGAATATAAATTACCGATTAAGCAACTGGTTCCGATTGTCACATGTCGAATAAGTGAATTGAAAGGACGTTCAGTGGAAGAGATTCAAAAAGACACGGCCAATACTTCGGATTCGGCCCTTACTCGTGAATATAGAGTGATTTACCGTGATAGTTTATTCTTCTGAAAAACTGGTGAAAGGTGAATTGCATCATTTTGAAAAAGGAAAAAAAGATTCTGTGTTTGTGACGATTTCAGAACGTATGGAAGAAAATTTGAAAGTAAAGATTGGTGACTCCATTGTTTTTGATATACAAGGTGTTTTGGTAAAGGCTTTTATCAGCGGAATTAGGAAAGTAGAGTGGCCCAAAGATCCCGCCATATTTCATTTTTGTATTCCCTAAAGAAGCATTGGCGCAAGCTCCTCAAATCTGGGTCGCTACCACTCGGATTGATGATAGTCAACTGACATCAAAATTTCAGCAGCAATTAGTAGTTACATTCCCAATGTATTCATTGATTGATTTAAGACTTGTATTGAGAACGGTGAATGAACTCCTGGAGAAGGTTAGTTTGGTAATACGCTTTCTCGCGCTCTTCGAGTATTATTACAGGACTAATCGTACTCGCTGGAGCTGTAATTATATATCAAGTTTGCTTCGTATGAAAGAAAATGTTTTGTTGCGAACGGTGGTAGCACGAGACACAAATCAGATTGTAAAGATCACTTTAATTGAATACAGTTACCTTGGGTTCTTTCAGTTCTCTGAACAGCTTTAGTCTTGTCACTTGGAGGTGGTTGGTTATTGGCCAAGTTTTTCTTTGAAGTAAAATTTGCTGCCAACTCCTTGAACTTTTTATAATTAGCTTCGGAGTGATTGCGCTTACCTGTTTTTATTGGTTGGTTCAACTCACGTGGAAGTGATCAACACCTCGCCATTACAAGCATTGAGAAGAGAAGGTTGATTTCCCTACTTCCAATTAGCGGGATCAACTCGCCAACTTTTCACGTGCGTCAATTGACTTTCATCCAGAAATTTTTTCTGTACAGCTTCAGTAAGAAGGTAATTGAAATCACTTAAACAGATCAGGGGAATTTTAGCGTTCTCAAAACTTTTCTCAGCAACTTCAAAACCGTAAGTGAAAATCGCAGCCATCCCGATTACATTGAAGCCCGCCTCTTGCATTGCCTGCGCAGCCTTTAAAGAGCTTCCCCTGTAGAGATTAAGTCTTCGATCAGTACGGCCTTTTTTTCTGAATCTACCTTCCCTTCGATAAGGTTGCCCATACCCATGCTCTTTCGGTTTGGGTCTTACATAAACAAAAGGCAAGTTAAGCGCGTCCGCAACCAAAGCACCTTGTGGAATTCCAGCAGTTGCAACACCTGCGATATATTCAACATCGGGAAAATTACTTTTAATCACATGAGCTAACGACCCTTTCACAAACGATCTGATTTCCCGGATATGAGAGCGCAAGCCTGTTGTCGCAATAAACAGGTGACTTCCAGCCAGAGCTCCAAGTAAAGGGATTCTTTTGGTTAAGCTTTATCGCTCCAATATCGAGCAATAGGGATGCCACTTTAGGGGCCGTGGTCTTTTCAATTTTGACGAAACTCATGCCGCAAATTAGAACGATTAACCGAATATTTTGCTTTTATTCTTACACCGGGTTGGTTGATTGAAAATATTTTGACTTTTTGCAAAGGAGTTGAGCTATGAATCTTTTTGTAAACGACATTCCGGTTAAAATTTTAAAAAATGGCCAAAAGCCTGAGGCTGGCAATTACAATCACGCCATATGACGCTGCCCGCGAGCCTGTGACGAAAGCCAAGTTAATAAATCACGTTTGGATCAATAAAGCTACTATAGCTGATATGGATTTGATCTTGGACTTGATCAACTCCAAAGTACCTATCAGCTTGCTTTCCCTTTGTATTTCGGTAACGGATTACGATGCATTAAAAGCATACTTGAAGAAAGAAATTCAAAGTCGTAAAAGCTGCTGGAGGACTAATCAAGAAAAAAGAAAAATTCCTGATGATCTATCGGATGAAAAAATGGGATTTACCGAAAGGCAAAAAAGATGCAGGAGAGAATTCAAAACAAACTGCAGTTCGTGAAGTTGAAGAAGAATGCAATGTTCAGGTAAAGTTGGGCAAGAAAATTTGCACCACGTGGCACACCTATACCATGAACAAGAATAACATGATTAAGAAAACCCGTTGGTATGAGATGGATTTAGTTGATGACTCGAGGATCAGACCATACTTTTGAAGAAGATATAGAAGAACTCCGTTGGATGACGCAAAAGGAAGTTTACCACGCGCTCGAAAATTCTTACCGCTCTATTCAATTTGTCTTTGAGGAGTATTACCGCAAAGAGAAAATCAGAAATTAAATTTTGTAGGGAAGAAAGTCAGAAACATCGCCTTTATAGCGATGCACTTCTCGTATTATACTGGAATTGATCGATGCAAATTGAGGCG
>JASGIR010000008.1:0-39595 GCA_049840975.1 Cyclobacteriaceae bacterium | reverse complement strand
CATTGTCAAGAAACTTTTATCACGTGGAACAAACGCTCCCCTGATTTGTCTTCCTTTCTCCGTACGAATGGGAATGTTTTGCAAGTTCGGATTATTCGAGCTCAACCTTCCTGTAGCTGCAACCGCTTGTCGATAATCAGTATGAATTCGATGATCAAATTTGCTCAGCATTTTCGGAAGAGCATCAACATAGGTGGAACGCAATTTTTCGTATTCTCGAAAATCAAGGATCTTCTTCGCGATCTCATGTTCTTCGGCCAGTTTTATCAGCACTTCTTCACCTGTAGCATATTGGCCTGTCTTTGTTTTTTTTGCCTTGTCAACCAATTTCAATTTCTCAAAAGGATTTCTCCCAATTGCTTTGGAGAAGCGATGTTGAATTCAGCATTGGCCAGTTTAAAAATTTCTGATTGTGTTTTTTCACTGTCCTTCTTCAATGAAGACGACATTCCTTGAAGGGCAGGTTCGTCTAAGGCAACGCCTTCAAACTCCATCGATGCAAGCACATGAATCAATGGCATTTCCACCTCACGTCCTAATCGCCAGTGCCCTCGTACATGCAATTCTTTCTCAAGTTTTGATTTCAGTTGGAGAACTTGATCTGTTCGTTCACAATAATTTTTTACCTCATCCGTGTCGCTCTCAATAAGTTGATAATCCAAATATTGATTGCATAAAATCCCCAGGTCGTGCGAGGCTTCTGGTTCAATCAAGTAATGCGCAAGCATCGTGTCAAACAAAATCCCATTAACTTCTATTCCCGATTTCTTCAGTGCTAGGATACTTTGCTTTATATTATGACCGACTTTCGAAATGGATTCGTTCGAAAATATCTCAGAAAACTTTTGAATGACTTTTTGATCAGAGACTGGAACAAAAAAACTTTCGCCAGCTGCAAAAGAAAATACAAGCGCTTCTATTTTATAATCAAAATTGGAGAGCTCGTCAGTTGCAGTTTCAATTGAAATTTCTTTTTGCGCTTTTAATTTTTCTATCAGGTCAGGGATTTCATTTTCGCTTTCAATCTTCTTATAGCTAGATGTTGATGGCGAATCTGATTTAATCTCATCTTTTACAGTCTCTTTTCCGCCAAACATTGAAAGTTGCGGCTGTTTATTTTCACGAATGGAAGGAGTAGCTCCTGCCGTTCCTGCGGTTGCAAACACGCGAGGTATCATCGTTTTAAATTCGAGCTCCTCTAAAATCGGTCTAAGTTTTTTCTCATCTGGGCTTTTGTATCGAAGCATTTCT
The DNA here is from genome assembly GCA_049840975.1 of Cyclobacteriaceae bacterium. GTDB lineage: Bacteria > Bacteroidota > Bacteroidia > Cytophagales > Cyclobacteriaceae > ELB16-189. Next base: position 38,344 of record JASGIR010000008.1, on the reverse strand, counting down.
TCATCAAAAACAATTGGCACATCAATGATTATTGTTGCGAGTTTTTTAGAGAGAATTGCTTGCTCACCAAATTGTTCAACACGTTCTTTTTGTTTTCCTTTTAATTCACTGGCATGTGCCACTACTCCTTCGACTGTTTTGTATTGCTTTAAAAGGTCGGAGGCTGTCTTCGGTCCAACACCAGGAATGCCCGGGATGTTATCTGAGGTATCGCCTTGCAATCCAAGAATGTCAATTACTTGAGAAACATTTTCGATGTCCCATTTTTCACAAACCTCTTTTGGCCCAAGCACATCAACGGCATTGCCCATATAGGCTGGCTTGTAGAGAAAAACATTTTCTTTTACGAGTTGCCCAAAATCTTTGTCGGGCGTCATCATATAAACTTCATATCCTTCAGAGGCGGCACGTGTTGCAATCGTTCCGATTATATCATCGGCTTCATATCCATCCATTTCCAAAATTGGAATATTAAACCCTCTGATGATTTCTTTCACCGTTGGGATACCGTGACGGATGTCTTCAGGCGTTTCTTGTCGTGTGGCTTTATATTCTTTGAAAATTTCATCGCGAAAAGTTTTCGCAGCTGTATCAAAAGCGACAGCAATGTGGGTTGGCTTTTGTTTTTGAATTACTTCAAGTAATGTATTTGTAAACCCAAATGGCACGGAAGTATTATGTCCTTTTGAGTTGATTCGTGGATTTTTTGTGAAGGCAAAATGAGCGCGATAAATCAATGCATAAGCATCGAGTAGAAAAAGTTTTTTTGGTGACGACATAGGAGGCGAAGGTAAAAAAAGAATCGGTGCTTGGTCGATTAAATTATTTGTTTTCTCTTTCGTTTTTCAACGAATATTTTCTAAATCGTCATTTATGAATAGTCCAAGCATACTCATTGATTTTTTGAAATGGGAAAATGAAAAACCAAATCTTGTTTTCCTTCGTCAGCCTGTGGATGGTCACTGGCACGAATGGACTTTCAAACAAGCAGGTGATGAGATCAGAAAAATGGCTTCAGGACTTTTATCCTTGAATTTGCCAACACGAAGCAATATTGCAATTCTCTCGAAAAACTGCGCACACTGGCTCATAGCCGATCTGGCGATTATGATGTCTGGACATGTTTCAGTTCCTCTCTATGCAAGTATTTCGGCTTCGTCCATTCAGCAAATTTTAGAGCACAGCGGAAGCAAAGCCATTTTTGTAGGAAAGTTGGATGAATACGAAAAACAAAAAGAGGGAATTCCAGCTTCAGTAAAAAAAATCTGCATTGACTTTTACGAAATCAAGGATGGAGAATTGGTGAGCGGGTGGAATAAAAGTATGCCTCCACTTCAGAAGGTCTCCGACTGGAAAGAGGAAGAGTTGATGACAATCATGTACACTTCGGGCACAACAGGTACGCCCAAAGGCGTGATGTTTAATTCAAAAGCTTTCGCTCACGCTACAGAAATTATCATCGATTATTTGGATCGGGTAAACCCATTGCCACCGAACCCGCTTCTGTTCTCTTATTTGCCCCTCTGTCACATTGCTGAAAGGCATCTTACTGAAGTCTTGGGTTGCCGAACTGGCGCAAGTATTTCTTTCGTTGAGTCACTTGATACTTTTGCAAGAGATCTTGGCTCGGTGCAGCCTCATTTATTCTTTGGAGTCCCGCGCATCTGGGCTCGTTTCCAAGAAAAGATTTTGGAAAAACTTCCTCAGAAAAAATTAAACCTGTATTTAAAAATTCCTGTTGTCAATTCAATCTTGAAAAAAGTTCTTGCTAAAAAACTCGGGCTTTCACGAGCATTGATTAAAGCTTCTGGTGCGGCACCTATGCCTTCAGCGCTGTTGAAATGGCTAGAGGAACTCGGCATAGAGTTGCATGAAATTTATGGCATGACTGAAAACTGTGCGCTCTCACATGGCAATCAAGAGAAAATCAAACACGGTACAGTTGGCACAGTAATGAAATCAGTCGAAGCCAAATTTACAGACGAAGGAGAAATACTCACGCGTCACGCTTCATTGATGATGGGTTATTACAAAGAGCCTGCGATGACCACAGACGCATTTACATCTGACGGTTTCTTAAAAACAGGCGACCTTGGTTCTATTGATAAAGATGGATTTGTAACAATCACCGGTCGTGTGAAAGATCTTTTCAAAACGGATAAGGGAAAATACGTTTCCCCAACGCCAATTGAACTCAGGCTTTCAAAGAATACCGATATTGAACAGGTGTGTGTTGTTGGCATGGGCATTCCGCAACCCATCGCGCTTGTGGTTTTATCCGCCTCCGCGAAAACAAAATCAAAAGAGCAAATTATTTTGAGCCTTTCGACTTCACTGAAAGAAGTGAATCAAAGTGTAGAAGACTACGAAGCGTTGAAGAAAGCGGTGATCATGAAAAGTGACTGGAGCATTGCCAATGGAATGATGACCCCTACCTTAAAAGTAAAACGCAGCGAAGTCGAAAAAATACATCTACCAAAATATCCGACTTGGTATGGACGAGAAGGTGTTGTCGTCTGGGAGTGATTAAAAAGTTTGCAGCGCGTTGCTGTTCTTCAAAAAGAGATAAATAAAAAATCCATTTAGGCACGTGGCTGAAATGAAATTGAGCCACATTGTATTTGCATAATTAGCAATGGATTCATTTTTCCAAACTCGTAAAAACCAAATCATAAAAAATAAAACAACTGGTATCAGTGAGTAGATAAACGTATAACTGTACTCACTCGAAAAATAGTTACTGAAGTAGAGCACAAATCCAATTGTTGCTAAAAGAAAAACAGTTTGAACAAAAATGAAAGTCCCACGCACTCCAAGTAACATGCTCATGGTTTTGTCCCCATGTTTGGCATCTTCTTCATGTTGGTAAATCTGTGTCATTGGATAATTGCCAAGCAACATGAATGTTGTTAAGAGAGCCGGAAATAAAATTTTTACTTGAAGCAAATTCTCAAACTCATAGTTATTAAGACCGATGTAACACATCATGAAAGCAAAGCATCCCTGAAAAAGACCAACTGTAAGCCATCCGATGATTGGATATTTTTTTAGTCGAATGGAAGGATGACTATAGGCTTTTGACACTAATCCATAAATCAAAATCATAACAGAGAAATGGAGATTGATTTTGATATAGGCCAATAAAACAGCTGCAACATCCAACAGTATTGAAACAAAATACAAGCTCCTATTTACGGGTGGCGGGTTTTTCAATCCACCAATGCTCTTTTCATCCTTATCAAAATAACTGTTGTACCCATTGCTAGCCGGATAAAGAAAAAAATGAACAATGATAAAAGTCCATAACATGCGCGGCTCATTAAAATTGGGCGATACGCAAAGCGCAAAAAGATAAACCGGTAATAAAAAGTAGGAGAAGGGGAGGCGAAGGTGGAGTAGGGTTGACAGCATAGCCGAATTAATTGAACAAGATAAGTTTTTTATCTTGTTCAAACGATCAAGCTCGAGAAAGCAAAACTTTCTTCATCAGTTTTTTCTCATCAGCACTCAGCTCTGCCATTTCATGCTGCTGCTCAGTAAACTCTTCAAGTTCAAAATAAAAACGAAGGCGATATTTCCAGATTAAATCAGAGCCGATTGCTTTTTTCAAATCTTTAAGGGCACTGCGTTTGTGCACCCAAAAAAGCTGCACTTCCTTCTCAGGGATTTCGACAGAAACTTGTCCGCGAAGAAATTTTGAGCTGTCGTCTAATCGTTTATGGTGTAATTCAACAAACCCAGGGTTCCCAACAATGTAAATCGTTTGCATAGCTAAAAAAATCAGAAGCTAACTTCTGCATTCACTTTTGTAACGGTAAAATAGCATAGAAGGTTTAATCTTTACAAGATGAGATAAGTCATACGGTCAGATGAAAATATGGTTTTTGTTTTCAGCATAATTTTAATCGTTCATCGTTAGATATGTTGCGCAATAAAATTTTCTTCGTTACAGATTTGGCACAATTTTTACTTTATTTTCGTTACAACTAAAAATACTACATAATGAAAACTCTCATTTTCTGTCTCTCGGCTATCGTTGTACTATCATCTTGCGGCTCAAGTCCGTTTGGTCAAAAAGTGAAAGAACCATTTCGTGGAGGCGCCTATGAATCTAATAATCGTTTCTTTCGAGGTACAGGCAAAGGCGAAAGCTCTGCAGAAAATATTGCTAGAGGAAAGGCTGACATTGAAGCCAAAACTTATCTGGCAAGTCAAGTAAACACTACTATGAAGCAAGTAGCAGATCAGTATTTAGGCCAAACACAAAATGATCGTGGTGCTGATGTTGCTGATAAATTTCAAACGCTTTCACGCGAAGTGATGAACACTAATATTGCCGACTTGAGAAAGATTGGTGAAGAAAAATATTTCAACAAGAAAGAAAATAAGTACACCGTTTTTATCGCTTACGAAATCAAGAAGAATGCAATGTTTAAATTCATGAAGAAACAAGCGAAGACAAATCAACAGATTGACGAACGCCAACAAGCGGTCATCCAAAAAATTCTTGATGATGAGCTGAAGAAAACCGAAGACAAAGAAGAATAAATCAATTTCTTCTTTTGTTTTCCCAACTATAGAAAAGATACATCGAAATAGCCCAGAAGGCTGAAACGAATACACCAGCGAATAAGCTTCGGGTCCAACTCTTTCCCAGAAGAAAATAATTCAATAGCGTTGTAGCTGCAAAAAACAGAATAGAGGCTAACCCTAATCTTTTTTTGATCCCTGAATTATTTTTCTTCATAGTACACAACATTCAAAAGAGTTGAGCCAACAGCTCCAAGTGTTTCTTTACTGATGATCGACATGTTGTCTTTAGTGGAGTGGTGATAATCACCAAAAAAGCCCATGCCATTTTGATAGTGAACAATATCAATCATCGGAATTTTTGCTAGCTCACTCACGAACACATGATCATCCGTGATGGCGCTTACATTGGTCTTCACAAAATAATCCGTATAGCCAAGTTTTGTGCCAGTGTCCCAAACCTTTTCGACAACACTTGGGGCAAATTCCAGAGATCCTCCTTCTCTAAAAAATTGTGCGTGCTTTGAGCCAACCATGTCGAGTAAAATTCCATAATAAGCCGAATAATTTTTTACATGTTTATGCTTCGACCAATACTGTGAACCCAAGCACCACCAATCTCCGTAACCTTCTGGCATTTCTATTTTACTCTCCTGCCCAGTGCTAGAATCCTTGCCCCAATCTTCGCCATCAAATAAAATGAGATCGACTCCAACATCGGGTTTGTTACTTTGATTTATAGCACGAGCAATTTCCAGAAGTACACCCACACCGCTTGCTCCATCATTTGCCCCATCAAAGGGTGCGTTCTTTTTTGTTTCGTCTTTATCAGCAAATGGGCGAGTATCCCAATGGGCAGCCAATAGTATCCTTTTTTGAGCATCCGGATTATAGCTCGCAATAATATTTTTTAATTGAACACGCTGGTTGTCCCAAGTCGTTGCCTCAAAATCTTGAGTTGTAACGGTAGCTCCATATCTCTTGAATTGACTAATAAAATAATCTGAAGCTTGGCGATGTGATTTTGTGTTAGGAACCCTCGGTCCAAATTTCACTTGCTTATCCACAAAAAAATATGCCGAATCTGAATTGAAACGGGGAACCTGAACCGTTCTAGCTGGTTTTGTTGATTCTGCTGGCTTCTTTTGAGTACAGGAAACAGCAATGAAAAAAAGTAAGCCGCCTACAATTATTTTAGTCTTCAACATATCAGTTTGATTTCCGTTTGTAAAAAATTCCTTTGCGCTCATATCGTTTCTGTAAGTCAGGCAAACGCGAAAATACCTTTTTCATTAAATTCTTCTCATCAATAATTATATCAGGAGGATCCATCTGAAAGGATTCTTCTATTAAAACGAGATCGTGATAATAATCGTTTAGTTGAAAAATGTTTTGCGATAAATTCCAATTCAAAAAAAACGAAGCCACTCTATTGTTTTGATAAACTTCTATTTCATCATTAAGAATTAAGACTTTTTTGTTGACAAAATCATACTCTGATTTTTTCAAAAATAAATTTGAGTAATCTACTTTTTGAAAACGCTGAAACCTGGCCGTAGTACTAATGCCAACAATTGAAATTAAAAAAATCCACAGCATAATTTCCGCAATCCACTTCCTTCGGATCAAGAGCAAATAATGACTAATGAAATAAGTCAAAGAAGGAATAAGAGTAATGAAAGAATGTGGAGATCGCTCGCGAGCGATAATAATACCAATGAAAGATATCAAAAGCCAAAGTAGCATTACTTGAAGAAGTTGGCCTTGGTATTTTGTAAATCTGGCCTCTCGACCAAGCATTATCATTGAAAACAAAAAATAAATAACGATGGCGCTACCGAGCCACATCATGGATTTCCAACTAATAAAGTCGATCGTATGAAAAGTGAAATTGGTGCCGTAAAAATAACTACCTATCTCAGGGAGGTTTTCTCGAAAATAATAAAGTGTAAGAAGCAGTAAGTGCGGTAGCAAAAATCCAAAAAAAAGCATAAGTGATTTTCGCAAATCAAGACGCGCAAACACCAGCAAAACAACTAAGGAGCCAATTAAAAAGATGCCGAAGCTAAAGACGAACAACGAAGCAAGTCCAAGAAAAAAACCGAGATTAAGAACTATCTCATCGCGCTGAACTTTGAATTCAATCTCTTTAAACAGATTATTCAAAGCGAACAAAACAAATGTAGACGCCAAAAGCTCGTTTGATAACGTGAGCATATCAAACGAGAAGAAACATAGCAATCCAAAAATTAAAGCGGGCAAGTAATTATTTTCATTATATGCTCGATTGCGAATCAATATGAATGAAAAAAATGCAGCTTGAAAAAATAAGAGAAGCAACGCCAAGATATGTCTGGCCAGCAAGGAGCGTCCAAACATAAAATCCACACACTTAGCAAATCCTGCAGCTAGCCAAGGTGTGTCGTCAACGACTTGGGAATACATTGTTTTCCCTGCGTTAAGAGTCTCTCCAAGAATAATGGTTTTGAGTTCACTTACCGTATTTGCTGGTTCATTAATAAACAATGGCAAAGCCATTAATGTCATTACTAACAAAACACCAAACAGGCGATAAGGATCGTTCAATCGGAAAAAACGCAGCACAGATTTACTTTGTCGCAAATAAATCAAATTTTGTTAAGAGATAAATGCTGACTCGGCTTTTGTATCTTTGCCACATGACAGTAAGGCAGCAGAAGTACGGGAGGCTAATTCAAAAAGAACTGAGCGACATTTTTCTTCGCGACAAGCGAAGCATTTTAGGCAACGTATTTATTACTATCGCTGAAGTGCGGATGAGCCCCGATCTAAGTGTCGCTAAAGTCTACTTGAGCATGACACTTGCCAAAGACAAAAAGGTGGTGCTTGCGCAAATCACATCTCACAAAAGTGAAATCCGGAAAGCACTCGGTGATCGAATTCGCAATCAAGCTCGTATTATTCCAGAACTTGTGTTTGTTATCGATGAGGTTGAAGAAAATGCACAACGCATTGAAGATTTGATCAAAAGCCTTAACATTCCAAAAGAAGAAAAGTAAATCCAGTTGTTTCTTAAATGAAATTACCCCTCTTCATTGCCTGGCGTTATTTTTTTTCAAAGCGAACAACCAATTTCATCAATCTCATTTCAATCCTCGCTGTAGTTGGCGTTGCATTCTCAACGGCAGCTCTAGTGATTGTGCTCTCGGTTTTTAATGGCCTTGGCGATTTGCTTTCATCGCTTAACAATTCTTTTGATCCCGAAATCAAAATTGAATCTGTTAAAGGAAAATCTTTCGAGGCGACTCCAGAGCTTATTCAGAAAATAAAAACTGTCGAACAAGTACAGGTTGTCACCGAGGTAATCGAAGACTATGCTTACATCCGCTATCGCGAAGCAGATATGGTTGTAACAATGCGAGGCGTAAGTTCCAACTTCATTGATCAGCATCGAATTGACTCGCATATTGTCGATGGCGAATTGAAACTTCAAGACTCATTGGGCCTTTACGCTTTAATTGGTCGTGGCATTCAGTATGCGCTTTCAATTCCAATCCAAGAAGGAATTTATCCGATCCAAGTTTTCTACATTAAAAACTTAAAAGCGTCACTCGATCCTTCTAAACTCTATAGTTCACGAAGCATCTTACCTTCAGCCGTCTTTAGCATTGAAAAAAACATTGATGAAAACTACATTATCCTCCCATTGGATGTTGTGTCGGATTTGATGGAATACGGAAACAAAAGAACCTCACTCGAGATAAAGGTTAAAAACGGTGCCGATATTAAAGAAGTTAAAAATCTAATACAGCAAAATTTAGGTGGCGAATTTCAGGTGCTCACTAACGAGGAGCAACACAAAGACATTTTCAGATTGCTCAACATTGAAAAACTATTCACTTTCATTTCACTAACGTTGTTATTAATCGTTGCTTCAATCAATATTTTCTTTTCGTTGATGATGCTCGCCATCGACAAGAAAAAAGACATTTCAGTTTTATCTGCTGTCGGTGCACAGCCCAATCTGATTAAAAGAATTTTCTTAGCTGAGGGAGCTTTAATCGCTTTCTCTGGAGCTGCTTTTGGCTTGATTTTCGGTGCATTGATTTGCTGGGCCCAAGATCAGTTTGGCTTTGTTGGAATGGGAATGGACAGTTCGGTAGTGAATAGTTACCCAGTTAAAATGGAAATAACGGATTTCGTTTACGTAGCCCTTGTGATCGTGACGGTCACATTCTCAATTTCACTCTACCCTGCTTCTCGAGCTTCCCGCTCTTATTCTGTCGGGCAACTTTGATTTTACTTTTGGCCTTCAGCCATTTTCTCTGCGGTCTCAGCAATCTTTAATTGCTCTATAAAATCATCGACTTCGCCATTCATTATTGCTGGCAGGTTATGCTGCGTGTATCCAATACGATGATCAGTTACGCGGCTCTGTGGATAATTATAAGTTCTGATTTTTTCTGAACGGTCACCACTTCGAACCTGACTTCTACGCGATGCTCCAATCTCCGCTTGTTGTTTCTCTACCTCCATTTCGTAAAGTTTGGTGCGAAGCATTTGAAGAGCTCGTTCGCGGTTGCCATGTTGCGAGCGTTCTACTTGACAAGTGATCACAATTCCTGTTGGCTTGTGTGTCAGCTGAACTTTCGTTTCAACCTTGTTCACATTTTGACCTCCTGCTCCACTTGAGCGTGCGGTTTGAAATTCCAGATCTGCGGGATTTAATTCTACATCAACCTCTTCTGCCTCTGGCAAAACAACAACGGAAGCAGCTGATGTATGCACTCGACCTTGTTGCTCTGTTGCGGGTACACGCTGCACGCGATGAACTCCAGATTCATATTTTAATAAACCGTACGCCCCTTCTCCCTCCACACTTGTAATTACTTCTTTATAGCCTCCGGCTGTGCCTTCAGTTACATCCATCACTAAAAACTTATAACCTCTGCGTTCGCAAAAGCGCTGGTACATTCGCCACAAATCTCCCGCAAAAATCGCTGCTTCATCTCCACCCGTTCCCGCTCTGATTTCAAGAATTGCATTCTTTTCATCATTGGGATCTTTTGGCATCAACAATTCCTTAATCTCACTTTCAAGTTGATCGCGTTTCGGTTCTTGTTCATCAATCTCCATTTTGGCCAACTCACGAAGCTCAGCATCCTTCTCTTTTTGCAAAACTTCTTTAGCGTGCTTGATGCTATCGAGAGACGTTTGATATTGGTTGTATTTAATAACCACCTTCTCCAAGTCGCGATATTCTTTGCTCAGTTGTTGAAATTTCTTTTGGTCTTTAACAGTTTCTGGCTGGACCAAGAGTAGACCCACTTCTTCAAACCGATTCCTTATTTCGATGAGTTTATCAATCATATTTTAAAAAACGAGGCGCAAGTTAATAAAATCAAACATGCCCGAAGTGTACACATTTGAAAGGGGCACTGTTCGTTTTCCAACACTTTATTTCAAATGAATGTTCATTCGAGCAGTTTTTAAAGGTTTTTCAGAATTGAACAGTTTTTGATAAAGATTCTATAAAATCAAAAACATATGCTCAAGGGATGCGCTTTCTTAATCTTTGGATTCTTTCTGATCATTTTAATTCCCGTGACAATTGGAATAATTGGAGGTGCTTTCGGATTAGTGGTCGGTCTTCTTGGTGGAATTTTTGGAATAATCATGGGAATCATTGGGGCCATCTTTGGTGGTATCGCGTGGATATTCAAAGGTATCTTCCATCTTTTGTTTGGATGGACCCATTTTGGCTTTCATTGCAACGGATTTATCCTGACCGCATTGATTATCGCAATCATCATTGTCGCGTTTAATCGAAGAAAATGATTCTTAAAATCGAAGATCGCTGCGCATTCCTGCGATGTGATTCTTGAGCGCATCTTGCCATGTCTCATCAGCATCCCACTTCGTACCTAAAAAAATATTTCCGTACTCGGTATTCTTTAGGTAGTATTTGTAAATAATCTTTTTTGCTCGGATGGTTTTGATCTTTGCCTGGCCTTCGGCAAAATATGTAGTGGGCAATGACCCCGCTGTTTGTCCGACATCATATCCCAAAATATCTCTTGCAACATCACCTCGCGTGTGAATGAAGCGCAAGACAAAACGGTAATTTTTATCATTGAGTTGAGCATCGGTCAACTCTGGGTCAACCAAATCATATTTCATGTTGTAATTATCCCTTAAAAGCTCAGCGAGTGCTTTATCGTCTTCTTCATTTCCTAAACGCTGAATCGCGATTTTAAAAATCCTGACATCAGGTGAAAAGCGTTCATCTTGCTTTCCCTTAAAAAAAGCTATGTCAATTTTAGTATCAGGAACATCGTTGATTAACAGATTTATTTTTCTTTCAGAGCTAACCGCAAATCGATAGACTGTTCGCAGTAATTCTGTAAGCGAAGCATGATTAAATTTCCACGAGGTCTTTGATTTATCTCCAAAGGTCTTTGTGCCATTATATTCTGTGAAAATAATTTGATACTGGTCATTTATTTTCGACAGAATTATCAAAAACTTGATGTTGCGCACGTTGAAATAATTGGAAAACATGCGCGATGGCTCCAACCCTGAGAGCACGTAATCAATGTCGATGTATGAGACCGCATCAATGCCCGCCTGTTGAAAATATTTTTGCACTTCCTGAAGCTCTTGTTTAGTGTAACTGATTTCAAAAAGTACAATGGAGCGCTGCGCTAAAATTCCTCGAGGCAAATCTGACCCAATATTCAGGCTTGAAATGAATTTGTCCTCTTCGCTGACCTGAGCAGTCAATGAAAATGATAGCAAAAGAAAGAAAAGGTAGTGCGCAGTTTTTAGCATCGTCAACGGAACGATTTGTCTTGCAAGTTATTGCAGTTAACGAAACCATCAAATCCAGACCCGTTGTCGATATTTTATTTTTGCTTGCACCGAAACTATCTGCCCTTCATCTTTGTATTCTATCTTCATAATGTCTTCTCCCTCAAAAAAAACAACTGACTATTCTGGTCACGAATCAATCGAAGTGATTGGTGCGCGCGAGCATAATCTGAAAAACATCAGTGTTGCACTTCCGCGAAACCAATTTATTGTGATCACAGGAATAAGCGGAAGTGGTAAATCATCATTGGCTTTTGATACGATTTATGCCGAGGGTCAACGCAGGTACATGGAGAGTTTTTCTGCCTATGCCCGAAGTTTCATTGGCAATCTTGAACGGCCCGATGTCGACAAAATAAATGGTCTTAGTCCAGTTATTTCAATTGAGCAGAAAACAACATCGCGCAATCCACGATCAACTGTTGGTACCGTTACTGAGATCTATGACTTCATGCGGTTGCTCTTTGCACGTGCAGGCGAAGCTTTTTCATATCTCACAGGTGAGCGAATGATTCGCCAATCAGAAGATCAGATTCTCGACTCAATACTCTCCAATTTTTCAGGAAAGAAATTAACGCTCCTTGCGCCTGTGGTGAAAGGTCGTAAAGGCCATTATCGAGAGTTATTTGTCCAGATCAGAAAACAAGGCTATACAAAAGTTCGTGTTGACGGGGTGGTGCAAGATATTGTTGCCAAGATGCAAGTGGATCGTTTCAAAATTCACGACATCGAAATTGTAATCGACCGAATCGTTCCCGATAAAAAGGACAGACATCGTATAGGTCAGTCTTTAACTACAGCTTTGAAAGAAGGAAAGGGCGTAATCATTGCGCTAGAAGAAAATGGAAAGACCCATCATTTTTCTAAGTTTTTAATGGACCCCAAGACAGGCCTATCTTATGATGAACCTGCTCCTAATAATTTTTCTTTCAACTCACCTTACGGTGCTTGCCCGGTTTGCACAGGGCTTGGCGTTATTGAAGAGATAACAGAAGAGTCGATTATCCCTGACAAGAAATTGAGTATTAGCCGTGGTGGAATTTTGCCTTTGGGAGAATACCGCGACATCTGGATTTTCAAAAAAGTGGAAGCAATCCTAAAGCGTTATAAACTTGCTCTCACTACACCTATCAAGGAAATTCCAAAAGAAGTGATGCACATTTTGCTTCATGGCGATGATGTACCTGTAGCAGTGCCTTCAATAAAATATCCTGGGACAGAGTGGAACACCAAGTTCGAAGGGATCATCAGTTTTTTGCAAAAGCTAAAAGAGGAAAGCACGGAGAGTGTAAAAAAATGGGTCGAAGATTTCACCGTCACCAAAGTTTGCCCTGAATGCAATGGCGCGCGATTGAAAAAAGAATCGCTCCATTTCAAAATTGATGATAAAAATATCGCTCAGCTTTCTGAATTAAATATTGACGCATTAAAAAAATGGTTTGACGGACTGGAGAAAAGACTGAACGAAAAACAACGAGTAATTGCGACAGAGGTATTGAAAGAGATTCGTAAACGAATCGGGTTCTTGCTTGATGTTGGGTTGGATTATTTACATCTCAATCGACCTTTGAGAACATTGAGTGGTGGTGAAGCGCAGCGCATCAGATTAGCTACACAAATTGGAACACAACTAGTCGGTGTACTTTATATTCTGGATGAGCCAAGCATTGGCCTTCATGCCCGCGACAATGTGAAATTGATTAAAGCGCTGAAAGACCTTCGTGACTTAGGCAATTCTGTGATTGTAGTTGAGCACGACAAAGAAATGATGTTGGAGTGCGACTATTTGATTGATGTCGGCCCAGGCGCAGGAAGACATGGCGGAAATATTGTTGCCGAAGGAACACCAAAGGATTTCATCAAAAATAAAAGCACAACTGCTAAATATTTAAGCGGAGAACTTGGCATCAATTATTCCAAACAACGCAGAAAAGGAAGCGGTGAAAAGCTTTCCTTGCTTGGTGCAACTGGAAACAATCTGAAAAATGTAAACCTTGAAATATCACTAGGCACACTCACGTGCATTACTGGTGTTTCGGGAAGTGGAAAATCAACATTGATTCATGAGACCCTTTTCCCCATCCTTAACAAACATTTTTTCAATTCAAGAACTGAGCCGCTTGCATTCAAAAAAATTGATGGATTAAAATTAATCGACAAAGTAATTGAGGTTGATCAGTCGCCAATTGGAAGAACCCCACGATCAAATCCAGCAACCTATACAGGAGTTTTCACTGACATTCGTGATTTGTTTGCGCAGATGCCTGAAGCGAAAATCCGTGGATATAAAACTGGAAGATTTTCGTTCAACGTTAAGGGTGGACGTTGCGAAACTTGCGAAGGTGCTGGTTTGCGTTTGATTGAAATGGAGTTTCTGCCAGATGTGTATGTGCCTTGTGAAACTTGCAAAGGCAAACGTTACAATCGCGAAACATTAGAAGTGCGCTTTAAGGGAAAATCAATAAGTGATGTGCTCGACATGACTGTTGAAGAGGCTGTAACTTTCTTTGAAAATCAACCGAAGATTTTGCGCAAAATAGAAACGCTTAATGAAGTTGGTCTTGGCTACATTTCATTGGGGCAACACGCGACAACTCTTTCTGGTGGCGAAGCTCAACGAGTCAAACTTGCTACTGAACTGAGCAAACGCGACACTGGTAAAACTTTATACATCCTTGACGAGCCCACAACAGGCTTGCATTTCCAAGACATTAGTCATTTACTTGATGTGCTTCAAAAATTGGTAAACAAAGGAAACACCGTGCTCGTCATTGAGCACAACATGGATGTTATCAAATCTGCTGACCATGTTATTGATCTGGGCCCAGAAGGCGGAGCTGGTGGCGGAAAAATTATTGCAACCGGAACGCCCGAAGAAGTTTCTAAAAATCCTGCTAGCTATACAGGCAAGTTTTTGAAAATGGAATTATAAGGCCTAGTTATTACCACACCCTTCGGTATTTTCTGAATAATTATTTCGTTGGTCAATCCAAGGCGGAAAATCCCCGTAGTAAATAGTCTTAAATAACTATTTATGAAACCCCGATTCAAATTAATTTCACCAGTATTGCTTTTCGCTTTTGCGATTAGTCAATCTTTCGCTCAGGTAACTCTTCCGCGCACACCTAGTCCTGGCGCTGAAGCATCTCAAACCGTTGGTATTTCTACGGTTCAAGTGAAGTACTCCCGACCATCCGTTAAAGGAAGAAAAGTTTGGGGAGAGCTTGTTCCTTATGGCTGGAACGTGCAAGCTTTTGGTGCTGGTAACTCTGCTCCATGGCGAGCAGGAGCAAATGAGAATACAACTATCACTTTGTCGAACGATGCTAAGATTGAAGGCAACAGCGTACCCGCAGGAACTTACGGTCTTTTCTTTGTGATCAATCAAGACAACAGTGGTGAAGTTATTCTCTCAAAAAATTACAAATCTTGGGGAAGCTTCTTCTACGATCAACGTGAAGATCAAATGCGTGCAAAGATTCAAGTGAGAGATGTTGCAAATTCTGCTGAGTTACTCACTTATGATTTTATCAACTTAACTAAAACTGGTGCTGAATTAGTTTTGAACTGGGAGAAAAAACAATTCCCAGTAAAAATTGAATTTGCTGTTGACCAGATCGTGATGGCGAATGCCAAGGATGAATTAAGAAGCACAACAGGATTTAATATTCAAGGCCCAATCAGTGCAGCAAGATATTCACTCATGAATAACATCGAGCTTGAGCAAGGACTAAAGTGGATTGATCAAGCTCTTAATAATGCACCAAATAATTTTGGTGCCCTTCAAGTTAAATCTGGCATCCTTACTAAGATGGGCAAAGCTGCCGATGCTGAAAAAATGATGAAGGATGCACTGACCACTGCTACCGAAAATGATATCAACAATTATGGATATCAACTAATGAATCAGGGTCAAAATGATAAAGCGATTGAAGTGTTCGTAGTTAATACACAGCGTTTCCCTAAGAGCGCTAATGTTTGGGATAGCTTAGGTGAGGGCTACGCTACCAAAGGCGACAAAGAAAATGCAATTAAGAGCTTTAAGAAATCGCTGACTTTAAATCCACCGGCTGGCACTAAAGCCAATTCAGAGAAATTCTTGAAACAATTCGGAGCGATGTAGACTTTTTGAAATCATTTTTAGAAACGTCATCGTGAAAATAATTTGCGATGACGTTTTTATTTTCGGTTGTCCCTAAGCATTTCATTGAACTTTTGTTTTTTAGAAAAAGCGGTGAGTGCCATCACAATTCTCTTAGTCTTAGTTTGCATCGTCTTAGCATCATCAATCCATTTGCTGAAATAACGCTGATGTGAACCGGGCATTGATTTAAAAAACTTCATTGCTTCGGGATCTTCTTTCAAACAAGCCATAAAATCCGCGGAGGGTTCTATCTGGCGATTGTCAAGCTCCATCTCGACCGTAAGCTTGTCCCCCATTTTCTTTCCAATTGCTTTTCGGATTTCTGCCTTCAGAGGGATAATGAAAGTCCCTTCGCCCATAGGAATCAAAGCCAACTTTTGGAAAGAATAACCATCAAATTTTCCCTTGACCCGATAAGATACTTTTACTCCTGGGTTTAATTTTTTTGCATGTGCAGCCGATATCTCAATATAAGTCCACCCAGTTTTCTCACCTTGCTTGTCAAATTTCAGAATAGTTGTACTGAATCGAATCATAATTGAAAATTACTCAATTTGAAAAAATTCCATTTTCAAAGCGACTGTATTCAAATCTTCAAAATTTTACATTTCATTTGCAGGGAAACTTTGAGCTAAAAAAATCGTTAAGGAGTTACTTATCCTATTCTTTAAATCATGACCGGACAAAAAAATACCAACTACCAGATCAGTTTGCCGTTGATTTTGTGCATCGGCCTTGCAGGGGGCCTTCTGATCGGGGCAAGTATAAACACGAAACCAGCCCGTACTACCGATAATTCAGAAATCGAAAAACTCCGTGAAGTTTTGTCATTGGTACAAAATGAATACGTTGACAAAGGCAAAACTGACCTTGTCGTAGAAGACGCCATTTCACATATTCTTGGGAAGCTTGATCCGCACTCAGCCTATATTCCAGCTAGCGAAAAAGTAGAAGCTAATGAAGACCTTAAAGGAAATTTTGAAGGCATCGGCATTGAGTTCAGCATTTTTCACGACACGCTGGTAGTTGTGTCTGCTTTGAGTGGCGGTCCATCTGAAGCAGTAGGTCTTCGTCCAGGTGATAAGATCATTAAGGTCGATGGTAAAACCATTGCCAACACAAAACTTACCAACCTTGAAGTTCAAAAATATCTGAAAGGCCCTAAAGGCACTGAAGTGAAAATCGAAGTGCTCCGCAAAAAGACTAAATCTGCAATTGCATTTACAATCATCCGGGATAGAATTCCACAAACCTCTGTGGATGCATCTTACATGATTGATAAAGAAATAGGCTACATCAAAATAAGTCGATTCTCACAGACTACTTATGAAGAATTTAAAAAAGCACTCGATCAACTTAAAGGTGATGGAATGAAAAAACTAGTGCTTGATCTTCAAGGAAACCCTGGTGGATATATGGATCAAGCAATCGATGTTGCAGATGAATTTTTACCGAAAGGAGAAAAAATTGTTTTCACTAAAGGTCAAGAATCAAGATACAATGAAAACGCGCTCGCAACTGACAAGGGTGACTTTGAACAAGGCGATTTGATTGTATTAGTAAACGAGGGAAGCGCTTCGGCCGCTGAGATCGTGAGTGGTGCTTTACAAGATAACGATCGCGCTTTAGTTGTTGGGCGCAGATCATTTGGAAAAGGCTTGGTTCAGCGTCCATTTGAATTGAACGATGGATCTGAAGTGAGGCTTACTATTTCACGTTACTATACACCTAGCGGACGCTCAATTCAAAAACCATATGTAGATCTTGATGCGTATGACAAAGACATTGCAAAAAGATATCGTCATGGCGAGTTTTTCCATTCAGATAGCATTCACTTCAATGACTCATTAAAGTATCACACACTTAATGGTCGTACTGTTTATGGAGGCGGAGGAATCATGCCTGATTATTTTGTTCCTCTTGACACGATCCACAGCAGCAAATATTTCAATGAGCTTTTTGCGACTAACGTGATTCGTGAATTTGCTTTCAACTATGTTGAAGAAAATAAAGTCCAACTTGAAAAAATGGGCTATACTACTTTCAAGGAAAAATTTACCGTTGACGATCATATGCTTTCTCGTCTTTCAAAAATGGGCGAAAAGGAAAATGTAAAACTCAATTCCAAAGATCTTGCTCAGCACAAAGATGTATTTGAAAATTATTTGAAGGCAGAGATCGCAAGGCGCGTTTGGGGCAACCCAAGTTTCTATCCAATTTTCAACGAGAGCAACGAAGTCCTTCAGCAGGTTATTAAGAATAATTTGTTTGATCGCATTCCTGAGCTCGATCGCAGGAAACTATAACATGCTTCACAAAACCAGTGGCATCGTTTTCAGGCTTACAAATTATGGCGAGACTTCAATCATCGTAAATATTTTTACGAGTGAATTCGGTTTGCAGAGCTACATTGTAAATGGCGTTCGGGGGAAATCGAAAAAAACAAACATTGCGCTATACCAACCACTCACTTTACTCGATCTCGTGGTTTATCATCGGGAGAATGCATCAATCATGCGGATCAAGGATGTAAAGTGCATTCATCCATACCAAACTATCAACTCCGATTTTAGGAAATCGACAATTGCTTTGTTCCTAAGTGAGGTTATCAATCGAACCGTTAAAGAGCAAGCGCATGCTGAAGATCTTTGCGAGTTTTTAATTCAATCTTTCACCAGTCTGGATCTTCAACAAACCAACATCGAAAATTTTCATTTGATCTTTTTAATAAAATTGAGTCAGCATTTGGGTTTCCGTCCATCTGAAGTTGCCGAGCTTTCTGGAGGCTGGATGGCTGATGAAAACGAAGAAAAAATTCTTTCTAAATTACTTACGGCCAATTACCCTGATTTGATTACTATGACTCATGTCCAGCGCAAAAATATCTTAGATATGCTGCTTCGTTTTTATGTATTGCATTCAGAGAATTTTGGTGAGATGAAATCGCTTAGCGTAATTAGGGAAATCATTCAATAGCATGGAAAATTTTTCGCTACCAATTCAGATTCGATGGTCAGACATTGATCAAAACCGACACCTTCGTCACTCTGCCTACTACGATTATGGGGCCATGGTTCGTATTTCTTGTTTCACTGATCAAGGGCTTACAACCATGAAATTGGAAGAGCTTAATATTGGTCCGATACTTTTTCGTGAGGAGGCCATTTTCAAAAGAGAAATAAAATACGAAGACAAGATTTCTGTCGATCTTCAACTACTGAAATCCTTTCCCGATTATTCACGATGGAGCATTCGCCATCATTTTTATAAAGAGGATAAAACGCTTGCCGCTATTATCAATTTAGATGGTGCGTGGATTGATATCGCCAAAAGAAAACTAGCAGTACCCGATCCTTTTATTCAAAAAATATTTGCTGATTTCCCTAAGTCTGAAAATTTTGAATGGATTGATCCGCTAAAGAAGTGATCAAGAAGCCCAACGCTCAATAACCTTCGGATAATTTTCGTGTTCCAGCTTCAGAACCTTCTTAGCAATTGCTTCGGCATCATCAGTTTGTTGCAAGGCACATTTTTCTTGGACAAGAATTTTGCCTTCATCATATTTTGAATTCACCAAGTGGATGGTAATGCCACTCTCTTTTTCTCCGGCAGCCTTCACAGCCTTGTGAACATTCATGCCATACATCCCTTTACCACCAAATTTCGGGAGTAACGATGGGTGAATATTTACGATTCTATCAGGAAAGGCTTCGATAAGTTTTTCGGGGATCAGTAGAAGAAAACCAGCCAACACAATATGTGTAATTTCATTTTTTTCCAGCCAGTTAATAACTTCATTCGTTTCGCGAAACTGATCTTTTGTGAAAACAATTGATGGGATATTGAATTTTTTCGCTCTTTCTGAATACGAAAGCATCAGCCTTATTACTGACTACTGCAGCCACTTTAATGGAAGAGTGCTCTTGAAAATATTTCATAATGGCTTCAGCGTTTGATCCGCTGCCAGAAGCAAAAATGGCTAGTCTTGATTTCATTCTCACAAAACTAAATGAAAACCATACTCGCGATACCGAGTAGCATAATTACTTTGCACCATTGGCTCAAATAATAAAAATCTTTTTTTGTGTCCGCTCTTACTAGTCTTACGAAGAGGAAAAAGAGTGGCACAAATAGAAAAAGAGCAAAGTAAATCACAGGTAGTTGCTGATAAATTCTGCTGATATAAAGGACAGATACAAACAACAAGAGCAACAATAGATAGATAAAAAACTTCGTTTTTCGGGTTCCCCAAACAATGGGAAGAGTTTTACATCCAAATGTATTGTCTCCCTTTAAGTCCTCAATGTCTTTCACAATTTCTCTGATCAAAGTCATCCCGAAAGCGAAGAGAGAATAAATAACAACTAGAGATTCATTGGTAGAATACAAAACATTGATCAAAAAAATGGAGAGACCCGTAAGCAGGGAAACAACAAAATTGCCAATAAAGGGTTGTCGCTTCAGGTCGTTGGAATACCACCACAAAAGAAAGGCAGAAAAAAAATTGATAACGCCAATTTTCCAATTCAGGATGAATCCAATTCCTGTTCCAATAATTGAAAGGGCAGAATGAAAAAGAATAGCATACCTCCGCGCTATTTGCTTACCTATTACAACACGCTCTGGCTTGTTAATCAAATCGATTTTAACATCGTAATAATCATTAATGATATAACCAGCTGCTGCAATGACTACGGTTGATGTCGAAAGTAGAAATAATCTTAAGTCCCAAATTTTTTCAAATCCAATTAAAAAGACTGCCGTAAAGTATTGCGCGAGAGCAATGATCAAAAGATTCCAGAATCTTGTAATCTTAATGAATCCAATGATTGAAAATTGCTGCGAAGGCATTCAACAAAGATAAACTGGATTCTGGATTCTAGATACTGGATTCTAGATACTAGATACTGGACACTGCGTCTATTTAGAAACAGGAATCAAGCATCTAGTATCAAGTATCAAGTTCAAAATCTCATCGCTACCATTAGCAAGAAGTTTCTCGTAGCCTGAGGATAGTAATAATTATCTGGAGTTATTTGGCCTTTATAAACATATGGATAAGTGTTTCCGTTGCTTGAGTATTTAACGTTCATGAAATTATTCAGCAAGAAGCTGATCGAAAGTTCTCTCATTGAGAAGGGCTTGCATGTATATGTCAACCTCAAGTCGTTGATCAAATAAGGATCAATCGATCTAGCACGATCAGAAGTGTTGTCGAGAAATTGAACACCAACATATTTTGTCAACAAACCAAATTCAATTTGTTTAACAGGTCGATATAAAAAGATAGAGCCGCCAATCAAATTTGGAGAGTAGGCAATGTCTGTATTCTTGTGTCCGATGCCATACGTTATATAGTTTTCATTGTATAGTATCTCCGTAAAATCTTTTATTTTGTTTTGGCTGAAAGTGAAGTTCGCATTCCATGTAAAATGTTCATCGAAGCGAATGCCTCCGTCAATTTCAATACCTGCGCGGTAGCTGTCTGCAACATTTTCACGAATTGGTGCCCCAACATTATTTAGTTTTCCAGTAAGAACAAGTTGATTTTTATAACCCATGTAATACGCATTCACGTTCAGTGCTACATTGCTTTTACGCATTCTCCAACCCATTTCAATATCATGGAGGGTTTCGTGTTGAGGAATCTGGCCAGGTTGTGCTTGAACAAAATCGCTCCGAACTGGTTCACGGTTGCCCACGCAATATGATCCATAAATTTGTTGATCAGCTGCAATAGTATAAGTCAGTCCAATTTTCGGATTGAAGAAATTATAATTCACATTAAAATCAACATTCGCACCTCCATCTTCTGTGCCGTGCGCTTTGTAGTCAACACGTCTGTATTGTAGATCAACAAAACCCAATAAATTATCCGTTAGTTGTAAGCTGTTTTTCCAAAAAACATTGAAGTCCTGTTTTTTTCCGTTGTTGAAATAATAACGATAAAAGGTAGGGATGGTCGTAGCTACTTGGGCCCAAATCACTTCACCGTAATGATCGCCATCATACTTATTGAATGCACCGCCAAGAATGGAATTCCATTTTTCTTTTTCATAATTCAGTGACCATGTCATTCCATAAAACCGATTGTCGAGCCAAAGCCTGCGCACGAGATCAGAAGTTTTTACAGTATCCCCCACTCCAAAGACTGGATACTTAATTCCATAAGCGCCAAGATCCTGACTCGGTTGATATTCCTCATAGTAGCCTCGTCCATAAGTGTAGTGTAGTGCCGCATTGGCAGTGAGGTGATCGGTCGCACGGTGAGAGAAATGTAGCTGATAATGATCTTGAGCGTAATTGTCGATTTGATTTTTATAAGTGTAGTAATTGTAAGTGCGATGAGTATTTAAACTGTCTTGTGGAACACCATACCAAGATTGATATGTAATTTCTTTGCCACCGAAAACAATCGCTTTGATCATGGTTTTATCGCCATAGTATCCGCCCGATAAATAATACGATTTCAAATCAGAGCTTGCGCGATCAATATATCCATCTGACCCTATGAGTGACATTCGTCCGTCAAAAGCAAATTTGCCTTTCATACCAGTACCGAAACCTACCGTGTGTCGATGTGTGCCAAATGAACCAAACGAATTGATCACATCGGCATAAGGTTGATCTCTGCGCGTGTTGGTTTGCAAATTGATTGATCCACCGAAAGCACCAGAGCCATTGGTTGATGTACCAACTCCGCGTTGAATCTGAATATTCTGTGTTGATGTTGCAATGTCAGGAACATCCACCCAATACACGCCTTGTTCTTCGGCATCATTCAAAACAATTCCGTTGATCGTTACATTGATTCTCGTAGCATCACTTCCGCGAATGCGAACGCCTGTGTAACCAATACCCGCTCCAGCGTCCGAAGTTGTTACTAACGATGGTGTCCAGTTCAGAACAAAAGGTAAGTCTTGCCCGAAATTTTGTTTTTGAATAGTTGTTTTGCTGATATTCGAAAAAGCTGTAGGGCTATTTTCGTTGGCACGTGTTGCATAAACTACAACTTCGTCAGTGAGTTGACTAGTCTCCACCAATGCGATATCGAGATTCAAATTACTCGAGACTTCGATTTCTCTTTTCTCTTCCGAAAAACCAACAAATCGAATTGATAGAGTGTGCTTGCCTTGACTCACATTCTTCAATTCAAACTTGCCAACATCGTCTGTTGTAGTGCCGACTTCATTTTCAAGTTGAATCGTTGCACCTACAAGTGGTCGTTTAGTTTTTGTGTCAGTGACCGTTCCTGACAATGTGAATTGCGCAAACGTCATTGACGCAATCGAACAGCAAATTGCTGTCATTAAAATTTTTAACATTTTACTTTTTGGTTTAAACCTGCAGAGCACACAGGGGAATGTGATGCGTACGTTTAATCCTGCCTTCCCTTCGGCCGCATTACCGGCATCAGGTTCTTTGGGTATGATCTCAGCCCGTTGTTTTTAGGCACCCCCTCGCTTTGGAATTTCTCCAAAGCGATGCAAATGTATAAGAAGAATTTAAATTCTGTATTTAAATTCTACATTTGAATTATTATGTATCAGGCCAAAGTAAACGGAAAGAATTTTGAGGTTCTCAAAAATGATGAACAGTTAAAGATTAATGGAGAGCCATTTCAATGGGATTTATCTAAGATCTCGGAAGGGAATTTTCACATTCTTTATAAAAACAAAAGCTATCGTGCCGAATTGGTGAAAGCGGACAAGGCCACAAAAACATTTACTTTAAAAATCAACAATAAACTTCAGGTTGTAGAAGTGAAAGACAAATTTGACTTGTTGCTTGAAAAGATGGGAATGGTCAATGGCGCTGCTGCGAAAGTCAATAATGTAAAAGCACCCATGCCTGGACTTGTAATCGATATGAAAGTGAAAGCAGGAGATGTCGTTAAAGTTGGAGATCCATTGCTAATTCTTGAAGCAATGAAGATGGAAAATATTCTAAAAGCAGGGGCCGAGGCTACTGTTAAAAATGTAAAAGTGAAAAAAGGCGATAGCGTTGAAAAAGGTCAAGTATTGATCGAGTTCTAACTCTCAATTAAGCTCTTAATTTTTTGTTTGATTATTTCTTCTCTTTCGTTCCAATTTCCTTGAACAAGAGTCGGTTTAATATTTCTTTTCGATAATTCTCTTTCAAAAATCTCCATCATTTCTTTTCGTTGACCTCCAAGGTCTCTCAATTCATCAGCCACCCAAGGCACATCCGTATCAAAAAGAAAATAATGATCGTAATGAATTTTATTTTCGAGTTCATATAGGATTTCAGGAACTACACCTAAATATTTTTTTGAATAAATCTGTGTGGTAATTAAATCTGTATCACAAAAAAGAATTTTGTTGGCTGTCTTCAATCTTTCTTCAACGCGAGTAGTCTGAGTCTTTCCAATTTTGATAATATCATCAATGGTAAAGTCATTGGACGAAATCATTTCACGCGCTACTTCAGGAACAAATTCTGTTTGAAAGATTTCTGCCATTTTTTTGGCCATGGTTGATTTGCCTGTGCTTTCAGGGCCATAAAAACAGACGAGTTTCGGTTTACGCTGCTGCATTGTACGAACGATGTTCTTTAATCCAATGCCAAAGACCAAATGCCGCTAATATAGTTAGCACAAAATATTCAACCCCGTAAAATTTTGCTCCCTTAGTGAAATATAAAATAGTAGCCACTATGTCGATGATTATCCAGATAATCCAACATTCTATTTTCTTTTGAATCATCAAAAAAGTAGTGATGATACTCATTACAAGTATGAATGAATCTCCGTAAGGAAAAGCGCTTGGAAGAGTGAACCATTGTGGAAACCACTCATGAAGACGACTCGCCAAATAACCAGAAAAAAGTGTTCCAATTATTCCAGCAACTGAAATCCAAATCAACTGTTGGGGCTTCATAAAACTTACTCTCAATTCCTTTTTCTTGTCTTCTTCTTCAGGCTTAGGATTTGCCCAGCGCCACCACCCGATAAGATTAGTAACGAAAAAGAAAATTTGCAGCAGCATATCGGGATAAAATTGAATCTGATAGTAAAAAAAGAATGCCAGCACAACATTGACAATTCCGATTGGCCAACTCCAGATATTTGCTTTTGCCGAAAGAGTAACAGCGACAAGGCCAAATATTACTCCGAAAAATTCGAGGTAACTCATCGGGTAGCCGAGTACTGTAAAAAAAATGTTTTGATTATTGAGGAAGGACATCTGGTTACTACTTCGTTTTTATTTTTAAAGGAACCTGAACCGAGAATTGATTCTCATTAATTGGAATACTTGTTTTTGCTGTAAGAGTTAGATTCCAACCATAAGTGGCTTTAATTCCATACAAACCTAATCCTATCTCAGGACGAAACACGAGAGAATTATTTCCGATTAAATCAAAATAGTCAATCAAGTTAACACCAACGACTGCAATCGATGATCCACCGTAAGCCCACACCGAAATTTTTGGACCGAGAACAGTTGAGTTAAATTTAAACTCACAAGATGCAGACTTTACAACTCCAAACGGGTGATGACCAAATCCCTTCTCTTTTACCTTTAGGTATCCTACTTCAAAGTAATGTTGTTGCTTAACATTATATCCTATAAAAACAGAACTGAATTGGAAATGTTTACCATTTTGAAGTGAGTCCTTCTTCTGCGCTTGTATATGCATAACAATAAACACAGGAAAAATTATTGCCAGCAGTTTTCTCACAACTTCACGCAAACATTCTTGGCCTCAGTAAAAAATCGAATTGCTTCCCAGCCACCCTCACGACCAACACCGCTTTGTTTCATTCCACCAAAAGGAGTGCGAAGGTCTCGGTGAAGCCAGCAGTTGATCCAAATGATTCCACTCTTCACTTGGTGTGAAACGCGATGTGCTTTTTTCAAATTTTCTGTCCAAATGCTAGCCGCCAAACCGTATGGCGTGGAGTTTGCCAATTTGATTGCCTCCTCCTCAGTTTCGAATGGCATGATTGTCACCACTGGACCAAATATTTCTTCCTGATTAGTTCGGCATTTTTCGTCAAGACCAACTATAACTGTTGGCTCCATAAAATAACCATTCGCGCAGCGGCCTTCTATTTTAAGTTGATTCCCTCCAGTCAAAATTTTTCCACCTTCCTCTTTCGCCAAGGCAACGTAGCCCAATACTTTTTTCAGATGAGCTTCAGAAACCAAAGCGCCAAGTTGAGTTGCATTGTTTTGCGGATCACCAACGGTTAGTTCTTTCGTCTTCTTCACAAACTCATTTACGAATCGATCGAACAAGCTTCGCTCAACAAAAATGCGAGAGCCACACAAACAGATTTCTCCTTGATTCGCAAAAGAAGAAAGGAGTGAAGTCTTAATGGTTTGCTCAAAATCACAGTCAGCAAAAACAATGTTGGGATTTTTCCCGCCTAGTTCGAGTGAAAGTTTTTTGAACATTGGGGCTGCAGTCGCTGCAATTTTTTTTCCAGTAACCGTTCCACCAGTAAATGAAATGGCAGTGATTTCCTGGATGTTCGATAATCGCTTGTCCTGCTTTGCCCCCGAGTCCGTGAATGATGTTCAAAACACCAGCCGGCAATCCCGCTTCAATGCACAATTGTGAAAACAAAAAAGCTGTCATTGGTGTGAGTTCAGATGGTTTGCCAACCACAGTACAACCTGCTGCAAGTGCTGGTGCAATTTTCCAAGTGAACAAATACAGAGGCAGATTCCATGGTGAGATGCATCCCACAACACCAATCGGCATTCGCGTTGTGTAGTTCACTGAGTCACCATCATTGACATGAGCTTCAGATGCAAAATGCTGCGCTGCTGTTGCATAAAATTTCATGTTGGCTGAAGCACGATAAATATCAACTGCCCGAGCGAGTTTTATGGTCTTGCCATTATCAATACTTTCAGCTAAAGCTAATTTTTCTAGATCGCGATCGATCAGATCTGCTACGCGCAAAAGAATTTTGCAACGCTCTTCTAAAGACATCGCTGCCCAAGCTGGAAAAGCTTTTTTTGCTGCGTTAGCAGCTTCGTTCACATCTCTTTCATCTGAATCTGCAACTAAACTGTAAACTTTTCCTTCGGATGGATTATAGTTATCAAGAAATTTTCCCGAAGCCGGCACGATCAATTTTCCGTTGACGTAATTGAGAATTTTTTGCATTACTTTTTCAAAATCTTAAACTCTACTCTTCTATTTTGTTTTCTGTCCTCCTCTGTCGTTCCTGTGGAAACTGGTTTGGTTGCTCCAAAACCTTGGCCAGTTATTCTTTTCGAATCGATACCGTGATTCACTAAATACTGTTTCACCGATTCAACTCGATCTTCAGAAAGCTTTTGAAGAATTTCTGGTTTACCTATGTTATCTGTATGGCCTTCAAGTTGAATGAAAATATTTGGATTCTCCTTTAAAATTTTCACTAGTCGATCGAGTTCAGGAAAAGATTCTGACTTGAGCGTTGGCTGACCCGCATTGAAGAATACGTTATTTAACTTAACGGTCTCACCAACTTCAATCGGCACCATCACTAAATCCTTACTCACTTCAGAATAATTTTCCGAAGTCTTTAGTTCAAGATTTTCGTTGACAGAATAAAATCCGGTACTCTGTGCTCGAACCCCATAGTTCAAGCCAAATGGCAAAACAATCTGATATGCACCCGTCTTTGGATCAGATCTAGCTTCACCAACCTCCGCTCCTGTTTCCAAATTCTCAAAGTGGATGGATGCAGCCAATGGCAAATTGTTTTTTGAGTTCAATACTTTGCCGCGTACTAACGTTACCGATTTCGGCTTTACACCTTCATGTAATCTGATTCTGAAAATATCTGCTTTGCCAAAACCTTTATCGTAACTCACAAAGTATGCATAATCACCAGAAGCCGGAACCGTATAGTAGGCATCAAAGTATTCGGAATTAATCCCGGGGCCAAGGTTGATTGGTTTCGACCAGTCAGTCCAACCTTCGCCTTGTCTTCGTGAAACAAAAATATCTTGATCGCCATAGCCAGGCCTTCCATTCGATGAAAAATACAATGTCTTTCCATCCGCTGATAAAAATGGAGATGTTTCCTCCATTGGAGTGTTGATACTTTTTCCAAGATTGATCGGAGCAGACCACTTGTCGTTTTGTTTTACACACAAAAACAAATCTCCGTCCTCCGTCTTAGGATCATAATATAGATTAGTTTTCAGTTTGGCGCTGAAAATAACTGCTTTGCTATCGGCTGTGAGACTTGCCACAAAGTGATCCAATTCATTTTTAAATGTAAGCCCAAGTTTTTCAAAAGAAGACCAACCCGTTTCGTTTCTATGCCGCATCATCAATTGATTTTCTTCTTCAAACATCATCGTGTTGTTGTCCGTACTTATTGCAAGCAGGTTATCAGCTTCAGCTGTATTTACTCCGCGACCCATATTTTTCGCCTTCGTCCAATTTCCATTTTGCCATTCGCTGATCCATACATCTTCGTCATCTTTTTTTCCACCGATGTTTTCAGCCACATTTTGGCGAGCAAACAAAATCGTTTTTCCATCGGAAGAAATTACAGGCCCGAGCTCATCTTCTCCAGTGTTAATTGCTGGTCCGATGTTTTCCTTTTTTGCCGTAACGTTTCCTGTAGGCAAATCAATGGTTTGTTCTTGAGCAAAAAGAAAATTGTCAACCTGCAATTTCATCTTTGTGAAAACAGTGAACCCCATGGCGCATCCATACAGCTGAAGATTTTTTCTCTCCTCCACTTTAACACCATTGATATAGAAGCCAGTCATTCCATTTTTCGACTCAATCTTTAATTGATTCAAAAAACTGATCGGTTTAATTTCTTTGCAAGGTTTCCAGTTCTTCAATTGAGACGGATCTCCGCTATACACTGCGTAATCTCCATCGGTAGAAATCATGAATAAGTTGAAATCACTTTTACCCGATCCCCATACTAACCCAAAACCGTTGTCATTAAGGCCATCTTGTTGAACAAAATCAGCTGAGATAACAAAATCTTTTTGCGGATCTATAAAAAAGTTAATTGTGGATTGGTCGCCCTCTTCGTTGGTGTTGATTATATACGCCCCGTTAGAGAAAGTTTTAGTCTGGCTCTGCTCCCAACCATAATTGTTTTTTGAAAAGTCTTCTTTTATAACGGGCTGTTGTGCGATTGCACTTGAGGCAATTAAAATAACTGCGACACTGAAGATTATTTTCATGTCTTTATTATTTCATATTTATGGTCACTTGGAGTGACCGAAAGAATCTGAAATAAAAATACAATTTTTTACAGACTGCCTGTGCGACCGCCATCAACTGGCAAATTCACTCCGTTGACGTAAGCTGCTGCTGGAGTAGCAAGAAATGCCACGGCTGCAGCAACTTCGCTTGCTTCTGCCATTCTGCCCGCAGGAATCTCATCAATCATCTCTTGACGAATTTCTTCAGGGTTCCTTCCAGATTTTTGCGCGCGTGTTTGAACAAGCGATTCAATTCTTCCTGTCTTAGTGCTGCCTGGCAAAATGTTATTAACCGTTATTCCAAAAGGTGCAAGCTCAAGTGAAAGCGTCTTCGACCAGCTTGCCATAGCTCCACGGACTGTATTTGATACACCTAATCCTTTTATTGGAATTTTTACGGATGTAGAAATGATGTTAACAATCCGGCCATATTTATTTTTTTTCATGGCTGGCACACAAGCTTGCACCAAAATCTGACTACAAATAAGATGCGCATTTATCGCTTTTAAAAAATCATCTGTTGCCGCATCAATCGCTTGACCAGCGGGTGGTCCGCCAGTATTATTGATCAAAATGTGAACATCATTTGTTAAGGCAAATTTTTGAATTGTTGATTTTACCTGATCTGGAAAACTAAAATCCGCAATAAGAAAATTATGTTTTTGCCCTTGAGCTGTAGGTAGTTCATCTAAGGTCGATTTCAATTTATTTTCATCGCGAGCTAAAAGAACTATTGTTGCTCCAAGTTCAGCCAATTCAATTGCAGCAGCTTTTCCGATTCCTTGTGTACTTCCACACACAAGTGCGAGCTTTCCTTTCAGATTTAAATCCATTTAATAAAATTAATGGTTAAAGTTTTTTCTTCCACCTTCCTGATCTCATGTACCAAAACGACATTGAGAACATTCCTGTCCAATAGACGAACTCACTTCCCCAACCCCATGTAATTGGCATGTTCCAGGTTTCAAGAACAAGATAAACGTAAACACTGTATCCAATGATAGTTATGGATTCAATAATCAAGTTCACCATGGTATTGCCTGTTCCCGTAACTGCATTAAGCCAAACTGCTGAAAACGACATCATCAAAAGTGCAACTGATACAACTCTTATCACTGGAATCGCTTCAGTTATAAATGATTCATCTTGTCCATAAAATGAAAGAAAAATCTCTGGACCTAGATTTAATAAAATCGTAAGGAAGGCCGAGCACGACAAACTCAAGATTACAATTCGTCTCACCAACGGCAAAACTTCCTCTACTTTCTGCTGACCAATCACATTGCTAACCATCGTATTGGCTGTAGCTGCAAAGGCCCAAGAAAATACTCCGAAGATTCCGAAAATATTTCTCATCGTATTCGAAATGGCCAGGGCGCGCGCGCCATGATGTTCAATAAGAATATAAAAATATTCCCATGTGATGATGCTTATTGCATATTGCAAAATCAAAGGAGAGGAACGATAGAGAATATGTCTTATGGTTTGAAAATCAATTTTCCAGTTTTCGAAAAGAGAAAATGTTTTATTGATTCCTTTAAAATGAATCACCACAAAAATTACAAGTAGACCAGAGCCTTCGGCAATAATAGAAGCATAAGCTGCGCCATTGAATCCAATCTCAGGCAATCCAAAGTGACCGTAGATCAAACCATAGTCGAAAAAAATATTGACAACCGTTTCTGCAAGTGTTCCCCAAATCAACAGTTTAGTTTGATTAGTGCCAACCAAAAGTGCGTTGCGCATCACGTAGAGGTAAAGCAAAGGCAGACCCCAGATGCGGATAAACATAAAGTCAATTACTTGCGTTGCTGTTGCTTCGTTGTGAATTGTCGCGCGCAAAATGACGGGCGCAACAGTGTAGGTAAGTAAGATTCCCAAAAGAGCTATTCCGATGGAGATCCACACACCATGAAAAAAAAGATGACCGATTTCTTTGGGTTGGTTCTCTCCCGCTTTTCTCGCGATCAGTGACTGCACTCCGTTATTGAGTCCATTGCCAATCACAGCAAAAATCAAATAGTAAACTCCCGTGATCCCAGCAGCAGCAAGAGATTCTTCACCAAGGCCACCAAGAAAAATATTGTTAGTAATGAAGTTTATTTGAGGAACAAGGATAGCAAGTGAAATGGGCAGAGCCATTCCTAAAATTTGCTTGTATCCTGTCTGTAATCGTAAGTCCATTTCGTTTTCAAAAGTAGAGATAAAAAAATTCAGGCTCCCCTGTTCGGAGAGCCTGAATAACCAAGTCAGTCTGAGTTAGGTTCAAACCGAAACGTGATCGTGTTTCATTTGTTTCATGACTTCATCAACATTTACTCCAAGACCTTTGGCTATACCTGTTCCGAGATTTACATCTGCCCTGAAGAAGTGACAAAGCTGTCGGTAAATGATCTGATCTTTTTTCGGACCGGAGATTCCTTTCATCGCTCCAACAATATTGCTGATTGTATTTTTCTTTTGCTCATCATTCATCACATCGCGGAAAAGATTTCCGGGTTGTGTAAAGTGATCGTTTTCGCCTTCAGCGTTGCGATCGTACCAGTCCGCTATTGAATTTTCAAGATCCCATGCTGGCTCCTTATAAGATTGATCCGTAAAAATTCCATCGAAACTATTTGGCCAGTAGTTTGGTTCACTTCCTCCATTTCCATTCACAGCCATGTGGCCATCTCGTTGATAGTTGTTTACCATATATGGACAACGGTTTACGGGAATCTGTTCATAGTTTCCACCTAAGCGGTAACGATGCGCGTCAGGATAAGAAAGTAGACGGCCCTGCAACATTTTATCAGGTGAATATCCAATACCGTCAATAACGTGAGCTGGTGCAAAAGCAGATTGCTCTACTTCCGCAAAATAATTTTTTGGATTTTCATTGAGCTCCATTGTGCCCACATCGATTAATGGAAAATCTTTGTGAGGCCAAATTTTAGTAAGGTCAAATGGATTCCATTTGAATTTTTTCGCTTGATCGTTCGTCATCACCTGAACCTTCAAAGCCCACTTAGGAAAGTGACCATTGTCAATTGACTCAACTAAATCGCGTTGAGAAAAATCCATGTCTTTTGATTTCATAGCTGCAGCTTCAGCATCATTAAAGTTTTTGATGCCTTGCAGTGTTTTGAAATGGAACTTCACCCACACGCGTTCATTTTTTGCATTAATCAATGAAAATGTATGGCTTCCGTACCCATTCATAAAGCGATAGCCAATTGGTGTTCCGCGATCGCTCATTAATATCATCACTTGATGCAAACTCTCAGGATTCAAACTCCAGTAGTCCCACATCATGGTTGGGCTTTTGCAGTTGGTGTAAGGGTCGTGTTTTTGAGTATGAATAAAGTCGCCAAATTTTTTCGGGTCTTTAATAAAAAAGACAGGTGTATTATTCCCAACTAAATCCCAGTTACCATCTTCTGTATAAAACTTCACCGCAAATCCTCGTGGGTCGCGCTCTGTATCAGCACTTCCTTTTTCACCACCCACTGTAGAGAATCGCAAAAAGACTTTAGTTTCTTTACCAACTTTACCGAATAGTTTTGCTTTTGTGTATTTCGAAATATCGTTTGTAACTGTAAACGTTCCGTAAGCTCCCGAACCTTTGGCGTGCACAACTCTTTCAGGGATACGCTCACGATTGAAGTGCGCCATCTTCTCATGAAGAATGTAATCTTGCAACAAAAGTGGACCACGCGGGCCTACACTTTGCGTGTTTTCGTTTTCAACATACGGTCTTCCTGAAGCCG
Organism: Cyclobacteriaceae bacterium; assembly: GCA_049840975.1. Lineage (GTDB taxonomy): Bacteria > Bacteroidota > Bacteroidia > Cytophagales > Cyclobacteriaceae > ELB16-189. The sequence continues at coordinate 5,870 of JASGIR010000008.1, read as the reverse complement.
TAGTTAGTTTGTGATTTTTTTCTTTTCCGTTATTCATATCCTGTTTGTAAGGTAACAATGATCCACATTCGTCTGTTATAAATCAAAGTGATATTTTCTATCTTGCGATAGATATTGTCTATGAACATTCAACAACTGGAGTACATTGTGGCTGTAGATACTTGGAGGCATTTCTCAACCGCTGCCGAAAAGTGCAATATTACTCAGCCAACGTTGAGCATGATGATCCAGCGTCTGGAAGAAGAGCTTGGAGTCAAAATCTTCGATCGTACTAAACAACCCGTGATCACTACTGACATCGGGATGAAAATAATTGAGCAAGCACGGATTATTTTGAGCGAAACGAAACAGCTAAAAAAAATTGTTGCTGATCAAAAAAATGAGGCACAAGGAGAATTGCACATCGGCATTATTCCCACAGTTGCACCTTATTTGTTACCGCTTTTTTTGAATACTTTTTTAAAGAAATATCCAAACATCAAACTGAGGATCTCAGAATTCACTACCGATCAAATTATTAATCAGCTTGAAAAGCAACATCTTGATGCGGGTATTCTGGCAACTCCATTAAAAATTTCTTCGGTTAAAGAACAGCCTTTGTTCTACGAACAGTTTGTTGTCTATGCTTCACGGGAAGAAAAGTTGATGAAGAAAAAATATTTACTCGCTGATGATATCGATGTAAATCATTTATGGCTTTTAGAAGAAGGTCACTGTTTGCGATCGCAGGTTGTTAATCTTTGTGAATTGAAAAGGAAGGAAAGTCTTATGCAAAATCTCGATTATCAAGCTGGTAGCATTGAGACTTTGAAAAAAATGGTAGACTTAAATAACGGAATCACCATTTTACCAGAGCTTGCTTTGCGCGATCTGACCAAAAAACAGCAAAAAAACATTCGATTCTTCCGTTCCCCCGCTCCCGTTCGTGAGATAAGTATTGTTACGTATCGTTATTTTGCAAAACACAATTTGATTGAAGTTCTTAAAAATGAAATTCTGGCGAGTTTACCCGAAAACATGAAAGATTCAATCAAAAAACAAATTGCTCAAATCAACTAAGCATGGACTTCAATCTTTCTTCAAGAATAATTATCACATGCAATAAAAGGTTGTCGACATACCTTGAGAAAGAGGTGACAGAGCTCGGCTTTGCTGTAAAAAATACTTTTGTAACAGGAGTGGAGTTAAGCGGCTCAATAAATGATTGTATCACTTTAAATCTAAACTTGAGATGCGCAAGTCAAGTGCTTTATTCTCTGAACTCATTCCGATGTGATGGTCCTGATGAGCTTTACAGAAATCTTTTGCGAATAGAATGGGAAAAAATTATTTCTCCTGAGGGATATTTTTCTGTGACCAATCATTCTGAACATTTTACCATCAATAATGAAATGTTTGTGAATGTAAAAGTAAAAGATGCCATCGTTGACCGAATGCGGAGAGAATCCACAGGACGGCCAAACTCAGGTTCCGACTTAAGCAAAGCAGTCTTTCATTTATATTGGAAAGATGGTCGCGCAGAAGTTTTTCTTGACACTTCTGGTGAAACTTTGGCCAAACACGGATACAGAAAAATTCCTGGCAAAGCCCCGATGTTAGAAGCACTAGCTAGTGGTACTTTATTAGCTACGAAATGGGATAAAAAATCTCCATTTGTAAATCCGATGTGCGGTTCTTCAACGGTTGCGATTGAAGCAGCCTTGCTTGCCACTAACAGAAGGCCGGGATTGTTCAGAAAAAATTATTCGTTCATGTATGTGATTGGTTATGATGATAAAAAATATCAAACCGAATTTGAAAAGTTGAACAATCAAATTGAAGAAGTCGCAGATCTTAAAATCATTGCAACAGATATTAGTCAAGACGCTATCGATATTTCCAAAGTGAATGCAAATGTTGCTGGCGTTGAGGAACTGATCGAGTTTAAAGTCTGTGATTTTGAAGAAACTGAAATCCCTGAAAAACATGGTGTGATCTTTTTCAATCCTGAATATGGTGAGCGCTTGGGTGAGGTGAGTGAATTAGAGGCAACCTACGCTCGCGTTGGCGACTTTATAAAAAAGAAATGCCAAGGTTATACTGGTTATATTTTTACTGGCAATCTTGACCTCGCCAAAAAAATTGGATTGAAAGCAAAACGAAGAATTGAATTTTATTCCGCTAAACTAGATTGTCGTTTGCTTGAATATGAATTGTACGCTGGGAGCAAAAGACCAGAAAAAAATCTATAATTCACATTCTCTCGTATCGATTGCTGCCAAATAAAGTTTGCCATCAATCCTAGCTAGATAAAGATCAAATTGGGTCGTCTCACCATCCTTACCAGACAAACTGAAAAGAATGAATTTCTCAAATCGTGAATCGAGTGAATGAAGCCTTTTGGCCAAATCTGCTGTCATCGTTTCGTTAATTGCTAGTAGCCGACCTTGATAAGCTTTAAATATCAGTTGATTGTCTTTCGCTTTGAAAATAAATGCGCCTTCGCTTTGAGGATGGCATAAATCCATTCCTTTCGGATTGTCAAAGTATCCATTCAACAACATTGGCTGTCTCACAAAAAATAAATATTCCTCGCAGTCAGAAAGATCGTCCGAGCTCTTTATTTCTTTCACAACAGGATAAATACCCGCGCCAGATTTGACCCAATAAAACCCATAATCAGAATTGATAACCGAATTAAGTTTATCAGGTTCATGAAAATTGTTAAGCACTTCCTGAAGAGCTGAATCCAGTTTTTCAAAATCTAAATCGACACCTTGAAAATCGCTTACTGGTGCGTCCGATTTCTGAGTTGGAGTCTGATTTTGTCCGGTTGAATCTTTATGCAAAGCAACGAAAGTGCTATCTGATTTGGAGCTTTCTGAAGGTTTCTGTTTACAAGAAATGATTAAAGCTGCCAGTATTAAAAATCGCTTCATAAGCCTGAATTTAATAGTTAAGAAGCCGTTTTTGGTTATTCTAAAGCCTGAAAATTTTTTCTCGAATTAGTATGCGTGCATAACAAATTTTTATACCTTCGTTCTCCTCAAAAAATGAAAAGAGAAGAGACAATAGACCATCACGTGCGAATGGCTTGGTACGGAATCTCGAGATTCTACAACCAACAGGCTGCCAAATTCGGTGGCACAATGTCTATTGGATTCGCATTACTCACTATTCATGGTGACGAAGGTACGCCAGCCACCAAGATTGCTCCTCAGATGGGTTTAGAGCCAAGAAGTTTAACAAGGCTTTTAAAATCAATGGAAGAGCAAAAGCTTATTGTCAGAAAAGCCGATAAAAATGACAAACGATCGGTGCGTGTTTTTTTAACGAAAGAAGGAAAAAAGCAGCGCGAAAATGCAAAAGCTATTGTGATCAAATTTAATGAAGCCGTTCAAAGCGAAATCTCCCCTGAGAAATTGAAGGTTTTCTTTGAAGTCCTCCAGCAAGTTCAGTCGCTTTCAAAGAAAAATGATATTTATAACAAACAATTAATTGAGCAAAAGGCTTATTAAATTGGTTATTTAAGAAATTGGTACACTCAAAATAAATCTATGAACAGGACCATTAAGAAAGTAGCAGTTCTCGGCTCAGGAATCATGGGCTCTCGTATCGCATGTCATTTCGCAAATATTGGTTGCGAAGTGTTGTTGCTTGATATCGCTCCCAAAGAACTTACGGAAGACGAGAAAAAGAAAAACCTAACTATTGACCATCCTGCTGTCAAAAATAGAATTGTTCAAAGCTCATTTGATGCAACCATGAAAGCGAATCCAGCTTCGCTCTTCAGTAAAAAATTTGCCCCACGTGTGAAGCTCGGCAACTTCTCTGATGACATGTCGAAAATAAAAAGCGTTGACTGGATTATTGAGGTTGTTGTTGAAAATCTTGATATCAAAAAGAAAGTTTACGAAGAAGTCGAAAAGCATAGAACTCCTGGAACACTTATAACATCCAATACTTCTGGCATTCCTATTCACTTGATGTCGGAAGGAAGAAGCGAAGATTTTCAAAAGAATTTCGCTGGAACACATTTTTTTAATCCTCCACGTTATTTAAAGCTTCTTGAAATAATTCCTACACCTAAGACTGACCCTGAAGTAACTAAGTTTCTCTTACACTATGGAGACCTTTTCTTAGGCAAGACAACAGTTCTTTGCAAAGACACTCCTGCTTTCATTGGCAACCGTGTAGGTGTTTGGGGCTTGTTGAAAGTCATTGACTCAATGAAAAAGTTTGATCTCAATGTTGACGAGATCGATAAGCTTACTGGTCCAGTAATTGGAAGGCCAAAATCAGCCACATTCAGAACTTCTGATGTGGTTGGTCTTGATACTTTAGTTAAGGTTGCAAATAACTTGTATGCTGGTTTACCTAATGATGAAGGACGTGAAATGTTCAAGCTTCCAGAAGTTGTTGGGAAACTTGATCAGAATAAATGGCTTGGCGACAAAACAGGACAAGGCTTTTACAAAAAATCAAAAGATGCCAAAGGGCAAACTGAAATTCTCACACTTGATCTAAAAACATTAGAGTATAAACCTAAAACGAAAGTCAAATTTGCTACGCTTGAAACAACGAAGACGATTGACAACTTAAAGGATCGTTTTAAAGTTCTTCTTGCAGGTAAAGACAAAGCTGGAGATTTTTATCGCGACTGTTTCTTCGATCTATTCAAATACGTAAGTAATCGCATTCCGGAAATTAGCGATGAGCTTTTCAGAATAGACGATGCTGTTAGCGGTGGTTTTGGTTGGGACCTTGGCCCTTATGAAACTTGGGACGCAGTAGGTGTTGAGAAAAGCCTTCCATTAATGGAGGCCGCTGGCTACAAACCTGCTCAGTGGGTTTACGACATGGTTGCTTCTGGTGCAAAGTCGTTCTATAAAAGTGAAGCAGGCCAAAAAAAATATTATGACATTCCTTCCAAGTCGCTATAAAGGAATTCCTGGCAAAGAGAGCTTCATCATTCTTGAAAATAAAAGCGAGAATATCGTTTGGAAAAATGCTGACTCTAGAATTTATGACATCGGTGATGGCGTAGTCAACTTCGCTTGGCACAGCAAGAGCTACACATTAGGCAGTGCCGTTATCGAAGGAATGAACAAAGCCATTGATATGGCAGAAAAAAATTATCGAGGACTAGTAATAGGTCATCAAGGTGCTGATTTTTCTCTTGGAGCAAATCTTGGTCTCGTGTTCATGTATGCCATCGAGCAAGAATATGACGAGATCGACTTCATGATTAAAGCATTCCAGCAATCAGTAATGCGTATTCGTTACTCATCAATTCCGGTGGTCGTTTGTCCGCAAGGAAGAACGCTTGGAGGCGGTTGTGAAATGACTTTGCATGCTGACATAGCGCAAGCTGCCGCTGAAACTTATATCGGTTTGGTCGAAGTTGGTGTTGGACTAATTCCAGGTGGCGGTGGAACAAAAGAATTCACAAAGCGTGTGAGCGATGCGATGGAAGAAGGTGATGTTGAATTGAATGCTCTTCAAAACGCGTTCATGAATATCGCAACAGCTAAAGTGGCTACCTCATGTGAAGAAGCGCGCGAAATCGGAATTCTGAAAAAATTGGATCGCGTTTCAATGAACAAGGACCGCCAGATTCTCGATGCTAAAGAAGCTGTTATCGAATTAGCTGATGCAGGGTACACGATGCAGCTCAGCAAGCGAAAAATATTAAAGTACAAGGCATGAACAGGTCACACTTTTTTCCTCGCAGGGTTCCAGGGCATGTGATGGGAAATTATATTTCAGATCACGATGTTAGAGTTGCAAAGTGGATCGCTATGTATGTGCGGTGGTGATTTGACTTCTCCACAAGAAGTGAGCGAACAATAGGTGCTGTTCGGATTCTATCGTGTTTCCCTATTAACCTT
>JASGIR010000007.1:0-39574 GCA_049840975.1 Cyclobacteriaceae bacterium | reverse complement strand
CTACGTATTGCTAAGGTTAATAGGGAAACACGATAGAATCCGAACAGCACCTTAGCCAAGGTTGGAAGAAAGCTTGCGCTGAAAATCAAGATTTGAAGAAAGGTTTGAATGTGATCAACGGAAAAGTAGTATACAAAGCTGTTGCTGATGCCTTTAATCTTCCATTCACTGATGTGAAGGAATTTTTGAATTAATTGCAAATCATTAACTAAAAGTCCATCGTGAGAAATCGCGATGGACTTTTTTATTTACGATAAGGAAGTTGATGTCCTTTACCTAAAGCTACTTTAGGATTGTCATAAGTTCCCGTAACGTGAAATGGTATTTTGATTTTGGTCAGAGGAATCAATTCTATTTTAACCAAATAGTTAACTGCGCCTGCCATCGTGTTCACTCCTTCAATATCTGCATCAAAGCCAGCAACTTTAATCGAAAAAGGTTTTACAATTATTTTATTGTCCTTAATTTCTGTCTCCATGACGAAGTCTTTCAAATGCGGATCATTAATCTCATTCTTCTTAGCGCCTTTTGCTGATTTCCTCAAACAATTTCATTCCATTTATTCTTGCGTCAGCGATTCGCATTATTCCACCGCCCGCTAAAGTTTCCATTTTCGGGGTCATGTCTTTTTTCAATTCACCTTTCAATTTATACGTGACAGAAAATTTTCCATACGTATTGGCGGCCGATGGGGCTAAATCACGCATGAGCTTTACTTCGCGATAAGCGCGGTTAATATCCAGATCTTTTACATCCAAGTTCATATCAAATAAAGGATGTGATAAGTCTTTCGTACTATAATCACCATCAACACTAAATTTTGCATCGAGCGAGTTGAAACCTGTTTCGTGCAAACTTAATACTCCGTCTTTTATTGCAATCTCTCCATCCATTTCTGTGATTTTAAGATCTTCATATTTTACCAAATGGATCTGTGAGTCAAAAACAAAATCAAGGTTACGAGGCACCTCGATTAGAGTTAGTTTCGAATGAGTTGTATCTGTCGCAGGGACTGTCTTGCCAGTAGCAGTTTGTGGAGCTGGCATCCACTGGTTAATGTCCAGCGTGTCGCAAGTTAGTTCAAGATCACCTTTTACTAAGTCTTTGTTGTTAGTAACAAATGCCATGTAATTGTTAATGTCTCCCTTAATTTTCACAGTGCTCTTGCCAAATTTTCCGTCCAAATTTTCAAGGATAATTTTCGATGGAGTAAAATTAAATGTAGCACTGCTAATGTTAATTGGATTTGGCACTTTCGCACCGCTTGCACTTACATTGGTGAAAACAATTTTCCCTTTTGATTTTACTTTTGAATAGTTACCACTTTCCAAATCACTGACCAACCCTTTGGTTTTAAATTGGGCGTCAATCAGCCCCGAAAGTTGAACTCCATCAAGCGGATAGATTTGTGAAATTTTTGACAAGTCTGCCTTTCCACTCACATTGAATTGGTACTCGTAATTATTCAAATCCGCCAGGCTGCCAGTAATTTCGAATGGCTCATCTTCCAGAGTATACGTTAGTTTGCTGATACTCAATTTTGCATCTGACAAATTCCCAGTATTACTGATGGCCTCCGCAAAAAAATGAATATCTTTTACGGGTGGATATTTTTTGTACTGAACTGAACCGTTGGTCAAATTCATTTTTGTATCAATCAAGGGGAATTTCTTTTTGCTTTTACTATAGAGACCTTTTGCAAAAACATCGAGATTAAATTTTCCTTTCAATAAATAACCATCCACAGGATAGATTTTTTCGATGTCTTCTAAATCAAGGTCCGCATCAATGTCAGCATCTATTTCTGTGTCCGGATAGCCTTTCAGTTTTACATAACCGTGCAATGTGTTATCATCGACTTCAGCGTGTATTTGTCTAAGATCTATTAAGGTATTATCAATGTCTCCAGATTTATTTTCTGCGTTCAAATGAAATTGGATATTGGATATCGGTCGTGGCAGGCTGTCATATTGAATTGATCCGTTGGCCAATTTTAGGTTCAATAAAAAGGGAGGGATAATTGATTTTTTTTGATCAACAACACCTTTTGCTTTCAATTCAAAGTCAACCTTTCCTTTCAAAGTCACTCCCTTAACTGGGTAAAGTTTTTCTAAAGCAGCTAGTTCTAAGTTAGCAAAAACATCTGCATCAATTTTTGGATTATGTAAACCTTGAACTTTTATCCTTCCATGAATTGGATGTTTGCCTAGCTCTACATGAAAATTTTTCAAATCAATAACAGTGCTGTCTAAAATCCGTTCTTTATTATCTACAACCATTTCAAATTGAATGTTATTGAAAGCTTCTGGGAGACTATCAATTTTAACCATTGCATTTTTCACATTCAAATCAAAATGAAATGCAGGCATCTCATTGGTCGAGTCTGAATAAACACCATCAAGCGACCCAGAAAAACCAAGATCTCCTTTTGTAGTCAGATAGTCGAAGTTCTTCAAATACAATCCCGGCACAAGAGATAAAATATTTTTAAATGAAGTTTCTTGAGCTTGAAACTTTAAGTTCATCGCATATTCACCTACAACTTGTTGAAAAAATCCTTCAATACTGAATATGAAATGATTGATTTGAATTTTATTTTCCTTGAAAGTGTACTTGCTTTCAGGCAAATTCATTTCCAAAATTAAGTCAAGGCCAATTGATTTTCTGAAAAAATATTGTACCCTATCATAATTGAGAGAAAATTGCCTTACCGTAGTTACGGTTTCATAGTCAAAAATGTCTTTCTTAAAATCACCACCTCCTGTGTGCTGAATATCTAATGCTTGAACAAAAATGTTGCATTGCCAATCTGTATAATTTATTTTCCCATTATCGATACTACTTTGTCTATTGCAATCTTAATTGAAGAAGGTTCCAGATTGAGATATCGTGTCTTTTGACTTGGCTATTTCATAATTAGCCTTTCCATCTTTAAGCACATAAAATATTAATCTCTGGATCATCCAGATGAATACTTTTAAGTTCAATCTCTCTTTTAGAATATAAGACTCCATAAATTGACTTCAAGAAGAGTTTCGTTTATCGAGGTGAGAGTATCATGTTTTGAATTCTCCTTTTCCCTTGATCAGCAGAATCGCTTAACGAAAGAGTCAGATCAGGAAAATGTCTAAAAAGCTTAATTTCGAAGTTGGAAAAAGTAACATCAGCATCAACTTGCTCATGCAATATCGTTTTCTAGGGTTACCCTGATTTTCTCATGATACATCTTTGGCAAAACTATCGCTGCAACTATTAGGGTTACGAGAAGTATTCCCAAACTAATAGCTGTCCATTTAAAAAACTTTTTAGTAACTGAAATTTAAAACCAGGGTACATTACAAACAACAAAGGCCGGAAAGAATCCAGCCTTTGTCAGATTTTTTTTAATCACTTTTAATCAACCTCCATGCCCATAGCCTCATCTTCTTCTTGAATTCTTCAACTACTTTTCATACGATTCATCGTATATCCCCCAAGTTATAATAAAGTGATTGAAGTGTGTACAGTGAACTCTCATCTTTTGGCTTCAGTATACACATTTTCTCGGCATAAGGAATGATTTCTTTCAATTTCGCAAACCGTTGATCGCGTAGTTCAAGTCTTTTCTTGACATCTGTAGTCGCGTTACGTTTGGTCGTAAGAATACCTTAGCTTCTTTGTTAAGGGAAATAATCATTTCCTCATTCGCCTCAAAATGGTCTGGATTTATTTTAAATATTTCATCAATCCATTTCTTCACCTCATCTGGCTTTTCCATTTTTTTAGCTATGAGCACAAGAAGTATGTATCTTGATTGTGTGTCATCGGGATGACTACTTGCTTTTTTGCTTCATCAGCGTTTTTGCTTCCTTCCAAATTATTAGTTTGCACATAGACATTGTATTGCCAGAATTGAGATAATCAATATTGCTTGGATACTTCGCTAAGAGATCTCTTGCTACCTTAAAAAAAATCCCAATCTTTCCTTTTAAAGTATGTATAGTATAGTTGTAGTTGGGCATCTACATTTTTTCCTCCTCCAGCGATATACTGATTGATATAATCGATGGCTTTGTCATCTTGATTTGCCGCTGGCGCAAAATAAGCACCGGCATAAAGCAAACCCCGTGGTATCCTTTGGAGCAAAAAATAATGTCTTTTCAATTTCACTCAATGCCTAGGTTAGGGTTTTTATGGCCTGATGTGCTTTCACTGCTTTTTCAGATATTTTTCAGACCAATATTAACGAGACATTTGTTTTCAAAACATAGGATCTGGTAATTGCGTGCCGGATAGATTCCATTAACTAAACTTTCATTCTTCCCCTTATCTATCTCTTCCGCTTTTAAAAATGCTTCTTTAGCAGTAGGAAATGGATTAGCATCAAGTGCCTTGAACTTCTCTGAACTTGTGGTATCAATCCCAGCATATATCAACGCCTTCAAGTACCACGCTTTGGATGCATTTTTAGATGGATAACCTTTTTTGTCGCACCATGAATTCCTGACTAGCTACCGTTGCATCAATAACAGCCTTAGCTTCGTCAAAAGCACCCTTTTGAAGTGCAGATTCTGCTTTACTTACACTCGGCTTTATTTCCTTCTGCGCAAATACAAACGCTGGGCTCAATAGACAGATTAAAATTATTCGCTTTCATATTTTAAAATGGTTTCTGTTTAGTATAGTTAAGTTATAAAGTTTCATTTGAAGGTTCTGATAAGCACCATTTTCCTCGCCTTCCATTTTCTGAATCTTTTCAACGGAAGAAATAGCATCATCTTCATTGAGCTTAATCAGACGCACACCTTGAGTTGCACGTCCCATCACACGTAATTCCTCAACGCTAATGCGAATACTGATACCCGATTTATTAATAATCATCAGATCATCTTTATCGACCACTTCCTTGATTGCAACAAGCTTGCCAGTTTTTTCAGTGATATTGATGGTCTTCACTCCTTTTCCACCGCGTGTGTGCAATGCGATAATCTCCGATGTCTGATCGTTTGCCATATCCCTTCTCAGATACCACGAGCAAGTTGGCATCTTCGCGAGATATGCACACCATTCCAATAACTTTATCCTGAGCATTTTCAAGTTTAGCACCGCGCACGCCTGCAGCTGTACGTCCCATCGGACGAACATCTGCTTCGTTGAAATGAACAGCTTTACCTTCACTCTTTGCAATGATGATATGATTCTTTCCATTGGTGAGAGCTGCATCCAACAATCGATCTCCTTCGTGAACTGTAATAGCAGTTATTCCATTCGCGCGAGGACGAGAATAAGCTTCGAGTGAAGTTTTCTTGATGATGCCTTGCTCTGTACAAAGAATTACAAACGTATTGTTGATGTATTCTTCATCTTCAAGGTTCTTCAAATTCAGAACGGCACGGACGCTATCTCCTGGTTCAATGTTCAACAAGTTTTGAATAGCGCGGCCCTTAGAGGTCTTATTTCCTTCAGGAATTTCGTAAACCTTCTTCCAATATACTTTTCCAAACTCAGTGAAAATGAGCATGTAATTATGTGCTTGCGCCACAAATAGGTGCTCAGTGAAATCGTCTTCTTTCGTTGCAGCTGCTTTCGAGCCAATCCCTCCTCTTCCTTGAGTGCGGTATTCTGAAAGAGAGGTTCTCTTCACATATCCCTGATTAGAAATAGTGATTACCATCTCCTCGTTCGGGATCATATCTTCTACGGTGATGTCTTCTTCGCTGTGAACAATTTGTGTTCTGCGAGCATCGCCATAGCGTTCTTTCATCTCTGTGAGTTCACCCTTGATGATATCCATGCGGACAGCTTCGCTTCCCAAGATTTCATTTAAGCGAGCTATCAATGCTTTTACTTCCGCATATTCATTTTGGATCTTTTCACGCTCCAGACCAGTCAGTCGTTGCAAACGCATTTCAAGAATTGCTTTTGCTTGGATTTCAGAAAGCTGGAAGTTTTCCATCAATCCTGTCTTCGCTACCTCAGGATCTTTTGAATTACGGATCAAAGCAATCACTTCATCGAGGTGATCAAGGGCTATGAGATAACCTTCTAAGATATGAGCGCGCTTTTCTGCTTCGTCTAACTCAAACTTAGTTCTGCGAACTACAACTTCGTGACGGTGATCAACGAAGTGCACAATTAGATCTTTCAGATTCAGTGTTTGTGGGCGTCCTTTTACAAGAGCCACATTGTTTACACCGAATGAAGACTGAAGCTGTGTGTATTTAAAAAGATTGTTGAGAACAATATTCGGAATGGCATCTTTTTTCAAATCATAAACTACTCGAAAACCCTCGCGGTCGGATTCATCGCGCATGTCGCTGATGCCTTCAATTCTCTTTTCATTGATGAGTGATGCCGTGCGTTCAATCATCTGAGCTTTGTTAACCTGATAAGGAATTTCGGTGGCAACGATTTGTTCTTTGCCATTTGCTCCAGTTACGATCTCTGCTTTCGCTCGGATGGTAATTTTTCCCCTTCCCGTAAGGAAAGCTTCCTGAATTCCTTGATATCCATAGATAATCCCACCTGTTGGGAAGTCTGGTCCCTGAACGATTTTCATCAATTCAGGAATAGTAATCTCACGATTGTCAATGTAAGTGATGATACCATCTATGACTTCACCCAAATTGTGAGGTGGCATATTTGTGGCCATACCCACAGCAATTCCTGAAGATCCATTAATCAATAAATTAGGAACCTTCGCTGGTAAGACAGAAGGCTCTGAATTCTGATCATCGTAAGTAGGTTGGAAATCGACAGTATCCTTATTTATGTCAGATAAAAGTTCTTCAGCGATTCTACGCAAGCGAGCTTCAGTATAGCGCATCGCTGCTGGCGGGTCACCGTCCACTGAGCCAAAGTTTCCTTGACCATCCACCAACATGTAGCGCATGCTCCAATCCTGGGCCATACGCACCATGGTATCATAAATGGAGGCATCACCATGCGGGTGGTACTTACCCATTACATCACCGACAATACGGGCTGATTTTTTGTAAGGGCGGTTGTGATTTACGCCCAGTTCGAGCATGCCGTAAAGCACGCGTCTGTGCACGGGTTTGAGGCCGTCACGCACGTCTGGAAGGGCACGAGAAATGATGACCGACATCGAATAATCGATGTATGCGCCACGCATTTCGTCTTCAATATTTATCGGGATTATGGACTGTCTTTCGAGGGGATCGCCTGTGTTTTCTGCCACTGTAAAATCGAGTTAAAAAAGGTAAAATTTTGAGCCTCGAAGGTAGTGAAAATAGGCGGGATTTAAGGGTGTTTTTTTAGTGAAAAATATCATTGCGGTGAATTATTTATCAGCTAAATATGCGCCATAAATATCAACAATATGGAATGGCTGTCAGGTCAAATTAGAGGCAATAAATGCTTCTTTTTTTTTATCATATTCTGCTTATCTAGACCTTGCAGTGGCCAAGAAAAGCATGTAATAGAACTACAGCCTAATTTGTTCGTCATCCCGGACAGGTCCTTTTATGTGGATAGCGTAATTGACAACAGGGCTAATAAAGAAAGCATTGGAGTGGTTCAAAAAGGAATGAGTAATAGACAAGTTGCCGCTGACTTTACCATCGGTTTTTTACCCGCTTTACAAAATTACTTTAACGTGGTTGTTGGAAAAATCAACGATCGGCAAAAAAGAGTAATAGCGGTTATTGACGAATTCAACATAGCCGAAAAAACTTACCGAATGAAGGAAGTTGGATTCGCTGACGTATCAATATCCTTTTGCGTCCTAGACTCGGGGCTACGAAAGCTTTATGCATGCAGCAACCATCAAGAGTCAGGAGGAATGGACGTAACTGCTTCTCATATTAAGCGAATAAATGCATGCTTGGAGGGTTGCCTAAAAGAATTTGCTTCAAAGGGATCTCAAAATCAGGGCCCGCTAGAATTTATTAAACCAAACCAGCAATGGAAGCCTTATGACCCCGAAACAATCCTTACTACCAATTTGCTAAAAAAAGGAATCTACAAAGACTTCAGGGAACTTCGGACCAATTCACCGTCAATCACTACAGAATTTCAAGTTACTCCAAAAAAAGATTTTTTTGAGCTGAGAACCATTTCCTCTAATGAAAAGATCAGTGAACCTTTTGGTTTTAGTGATGGTAAAGACATTTACATTAATACTTTCTTTTACAATCAATCCAATAGGAAAGCGCTTTACTCTAAGGTGGTCGAGAAGGGACATACTTCGTTTGGCTGGATCATTACGTAGATCCAGGTGAAGGCGCGTTGGTTAGAGGCGCTTTTGGGGCTATTGGTTATGCAGCGGCTAAATCTGGATTGGATTGCATCGCCCTCGATCTAAAGACTGGAGTAATTGTGCCACTTAACCGAAAAAATCTTACCAAAATTCTAAATAAAGATCAGGCACTATTGGAACAAATGAATGCATCAAAAGACCTGGACATAAAAAAGCAGCTAGAGTTGATTAAAGAATTTAATCTTAAACATCAAGATTAAATCGCTGGCAGAACTTTGCCTTTACACTCTCCAAAACCGATACGAACTCCGTCTTTTTCGCAATGCCCACGGACAATCAAAGTGTCATTATCCAAGAGGAATTTTCGTTCACTGCCATCACTTAGATGTAAAGGTCTTTGTCCGTTCCAAGTAAGCTCCAACATCGAGCCGTAAGAGCCCGGTGACGGGCCACTGATGGTTCCGCTTGCGTACAAATCCCCTACTTGAATATTGCATCCATTTACCGTATGGTGCGCCAACTGCTGCGCCATATTCCAATACATATATTTGAAATTAGAACGGCTTACAGTTACAGGTTCTCCTTTCTCAGGTTGAATCAAAACTTCTAAAGCTATATCAAAATTCTTGGCTCCTTCAAAAGATAAGTACGGCAATACATGAGGAAACTGTTCGGGACCTTTCACACGAAAAGGTTCAAGTGCATCAAGCGTGACAATCCAAGGCGAAATTGTTGATCCAAAATTTTTGGCAAGAAATGGTCCGAGGGGAACATACTCCCAAGTTTGAATATCTCTAGCGCTCCAATCGTTAAAGAGTAACAATCCAAAAATATTTTCTTCTGCTTCTTTTGTTGTGATATGCGAACCTAGTTTTGTTTCAGTACAAGTGATGAATGCGACTTCCAATTCGAAATCGAGTTTTTGTGTTGGACAGAAAATCGGAAGTTCAGAATCTTGCGGTTTGATTTGTCCTTTCGGGCGATGAATTGGCGTTCCAGAAATTACAATCGATGATGCGCGTCCATGATACCCAACAGGTAAATGTTTCCAGTTTGGCAGTAGCGCATTTTTAGGATCACGAAACATGGAACCGACATTAGTCGCGTGCTCTTCACTGCTATAAAAATCTGTATAGTTAGGAATTCGAACAGGCATCAACATTTGTACTTCGCTCATTGGAACCAGAGCAATTTCACGCGCTGCCTTATTCGATTTCAATTCATCATTGTCGTGACTAAGTAATTCTGAAATACGTTCACGAACTTCTCTTCCCTTCTTTCTGCCGAGAGCCAGAAAATCATTCAAATATTTTTGATTGAAAATACCGAT
Organism: Cyclobacteriaceae bacterium; assembly: GCA_049840975.1. Taxonomy (GTDB): domain Bacteria; phylum Bacteroidota; class Bacteroidia; order Cytophagales; family Cyclobacteriaceae; genus ELB16-189. The sequence continues at coordinate 30,044 of JASGIR010000007.1, read as the reverse complement.
AGGCAAACCAAGTCCGTCCAAAAATCCATGCTCGTGCAGGTAAACCAAATCCAACACGTAATCACCGATAGCAACGCCAGCCACTGGTGAAAGATATTTTGTTTTAAAAATCCCGAAAGGCAAATTCTGGATAGGGAAATCAGAATTCTTGGGCACCTCTACCCAACTTTTAAGCTGAGGATTATTGGCTTTTATTTCCATAAAAAAAGAATGCACGAAAATAGTGCATTCTTTTTCATTAAAATCGAAAATAAAGATTATTCAGCCCAATATTTCCATCCTAATAATCTAGCCTGTTCAATTCTTGCTGAACAAAGCTGATATTGAAACTGAATTTGGTTTAATAAAATGCGTTGCAAGTTTGACGATGAATTAAGCAAATCCAAATGAGTTGCTACACCTTGCTTGTATCGTGATTGCGTTAATGTCAAAGCTTCTCGAGCATAATTCACTTGACCTTCCGAATTTTTGATTCGATCTTCATTCGAAGTAAGATCTGCTTGCACTTGCGCTAAATCTCTTCGCAAGTTGTTCTCAGTAGTTTTTGCAGCTAATTGATTTGCCTGAACTGTAGTTTGAGCCATTCGAATATTCTGCGTGGTCTTGCCTTGAGAATAAATTGGTACACTGAGGTTAAATCCTAAAGAGTAATTAAAAAGCAATGGATTGATATCCGGCTGATATGCGTTTTTGTAACCTGCTCCGCCAACAAAAGTCAATATAGGGAAGCGAGTGTTCTGCGTATATTTTAAATCCATTTCGCTTGCCAACGTGCGTTGTGTGGCCAGTCGTAAATCATAATTGTTTTGCTTAGCATAATCGCTGATTAGTCCTTCGTTGAATAGTGGAAAATCAAATTGCGTAATCGAAGGTTCAGTTGACGCTCCGGTTGTATATTCCATCAATGCTTTTTGCTTTTGTAACTGATTTACAAAATCCACCTTGCGATTTTCTTCAATGTCAATGTTACTCTGAATATTGGTCAAATCGATTTGCAGGGCATCACCACGGTTAATTCTATTCTGTACAATCTTTTTATTTTCTCTCAAGAAACTCAAGATCGAATCTTCAACAGCAATTGCCTTCTTCAAATAAATCATAGAATAGTAAATTGAAGAGACTTGTGACGCGACTTGTGCTTTCGCTTGCTCAATATTAGTTGTTGCGCTCAATAGATCTGTTTTCGCTTTTGCGATCTGAGCATTCGTTTTTCCAAAATCCCAAATTGGTTGTGTTACACCTACGTTAAAATTGTAGTTGTTGTTTGGTTGGAATTTGAAATCACCCGCACCGAAATCCTTGTGAGAAATTGGTGTAACATAGCTGTACTGGGCAATCCCAGAAACTGAAGGTTGGTAATTGCTCCACGCTTGCTTTACGCGAACATCAGAAATCTCTGATGCTTTCTGTAACTCTTGAATGCGAGGAAAATAATTGAACGATTGGTTAATCAGCGTTTTTAATTCAGAATTGGTTTGCGCATTCGCGAATGCGAGATTGACCAAAACAAAAGCTGATGTAAATATTTTTTTCATAATACGTGTAGTTCGTAAATCGTAATTCATATAATTTCTTAATGACTTTCTTCAGCTACTTTCTGAATTGTGGCTTTATCCATTTTCTTCGTGCGCAATAGAAACATGAACGGAATCGCGCAGACAAAAAATATGGTTATCAACATAAAGCAATCGGCATAAGCCAGTAAGAATCCTTGCTTCTGCACCGCCAAATCCAAAGTCTTATAACTAAAGTCTGTTGCCTGAATAGAATTAATTCCCGCATTGATTGCTCCTGCTTGAGTTTGTGCAAGCCTTTGAATCACATTAGGATCATTGGTTTGCAAATGGCTAACCAAGTCAGCGCGATGCACTGCATAACGCTGAGATACAAACGTGTTCATCACCGCAATACCAAATGCACCACCTAATTGTCGCAACATATTAGTCAGTGCGATTCCACTCGGCATTTCTTGTGGAGTCAATCCTACCATCGCTTGATTGATAAGTGGCACCGTCAAACACGCTGTACCTATACCTCTACAGATTTGAGTCCAGAAAAAGAATGGCAGACCCACATCTGGTGTAACAAGCGAAGATGTGTATCCGTGTAAAATAAAAAACACAAATCCGATTACAACAAATAACAACGGAGGTGTTCCTGAACCAAGACCGCGACCAACAATTGGCATACAGAAAATTGCAGCAATAGCACTTGGCACTAAACCCAAGCCAGCATCTGTTGGTGTGTATCCTAAAATACGCTGCACCAAGACTGGAAAAATAAATACCGAGCCAAACATTCCGAAACCAACAGCAAAGGTGAGTACGTTACTCGCCCAAAGATTTCTGCGTTTCATTACTGCGAGATGAATCATTGGTTTAGGAGCTGTGAGTTCTCGATAAACAAAAGCAAACAAACCGACCGCAGCTAAAATGCTAAGGATTAAAATCGTTCGATCATTAAACCAATCATCCGCTTCACCTCTTTCCAACACATACTGTAAACTTCCAACGCCAACAGCAAGGAATGCAATACCTGTAAAATCAATTTGGGGTTTGACTCTATCTGGATTTTTCTCTTCTTCAGTCCTGCGAATAAATCTTAGCGTAAGAAGAGTAGCTACTATCCCGAAAGGAATATTGATGTAAAAAATCAAAGGCCATGAATAGTTGTCTACGATGATCCCTCCAAGGATTGGTCCGATGGTTGGGCCTAACACTATTCCCATACCAAACATAGCTGATGCCATCGGCCGTTTAGCTGGCTCGAAAGCATCAAACAAAATTCCTTGAGAAGTAGATAGCAATGCACCACCACCAATGCCTTGAACAAATCTCCAGACCACCAGCATCACCAAGCTTCCTGCCTGACCACACATGTATGATGAAATGGTGAAGATGATGATCGAGATGATATAATATTTTTTTCGACCAAAAAGTTTAGCCAAGAATCCAGTGAGCGGAATGATGATCACATTGGCAATTGCATAAGCAGTCACCACCCAAGATGTGTCTTCAATCGTTGCACCCAAGTTTCCGCTGATGTCTGAAAGAGCAACATTCACAATCGACACATCGATCAGCTCCATGATAGCAGCTGAAATCGTTGTGATTACGATGATTGCCCTTGCAAAACCGGTCGGTAAAGAATTATTCGACATGATTTTATTTCACGTTCACTTCTACTTCTACACTCAAGCCTGCACGAAGAATGTCTTTGTACTTCGCATCATCATCAATTTCAATTTTCACAGGAACGCGTTGGGTGATTTTTACGAAGTTGCCAGTTGCATTATCCGGAGGGAGTAATGAAAACTTCGCTCCTGTTGCCAAGCTTAGAGAAGAAACTTTTCCTTTAATATCGACATCGGGGTATCCGTCCAATTTGATGGTTGCTTCCTGACCCACTTTCATTTTTTCAAGTTGCGTTTCTTTGAAATTTGCGACTACCCAGAATTTATCCTTGTTGACTACTGTCATCAAAGGCTGACCTGGTTGAATATATTGTCCGACTTCCAAGTTTCTCTTTCCGATCTGGCCATTTACTGGCGCAAAGACATTGCAATAGCTCAAACGAAGTTTAGAGAGATCCAATGCCGCCATCCTTGTTTCCACTGTAGCTTGTGCTTTTCTTATTTGGGCTTCAGATGTAACCACCTGCGTAGTGGCAAATGCAACTTGTTTTTGATTTGAAGTCAACTGCTTTTGCGCTGATTCCAAATTATTTCTGCTGTCATCCAATTGTTTTTGGGTGATAGCTCCATCTTTGAAAAGACCTTCATCGCGCTTCAAATCGTCAGCTGCCTTTTGCAAGCGTGTTTGTTGTACGTCTTGGTTGGCAATAGCTACCTGTTTGTTCGCTTGACTATTATTAAGCTGAGCTTGTGCATTAGCTAAATCGGCTTTTGCGTTTGCTAGATCGTTGTCTGCTTGAAGAACAGCTAAAATATATTCGCGATCATCAATAGATATGAGAAGTTGACCTTCTTTAACATCACCATAATCTATAACAGAAACAGAATCGATAAAGCCCGCCAGACGGCTAACAATCGGAACAGCATTTGTTTCAATCTGCGCATTGTCTGTTGACTCATATTTCATGTTGTGTAAAATGGCGCGTACGCCAAAGAATCCAGCGATTAGCACCACAGGTATAATAATAAAAGGTGCTTTGTTTCTTTTTTTCGGAGTTTCGGTTGGTTCCATAGTTTTTAATTAACGGGTCAAAAGTAAACTTGGTTGACTAAATAGTCAAGAAAGTTGACTATTATTTTTTTATGAACTACCTTTACGTAAAATTTAAGCTATGGGTTTAGATAATCGGTTAAAAGATCAAGAATACATCCGTTCGTACGGCTGGGGAAAAATCATTTCGCATTTAAAAAAACAAATGGATCAATGGTCTATTTACCAGCTTAGTAATTTCGGGTACAAGGACTTCAAGATTGCCTATATGCCCGTAATAATGAACATTGACACGGATGGCACGAATAATAATGAACTAGCCGCTCGCGCTCGTGTAACCAAACAAGCCATGAGCAAGGTGGTAAAAGAACTGCAAAAGAAGGGTTACATCTCAGCTAAAACCGATCCTAAAGACAAACGAAGTGTTATATTTACTTTAACAGCTCGCGGAAAAGATTTTATTCAAGGAGCACGCTCCTGTGTCGGAGGCTTGATGGATGAATACCGCAAAGAGTTTGGTAAGAAAAATTTCAACGATCTGCTTCAACAACTTGTAGCTGTGATTGAATATAACGACAAGCGTTTTGCTTCTGATGACATCGACTAATCCGATTTTTCCAAATGCATTCATTGAGCGAATGCAAAATCAATTGAAAAATGATTGGGGAAAATTTTCAGACGCTCACTTACTCCCATCGCCTACTAGTATCAGGATTAATCCCAAAAAAAAGAGCTTAGATAATTATACTGACAGAGTTCAATGGACTGATTTTGGGTTTTATTTAAGTGAACGTCCGGCATTCACTTTTGATCCTCTTTTTCATGCTGGCACATATTACGTTCAAGAAGCGAGTTCTATGTTTTTAGAACAAGCATTAAAGCAATCCGTTGATTTAACACAACCTCTTCGAGTTTTAGATTTGTGTGCGGCTCCAGGAGGAAAATCGACTCATTTACTGAGTTTGATCGGAGAAGAGTCATTGCTTGTATCTAATGAGGTAATCAGGTCACGCGCAACTATTCTAGCTGAAAATATTCGCAAGTGGGGAAATATTAACGCTGTTGTAACGAATAACGATCCAGAAGATTTTGAAAATCTGAATGGCTTTTATGATGTGATCGTTGTGGATGCACCTTGTTCTGGCGAAGGTTTGTTTAGAAAAGATAAAAGTGCAACAACTGAATGGTCGGAGGAAAATGCGAATCTTTGTTCTTTACGCCAACAGAGAATTCTGAATCAAATTTGGCCATCGTTAAAACAAAATGGAATTCTTATTTATTGCACTTGCACTTATAACAAGGAGGAGAACCTTGGGAATATTTTACGTTTAAACTCAAAGCATAAGGCAGAAAGTTTAAAGCTCAATTTTGATATAGAATGGAATATTGAGGAAGTACACCAAGAAGGTTTTTACGGGTATCAACTTTATCCTTATAAAGTAAAGGGTGAAGGTTTTTTTATTTCTGTAATTAGAAAGATAGAAACTGAAAGTGAGATAAATATCCGAACTAAAAAATTGTTTGACAGTCCTTCAAAAAAAATCATTGAACGATTTTCGTCTTGGTTAAAAAATTCTGATAAAATTGAATTCTTGCAACAAGATGATTTAGTTATTGCTCTATCCAAAGAGAATGTCGAAGAAATAGAATTTCTTTCAAAAAGACTTAAGGTAATTCAAAAAGGAACAGCTGTGGCAGCAGTGAAACATGAAAAATTAGTTCCTGAACATTCTTTCGCGCTCTCAAATGAAATCAAAAGTGAGAACTTTCCTTCCATTGAAGTTTCGTTGGAGAACGCTATCTCTTATTTGAGAAAAGATCCTTTGAATCTTAGTTCTGAAAAAACTGGATTTCACTTAATAAAATACAAAAACACACCTATCGGTTGGGTGAATCATTTGGGGAACCGCACCAATAATTTATATCCGTCCAATTGGCGCATCCGAAGCAATCAAGATTTTGTCAATGAATAATCATCGGTTAATTTGCATCCGACTATGAAAATTCTTGGCATTATCCCAGCGCGTTACGCATCATCCCGCTTTCCAGGCAAGCCTTTAGTTGATATGCTTGGTCAAACTATGATTCAGCGTGTTTACAATCAGGTAAAAAAATCGAAACTGCTTAGTCATGTAGTTGTTGCCACTGATGATCAAAGAATTTCTGATCACATCATTTCGTTTGGAGGAAATGCTTGTATGACGGCAAGCAACCACCCCAGCGGCACTGATCGATGTTTTGAAGCGCTTCAAAAACAAAAAGAGAAATTTGATTTTGCTGTAAATATTCAAGGCGATGAGCCATTTATCGATCCCAATCAAATTGACTTGCTCTGCTCTTCTTTAAATCAGCAAACGGAGTTAGCCACGCTGATCCAAAAAATAGCTTCCCTTGATCAATTAAATTCTGTTGGCGAAGCTAAAGTGGTTATAAATAATATGCGAGAAGCAATTTATTTTAGTCGATCACCGATTCCGTTTGTTCAAAAATTTGAACAGAAAGATTGGCTTCAGCAAACTACTTTTTATCGTCATGTCGGTCTTTATGGTTATCGTTCAGACATTTTAGAAAAAATCACGAAACTCTCACCTTCACTTCTTGAAAAAGCTGAATCACTTGAACAATTGCGTTGGATAGAAAATGGTTTTAAAATAAAAACCGTTGAAACGGAAATGGAAGAAAGCATTTGCATTGATACACCAGAAGATTTAAAAAAAGCGCTCGAGATCTTGAAATCTACCATAGGAAATTGAGTTCTCTTCAAATCAAACAACGGTTACATAGTCTTTGTCTTCGCAATATTGAAGAGCGAATCAATACAGCTGAGCAGGCAATTGCATTTGCCCAATCTTCAGCCAATGAAGAAACCAAAAGCAGTGCTGGCGACAAATACGAAACTGGCCGTGCAATGGCACAATTGGAGATTGAAAAGAACAGTGCTCAACTTCTAGATGCGAAAAAATTAAAACAACAACTTCTACAACTTGATCCGAATAAAGTAACTGATAAGATTCAATTGGGAAGTTTAGTGATCACCAATCAAGGAAATTTTTACATCTCTATTCCGTCAGGAAAATTTACAGTTGATGATGAAGTCTATTTTGCAATCTCCCCTTCCTCACCTATTGCGCAGAATTTAATTGGACTAAAATTTGGCGACAAATTCTCTTTTAACAAGAAAGAGTTTACAATTGATTCTTTCATTTAAAAAAAATAGCCACTGGAAATACAATGGCTATTCAATTCAAAATAATTACTCTTACTTCTTATTCAGACCTGGTTCTCGTTTCAAGAATTCGTCATACAATTGTGTTTGACGACTTACCATCGGCATTTGCCAGCCATCAATGAAAACTTGTTTCACTTGTGTCTTTGTTTCAAATGGATCGCCAGTGCTGACAAATAGTGTAGCACTCTTGCCAACTTCAATCGAACCTAACTTATCGGCTACACCAAAAATTTCAGCTGGAACAATTGTTATCGCTTTCAATGCTTCCAATTTATCCATGCCATAAGCTACAGCAAATCCGGCATGGTATGGAAGGTTGCGATAATTTTGGTTGCTAGTTTCATTAGATCTGATAGCAACTTTAATTCCTGCCTTGAACAAAACAGCTGTATTGGTATACCCTTGATCATAACGGTCATATTCTCTTGTTGGCAATTCAAGAACACCACCTGCTATGACAGGAACTTTTGCCTTCGCAATTTCATCAGCTACGCGCCAACCTTCGGCTACACCTGTTAACACCACTTTAGAAATCTTTTTTTCCTTCGCCCACTTCAAGGCAGCCTGTATGTCTTTTGAAGTATTTGCTTCAATCAATACAGCTCTTGTGCCACGAACAACGGGGAGCAACGCCTGCATTTCAGGATAATATCCTGCACCTTTTCCGTTTGTTGCAGAATCGATTTTGTGATACTGAATGGCACGTTCCCATGCGTCATTCAGTTTCTTCATTGCTGCTTCGGTTGCTTTTTTTATTTCTTCGTCTGGTCTACGATCAAAGAAACCTCTTCGGCCAATGTGAGGGAAATTGAGAACCACACCTTCAAAGCCAGCATACATTTGTTCAGGTGTATAGCCATGCAAATTAATCAACGCAGCTGTTCCTGAAAGCAAATCTCCAGATGGTGAGGTAAGCGCAGTGGTCACTCCACTCACACGGGTAATCGGAATTGGAACAGCATTAGGGTTGACTGCTGTCAAAGCCTTCATTTGCGGAACAATATCACCGATCTCGCTAAAGTCTTGTGTACGCGGGTCAGAGCCAATTTCATTGAGACCCAAGTTGGTACCTCCATCGATCATTCCAGGATAAATGAATTGTCCTCTGCAGTCGATTGTTTCAGCACCTTGAGGAATTGAAACATTCTCTCCAACAGAAATTATTTTACCGTTGCTGATTACAACAGTTCCATTTTTGATAGTGCCTTTAGTTACAGTCTCGATGGTTGCATTCGTCAAAGCAAACGTCCCATATTTTGCTTTTGGATTTTGTGCATCAATATGAAATACAAGCGCACAAAGACACGCTGTCAAAAAGCCTGATAGTAGTTGAATCTTCTTCATAAATTATTTCTTATCAGTTTCAGAAATTCCAAATAAAAACTCAGTTCCATCCATGCAGTTGTCTCTGCCTTTTTCAGATAAAGTTGATTCGTCAAGATTCTGTTTTGGGTCAACAAGTAAACGCATATCTGCTGGATCGTTGGCGCGATCAAAACGAACAACGCCATCTACAATGGTAAACTGAGGAACTCCATAAATCGAAAGTGGATGGTTTTTGAAAATCGCTATGTCTGCATCTTTTCCTACTTCTAGTGAACCAGTTCGTGAATCTATTCCTAGCTGCTTCGCAGGATTAATCGTGATCAAAGCAAGCGCTTCGTCATCAGTAAGGTCGCCATACTTTTGAGTCTTCGCTGCTTCATGATATAAGTGACGCATCATTTCGGCATCATCTGAATTGATTGAAGTAACAACACCATTTCGTGTGAGTATTGTTGCATTGTAGGCGGTAGAATAGTACACTTCAAATTTATAAGCCCACCAATCTGAAAATACTGAAGCCATTGCGCCAGCAGCCGCAATTTCAGGAGCCACTTTGAAACCTTCGTTCACGTGTTGGAAAACTAGGCGCTTAATTCCAAAATCTTTGCAAACATTCAACAACATAAAAATTTCATCAGCACGGTAACTGTGACAATGGATGATGATATTTCCTTTTAAAATCTCGCCAAGGGTTTCCAATCTCAAATTGTAAACAGGAGGTGCTCCGCGAAATCCTTTTACCAATTTGTTTTTGTTGTAGGCGTCCCAGTCTTCATTGTACTTCTTTGCATCTGAAAAAGACTTACGGATGACGAACTCCACTCCCATTCGAGTGCGTGGCACAATATTGTTACCTCCGCCATGAACACGAGTTGGGTTCTCACCCAATGCAAATTTTATAGTGCGAGGTGCTCCTTCCATCTTCATCGCATCGCCATCAAAAGTTCCATAGCGAAGTTTAAGGGTTTCACACTGACCGCCAATTGCATTGGCTGATCCATGCATCGCATGAATAGCTGTTACGCCACCACCAAGCGCACGATAAATTGAAATCTGTAACGGGTTTATAACATCGCCTTCGGCAACTTCTGCGGTCACGGGGCTTGTGGCTTCGTTAATGCCGTCAATTGCAATGTGAGAATGCGGATCGATTATACCAGGCATTACATACAATCCAGTGGCATCAATTGTTTTCACTCCTTGTGGAGCTGTAATATTTTTCGCGATCTGAGCGATCTTGCCGTCTTTGACAAGCACATCAGTTTCCGTCAGAGTTCCCTTTGTTACAGTTAAAACTGTTGCATTCTTAATCAGAACATTTCCCTTCTCTTGAGCAATTGCTGAGAAAGCGCAAACGATAAGGATATAAATTGAAAATAATTTCTTCATATCAAATTATTTTGATTTTGGATCACGAGTTGCTTTTACTGGATACGTTTCACCATTCGTAGACATCGTTCCTTCGAATGAGTCTTTGTCGATCTTAACTGTCGCATCAACAGTCAATGCATTTCCACTATCGTCATAAGAAAATGAAAAAGTCAAAGTATTACCATCGAGTTTTACATTCTTGATTTCAACTTCCTTATTATTAAAGCTGTTGATAATCGTTCCAGAGTAACTTCCTTTCTCTTCTTTGATTACAAGCTTACCTGTGGCTGTGCCTTGGGATGTCTCTGAGGAATAATTCCAGGTACCTTTAGCGGTTGCTTTTGCATCAGGTTTCTTCTCCTCTTTTTCTTCTAGCTTGTAAAGTGTACCATCAACAAAAACGTATTTCACTTTTGATTTCTCATTAAAGTATGGCTTATAGGTAACTACGAGGTTGGCCATTTTTCCATTATCGATGGAACCCATTCGATCATCAAGGCCCAACAATTTCGCTGGATTGGTTGTCAAAGCTGCAAGTGCTGCATCTTCGCTCAAGCCCGCTGCAATCATTCGTCTTAAGTTGGCCTGAATATCTTTTGTCTTTGCACTCAGAGCTGAAAAACCAAAAGTGATTCCTGCTTTATTAAATTCGTTTGCTTGTGATGTATATGAGGCAATCGACTCTTTCTTTCTTTTTTCAAGTCCATCTTTTTCTATATCAAGAACAGTCTTTGGTTTTTCTTTCTTTGGTTGCTCAACTTTAACGCTGTCTTTTTTGGCGTCCTTTTTATCTCCTTTCTTATCGTCTTTTTTCTTCTTTCTTTACTTCATCGGGTAAGTCAAGCGACAAGAAAACTTTTGCTCCAGACGATTTTATTTTAGGAAGAATTGGCCATCCTTCTTTTACATCTGCGATTATCAATGGGAAATTCAAATCATTTTTTAATGTGAACACGCGTTGTGTTTCCATCACTTTCTCAGATTTGAAAAGAACGGGTTCTCTTTGATCGATCACCGGATAAAACGCTTCAAGAATCCGATCATTCGTTGGGCGAACAGATGCATTTCTATTCGAAGCATAGGTCGATTGATATGATTTGCTCAACGATGCATTTCTATAAAGCTCTCTCCATTTTGCCATTACTGCCATCACTGTATTTGGATACAGTCCCTGTGTACCGCTCAATTCAGAATAAAGCGCTGTATTGCTAATTAGCACCATATCATCAGGCGACTTTCCTCCGAGTAAAACAATCGAAGCACTTCCTGGCAAAAAATTACCATAAGGCACAACTTGTGAAACAGTGAACCCAAGGTTGCGCAAGTCCTCAACTGACTTATCAGTCGGACTCAAAGAATTGCGGACATCATTTTGCGGAGTAATGCCAACTCGATCTGCTGGTGGGTTGCCAGGATCTTTTGGTTTTTCTTTGTCTTTGTCTTCCTTAGGCTTGATCACTCCCGTGCGAGAGAGACCATCAATAAAGCCTGCATAGACAAACATTGAATCTGCTTTGATTACTACGGCATCTGGAGGAACCGAAACAACTGCTCCGACAGCAGTGATCAATCCATCCTTCATAACCACAGTACCTTTTTCAATTTTACGCCCTGGGCCTTGAATTATCGTGGCATTAATAGAGCGCATAAGATCTCCCCACTGGTGCGACAGGCTTTTCATCTTGAGCTGAGGCTACGCTCGACACAAGAAGAAAAAAAGCTACCACCAATAGAGTGAAAGTTTTGTTGTAGAAATATCTTCCCATAGAACTAGGTTTAGTCAATGGCAGCAAAGTAGGTGATTTCATCCTTTCAGCAAAACGGCTTACAGGAAAGGCGAAAATACTTAGCTAGTGGCTAATCATTTGATGAGCCTCTTCCGCTAATGAAAATAAAATCGAATTCTGATTTTATTTCAATCAATAATAGGCTGTATAAAGAGCCACGAGAAGTCCAATTATAATCAACGAACCCACGGCAAAAGATACTGACGGTTTAAACATTGTAACATCAACCTCAAGACCTTTGGGTGTTACCCCTTTTGCGTTTTCATACAGACTAATAATCATCATGCCAATTATACACAGCATAAATACGATGCTCATTCTATCAAGGAATGGAATTTCATAAACGCCATTGACTAGGTATGAAAACCCTGTTGAAGACAAAAACTCAAGATTCATCATACCCGGCAAGAATTTCAGGATGACGGAAAAAATAAATCCACCGATCATCGCAAACAATGCTGCATTGGATGTGGTCTTTTTCCAGAAGAAGCCGAGCAAGAACATCGCAAAAATACCTGGCGAAACAAAGCCTGTATATTCTTGTATGTATTGAAACCCTTGCTTACCCTCGCCCATCAGCGCATCGCCTAACAATAATGTGAGCAAAATTCCAATGACTGTAGAGAATACGATTGCCCACTTACCAATGCTCACGACTTTTTCCTCTGAGGCGTTGGTATTAAATGCTTTCTTATAAACATCAAGTGTGAAAATGGTACTGATACTATTTACTTTCGCTGCGAGTGAAGCAATTACTGTAGCTGCAAACGCTGCAACTGTGATTCCTTTGATACCTTGTGGCAACATAAGCAAAAGTGTAGGGTAAGTTCTGTTACTATCAGCTGTGGTGGCACCATCTTTAGTGATGTTGATCAAAGATGAGTCAATCATGTTATGCTGATACAAATAAAAAATCGCGATACCCGGAACTACAATTATCAGAGGCGTTACCATTTTCAAGAAGGCAGCAAACAAAATTCCTTTTCGCGCCACGGGCAAACTTGCTCCAAGTGCTCTTTGCGTAATGTATTGATTACATCCCCAATAATTTAAATTGGCAATCCACATACCCCCCAACAACACGCTCAATCCAGGTAAGTCAATATAATTGGAATTCGATTTATCAAATATCATTTTAAAATGCTGCGGCATTTCTCCCTGAAGTATCGAGAGTCCTTTCAACATTCCTGTATTTGCAGAGACCAGATTCAATGTCACATACAAACCTAATATTCCGCTAAACACCAAAAAGAAAACGTGAATTGCTGAAGTGTAGCCTACAACTTCCATCCCTCCCAAAGCAATAAATATTGAAATAACTGCTAGAAGGAAAACACACAAAACAAAACTCCAACCTGTTATTCCTGAGACTGCAATGGCTCCCAAATAAAGAATCGACAGAAGATTAACCACTATGTACAACAGTAACCAGAACACGGCCATAATCATCGCTACACGACTGTTATACCGCTCTGACAAAAATTGCGGCATGGTGTAAATTTTATTTTTCAAATACACCGGCATGAAAAAGATTGCAACAATAATCAAAGTAAGAGCTGCCATCCATTCATAAGACGATATAGCCAGTCCAAGCTTGAAACCTGAACCGCTCATGCCTGTCATCTGTTCTGCAGATATGTTTGATGATATCAGTGATGCACCTATCACCCACCATGTTAGATTTCCTTTGGCAAGAAAAAAATCACCAGAATCTGCCTGCTGATTCTTCTTGCGGTTGTAAATCCAATAGCCATAAAATGAAACAATGACAAAGTAGGTAAGAAGAACTATGTAGTCTACGGTTTGAAGAGTTTGCATTCCTGTTAGGTTAAGGTTTATCTATTTGATGAGTTCAACTCATGAACTCCATTTGTCAATTTTACTGAATAAAAATCAGGTTCTTGGTGGAACTGTCCAAAATATTTTTGACGAATAAAATCTTTGACTCGTTCAGTCTGTCCTTTCTCGATCAAGTTGATAGTACATCCGCCAAAGCCTCCACCCATTTGTCTAGCTCCGGTCACTTTAATTTCATTCGCCCAAATCACAAGGTGATCAGATTCTTCACAACTCACTTCAAATTCTTTGCTTAGTCCCCAGTGCGTCTCGTACATCAATTTTCCAAAACCTACGAAGTCATTTATTTTCAATAGTGAGGCGGCCTTTTGTGTTCGCTCAATTTCTTTAACAATGTAAAAGCAACGCTTAAAAACTTCATCGCTCATTAAGTGCTTGTAAGAATTGAGCATTGTAATATTGACATCTCTTAAGGCCTTTATATTTTTTTCAGATTGGCCGATTAGTCTTACTCCTTCTTCACAAGCTTCTCTCCTTCTATTGTAGGCAGATGACGCAAGCGAATGTTTTACTTTGGTATCAATCAGCAACAACTCGTAATTGTCGAAATGCGCGGGCAAATATTCATGTTTGTTTGTACGGCAGTCCAAAAGCATTACTTCTCCTTCTTCAGAAAACAAGCTGGCATACATATCCATGATGCCGCATTTAGTACCTGCAAATTTGTGCTCAGCTTCCTGTGCAATCAAAGCAAGATCGAGTCTACTTAATCCGCAACTAAAAACCTCATTCAATGCGAAACCAATTCCACTACACAGGGCTGCTGAGGAAGACAGGCCAGCTCCTGATGGAATATTACTTCCAAACAAACAATCTATTCCATTGATCTTCTTCCCTCGTCTAACAAAACCATCGACTACTCCCATCAAATAATTCTGCCAGTTTGTTCCGATTTTTAATTCATCAAATGAAAAAGAAATATGTTCATTCAAATCTTTCGCGAAAAAATTAAATTGATCGGAATCATTTCTAGAGATAGCGAAGACAAAATGCTTGTCGATGGCAGTCGGCATTACAAAGCCTTCATTGTAGTCTGTATGTTCACCGATCAAATTGATCCGACCAGGTGCAATAAAGACTTGAGGCTTTCTATTAAATTCTTCTTCAAAAGATGATTTTATGTTCGCTTCGATTGACATGTTTGAGGGTTAACTAAAAATATCCGATATCGGACAGTTATTTTCGCGAGCGAACATAACTAATAATTAACAATGCTCAAATCGTCTAGTAAGTGAATTTGAGCAATGGCACAAGGTTTGACTAACTTTAAATCGTAAGCCCTAATCCCATGCTTAAATATTACCTTCTTCTTTTTGCACGCAACCTCCAACGTCAAAAACTTTTTTCTGCAATCAACATACTTGGCCTTTCCGTTGGGATGGCCAGCGCATTGTTGGTATATCTATATGTTTCAGATGAATTCAGTCACGATCGTTTTCACGAAAAAGCAGACAGGATTTATCGAGTAAATCAAACTTTCATTTGGGGTGAGGGGAACAAGACCCAATTCTCAAGTACAGGCCCAGGGGTGATGTTCGCACTTGAAGCTGAAATCCCTGAGGTTGAACAGATCGTCCGAATTAATACACCAGGCGATTTTTTGATGAGCTATACCAATGCTTCAAAAAAAATTGTCTCCTTCGATCAGAAAAATGTTTTTGCAGCAGATTCAAATTTCTTTCAAGTATTTACTTTTCCGCTGCTGAAAGGAAATCCGCTCACAGCGCTGCGCTATCCACAAACCATGGTGTTGACCGAATCCATCGCCAAGAAATATTTTGGTGATGAAGACCCCATCGGAAAAATGGTTCGCTTAGGTGAAGGCGACAAACAACAAAATTATGAGGTCACTGGTGTGGCCAAAGATATCCCCGACAACTCTTACATTAAGTTTGATGTCATGCTTTCAATGACAAGCTTCCCAATTGTCAAACGAATGAGTTGGAGTTGGATCTGGACTCAGGTAGAAACATACATGCTTCTGAAGCCTGGTTTTTCAGAACAGGCTGTTCGTGAAAGGCTCACTCATATTCCTAAGCTTCACGCTGGTCAATCCATTAAAGCAGCCATGAACATGACTTATGATGAATACATAAAAAGTGGTCGCGAATGGAATCTTTATTTGCAGGCGCTAACTGATATTCATTTACCAAAAAATCAAGTTTACAATAGGCTTAACAATGCTGGCAATATCAAAATTGTTTATGCGCTCATCGCAGCTGGCGTTGTAATGGTTTTGCTTTCATGTATCAATTTTATGAATCTTTCGACTTCGCAATATGTTCGGAGGGCTAAGGAAACTTCATTGCGAAAATTACTTGGCTCTGCTCGTCATCAGCTAAGCGCTAGTTTCTTTGTTGAAGCGTTCTTGTTTTGCTGCATCAGTTTGGTGATCGGTGTCTGCGTCACACAGATAGTTTTGCCTTCATTCAATTTAATTACCGGAAAGCATCTGCAATTCAATTTATTCAGTGACTGGAAAATAATAACAGCGTTGGTTTCGCTATTACTTATGATGAGTTTGCTTTCTGGCAGCTACCCAGCACTTTTCTTAAGCGCATTTAATCCCGTTGAAGCACTCAAAGGAAAATTAAAATCAGGAAAAGAAGGTCGCACTCTCAGAAGCTCGATGGTCGTTTTTCAATTCATGATTTCGATGGTGCTTATCGTCCTTACGGGAATTGTTTCGCAACAACTCAGATACATTTCAGAAAAAGATTTGGGTTTTGATAAAGAAAACCTGTTAGTGATTAACCGAGCGGAATGGGTTAAAGGAGCTGACGCTTTCACCAGTCATATCTCGGAAATAAAGGGTATTAAAGGTGCGAGTTTTTGTTCTTCAGTACCTCCAAATGTTTTTGATGGAGATTCATTCCAAGCTAAAGGAAGTGACAAAACGATTCCGCTCAATTTTGTGAAAGCTGATGAGAATTATTTACCAACCCTGAAAGTAAGCCTTAAGTTTGGTCGCAATTTTGATAAAAATATTCCCGGGGACTCTTCTCGAGTCATTCTGAATGAGACCGCAGTGGCAGCATTGGGTTGGAAACTGGATGAGTCTGTTCTAGGAAGAAAGATTATGTATCCCGGCAGCGACAATAATGAATTTGAAGTCGTTGGTATAACACCTGATTATCATTTCTGGGCGCTGAATTCTCCAGTAGAGCCAATGGCTGTTTTTCATTACAAACATAAAATGTATAGTAGCAGTCAGCGCGCTGAGGTGATACGCCTTTCTCCGCAAAGCAGTAAAAAGTTTCAAGCCACTATTGAATCGTTAAAGGCAGAATGGAAGCAATTTGCGGAAGACAAGCCTTTTCAATATTCTTTTGTTGATCAAGATTTTGCCCGCGCTTTCGAAAGCGCCCGGCTATTCAGCAACTCATTGAGTATTCTATCTGGACTGGCAATCTTAATTGCTGCGCTTGGGCTTTTGGGTATCACTATTTATATGCTCGAACAACGAACCAAGGAAATCGGAATTCGAAAAGTTTCTGGCGCTTCCGTAACTAGTTTAGTTGTCCTAATGTCAAAGGATTATTCGAAGCTAATCTTGATTGCCTTTTTGCTAAGCACCCCACTCGCCTATTGGGTAATGCAAAAGTGGCTTGAGGAATTTGAATACAGAATCATTCCTTCACCAGTCACTTTTATTCTCGCAGGAGCTGGCACTTTTTTGATAGCTATCATTATCACAAGCTATCATTCGATAAAAGCTGCTACGAGAAATCCTGTGGAAGTGCTGAGGGATGAATAATCAATCCTTTGGGAGAATCTCATAAGTGAAGAAATAATCAAAGTCAGGTTACCGCAAAAATAATCGTGACAATGATATTTATTTTCGATCTCATGGTTTTGACAAAACCTCAGACTTCAAAGTAAACCCGAGACAGCCAAGGACCAGAAGTAAAACAGCCCAACTTGAAGCAAACGTGATTTTATTGCCAATCACATAAGGCTTCGGTTCAAACTTAAACTCAATAGTGTGCTTGCCTGCAGGAATTTTAAGAGCACGTAATACATAATCAGCTCGGAGGATCTCCGCTTCAGTCCCATCGATTGTTGCATGCCATCCTTTGGGGTAATATATCTCAGAGAAAACAGCAAGACCGTCCACTGATGATTGTGATTCGTATTTCAAGTAAGGAGGTGTAAATTCTACTAGCTTGATTTGGCTCGCGCTATCAAACTTTACATCAGGTGCTTTAAATTTTGACTCATCAACCACCGCAATTTCTTTTGAATTTACTTCCTCAATCTTTTTCAATTCTTCAATTGGGGAATTCACTTTTGCAATTTCTTTCACAAACCACGCGTTACCATTGGCGAATGGGTTTATCATCACATTCGCTGCCTCTGGACCGTACACAATGTATTTAGTGTTCAACATATTCATTGTGCTGTATTTGCTAAAATCAATTTTACCTTGTTGAGCATCCGCATAAAATTGACGAGTCTCTTGGCTCAAACAAGAGTCGTACAAATCTTGATAGCGTCTCATCTTCGCACCGTGATATCCACCTAATGAATAGTGATAGAAAGATGCACGCGCGCTTTGGCTCCACGATTCTTGTAAATTATAAACTCGGAAATTGCTCTTGTCTTTTAAGATCGCTTCATCCGCGCCAGTCATTGCAAAAAAAGTATTCTCGTGTTTGCGCTGAAATCTGTCCTTTGTAAAATATCGTTTGTCAACTTGTGATAAATCCAAAGCCACTAAAAAGATGAGAAACGCAAAAAACCTAGTTCGGAAAGCTTCTTATTCAAATTGAAATACAGCACTATAAAAATCGGAAGTATAAATCCTAGTGAGCGGAATGCGTCTGCTCGCATCAAACTCAACCGATCAGCTTGGAGTGCTTTGGTAAACCAAACTGGAAGTTGAGATTCTCCTTCTCTTAGCAAGGTCGCCATTCCACCAAAGACAAGTACTGCCAAACACAAACCACCTGTAGCACCAAAGGCAATAAGTAGTTTTTTCTTTGTTTCTTTTGATGCACCTGTCTCTAAAAATTTTTCAAGTCCAATCATACCAAGCAATGGCATCGCAAACAAAATAATGATCAAAGCAAATGTCACTGACCTGAACTTATTATATGCAGGGAAATAATCGAACATCAAATAATTGAACGATGAAAAATGATCGCCCCAACTTAACGCAACACTGAGCACACTCAACGGCAAAAGCCACCACAAACATTTTTTATCAGCAAACAAAATTCCAACTACGAAAAGAAAAACAATGATGGCACCTCCATAATAAGGAGCCGTGACTCCTTGTGGCCCCCAATAAGCAGAAGTATAGTTGGCAAGTTGATTTGCTAATTGATTGTCGTTACTGCTTACCAGCGCTTGATATGATTTGCTTTGTTGATCCTGTACAAAATAAGTTGATGTACTCCCCCCATAGAAATCAGGGATGATCAACGTCATCGGTTCTAAAATTCCATTGCTGTATTCAAATGCATACGACTTAGGCAATCCGTCCTTCGTTGGTCCGCTATTTGGTTTTATAAGTTCAGATGGTCCACGAATTGAATATTGAGTGTATTCCGTGATAGCCCAAAATTGTCCAAAGAAAGTTGCTGTCGCAATCAATGCAGCAGGAATCAAAGTGATCAAGCCTGTAAAAAAATCTTTAAGTTGCTTTTCGCGGTAAGAGTAAATTAACTGTACTAACCCGTAAGCAAGTACGATCAATATTAAATAATAAGTAATCTGCAAATGGTTTTCACGCAAGTGAAGCGCAAGTCCAAGTGTGGTTACTGCAAAGCCTAATAATCTTCTTTTGGTTAAAGCCAAATGAATGCCTGCCATAACCAAAGGCATGAAAGCAATAGCCCCGATCCGCGCGTTGTGGCCCGCTCCCAAACCAACTATTACATATGATGAAAGCCCGAATGCAAGAGCGCCAGCTATTGCTAAGTACGACCTCACTCGAAACGTCAACAGTAAGATGTAATAGCAAACAAAGGCCAAAAAAACATTTGCGACAGGGTGTGGAAGAAAAACAGACATGACCTGTTTAGTCCAAACAATCGGTCCTTCGCTCCATCTCAAACTTACCAAGTAAGCGGGCATACCACTGAACATAGAGGGCGCCCAAAGTGCCTCTTTGCCTGTAGCATCGCGATAGTCGGAAATGGATTTACTGGAACCTTTGAATTGCTGGATATCATGCTGATCGATAACCTTGTTATCGAAAAAAATGGGATTGAAAAACAAAACGGTAACTACCAAGAAAACGAGGATGGCAACAAGATGGGGTGCTACGTCACTCGTGAAATTGATTTTCTTCATGGGTTGTAAAATAAAAGGCGGCAAATTAAGCATTTAGACAATATAGAAGTTGTCAAAAAATGTGGTCTTCAGTAATAAATCCTTGTCTATATTTAACATTAAATCTGAAAGCAAAAACGAATGAAGAAATTATTTTGGGCCTTTTTAATCCTTGCCGCCTGCACAAGCCAGCCGAAGCAATCCTTTGATAACGCAAAGGAAGCCGCAGACATTAAGACCGTATTAAATAATCAAGTAGTAGCCTGGAATGATGCCAACATAGATGAGTTTATGAAAGGCTATTGGAAATCAGATTCTATCCAATTCATTGGCAGCAAAGTTACGCATGGCTGGGACAGTACATTAGCACGCTATAAAAGAAGCTATCCCGGGAAAGCTGGAATGGGGCAATTACGTTTTGAGATTTTAAAAATGGATTTTATCTCTGATGATGCGTGCCTTATTACAGGGAAATATTTTTTAACAAGAGAAAATGACAATCCAAGTGGAATCTTCACTCTCCTTTTCAGAAAAATAAACAACCAGTGGGTGATTGTTTACGATCACACTTCTTGAAAATGAATCACCGAAAGATTCGGTTGTAATTCAACCGTGAATGTTTCCAATCCATCAGTCGGTTGTTCATCGATCAGATTTGCAAGAACTAAATAATTTCCAACCGAGGTTATCAATCGCAATGGAGATGTAATAAAAGTTATTGCAACAACATGTTTGCTCTTATCTGTCAAATCGGAATAAATAATATCAGTTTTGAAAATATCGAAATGAACTGGGTTATTTAAGTTATCAACAAGTTCGGGCATTTTTTTACCAAGCTGGTTCACGTATAACCCAATCGCAAATCCTACTTTATAATGTAAAGAGTTCCCTTTCGGGTTAGCCAAAATCATTTCAGCCACGGTCGTAAATTTCTTTTCGCGATTGTACACATTCGACTGCAAAAGCAATTCAGCATAAGTGTCATCGAATACATTCCGTTCAAATTCCGTTTTTACCGAACTATCAATAATTTTTTTATAAGCCAGTTTTATGTTCGTTCGTGAGGTCATCCCGCAACGTAAATAGTGTGAGTAAGGTCATATCCGTTCGTTGTGTCACCTGATAACGCGCACAATTCGTTTGAATATCCATCAGAAAAAACATTGTCGGTTGCAAAAGTCAACGTGTTTTCTCCGTGAGCTGAATAGAGTGATGTTTTATAAACTGCTTGTGTCACGTCATCAGGAAAGGCTATTTGAGTTGTAATAACCGAATCGCTTCCGTTGCTATTCGCACTATTGGCGGCTGTATAAACTTGAACATGAATGTGCGTCATTCTTCCCACATACCAACCTGGATAAATGCTTGTGAATTTTACTTGCCCATTGCTGTCTGTAGTTTGACGGCCCCGTAGCCAAGTGGCTCCAGTGTAATCTTTTGTTCCTAAGTATCCACTTTGACCCGCATAACCCGAGTAGTAACCATCTTTGTCGCAATGCCAAATATCAACAACTACACCTGAAAGAGGCTCGCAGCTGTTGTTCGTGTTTTTGATAGTGATTGTAATATTGAGTGGCAAGCCAGTCTTTGCTCCGTTCTCCGTTACATCTGTTCGCACAAGCGATGATCCTCTACTTGAATAAAAGAGGATATGGGCCATCCGTTTCGGAATTGGTGACCGTACATGATCCTGAACTGGTTGCTGAGTCGTTGTTACTTGAAGAGGTAGTCCCACTTGTTGACGATGACGTTGGTGTTACAGACTCTTTGTGACATGAGCTAATCACAGGTATCATCGCGGCAGTCAAACTCGCTATACCCACTTCTTTCAAAAATTCCTTTCTGTCCATTGTCGTTTTTTCTTATATACGAATTGACAGTATTGAGATTGTGATGTTTAAAGATGTGCCCTCACTTAGGCGAGAAGTGTAGATTAATTTTTCTTCGAACGAAAATACTCTTCGAATTTTTCGGCAAATTTCTCGCCTATTGGTATAGCCGTTTTACCAATAAAGACTTGTGATTTCTGAAAAGTGGTAATCTTATTCACATTTACAATGAACGAATGATGAAGTCTAAAAAAAATATCGGCCGGCAAAATATTTTGAATTCCTTTCAGGTTTTGACGAGTGAGGATTGCCCGTGACTGAGATTCAGTAAAAATTTTTACGTAGTCTTTCAGACCTTCGATGTAAAGCACATCTTTAGAAAACAGTTTTATCTCTTTGTAGTTAGACCTCACGAAGAAAAAAGTTTCGTCTAGTTTTTTATTTTTCTCAATTGAAAAATCTCGCGCGCTTTATTTACGGCTTTAGAGAAACGATCAAACAAAATTGGTTTCAATAAATAATCAACGACATCCAACTCGAAGCCCTCAAGAGCATATTGTTCATATGCTGTCGTAATAATAACCAACGGAGGATTTTGCAGTGTTCTTAAAAATTGAACACCAGTAATATTGGGCATTTGAATATCAAGAAAAAGCAAATCGACACCTTCGTTCAAAAATGGGATTGCTTTTTCAGCCGAAGAACAAACAGCTACTAATTCCAAAAAAGGAATTTTCTTGATCTCCTCTTCCATCAATTTGAGAGCGAACGGCTCATCATCTACGGCAACGCACCTCAATTTTACTACACTATCGTTCATCTACATTTTAAATCAAAACCAATTTCAACTCAAGATAGAAAACGGAATCTTTGATTGAATATTTTAACTCGTGTTTCTGAGGATAATGAAGTTCTAGACGTTTTTTTACATTGTTTAGGCCTATGCCATGCGATTCATCAGCATTGATGGCAATCCAGTTTTCAGTCAGAAAGGTCAATACACCTTCATTTATGGAGATTGACAGCTTATTAATGAAATCGGTAGAAAAGT
This sequence comes from Cyclobacteriaceae bacterium, assembly GCA_049840975.1. Taxonomy (GTDB): domain Bacteria; phylum Bacteroidota; class Bacteroidia; order Cytophagales; family Cyclobacteriaceae; genus ELB16-189. The sequence goes on along the minus strand of JASGIR010000007.1, from coordinate 7,131 downwards.
CTCCATGCTTGAAAAAATTCTCTGCTAATGGGAGCAGCAAGAGAGGAACGATCATTTTATTTTTCAAATCGCCATTGACGGAAACTTGAAGAGAATCGGTTTTTGCTATTCTCATTTTTTGCAATTCGATAAAGTCATGCAGATGATTTATCTCCTTCTCCAAATCAACTTGAGCTGCATTCGCTTGATATAAAATGTAACGCAATAAATGAGAAAGTTTAACAACCGCATCTTCCGCATGATCCGATTTGCTGCGCACTAGCCAACGGATATTATTAAGTGTATTGAATAAAAAATGAGGATGAATTGAAGTTTAAGCGCAGTAAGTTCCGCAGCAAGTCTCTGATTCAATTGTTCTTGCTTCTCGGCTTCACTTTTTGCCCATTCTTCACGGAACACCAAAAGTGAGCTTGCTGTTGCTACCAAAATGGTTATCAGAAAACTTGAAAACTTGGGACTAGCAAACATCATTGGAGGTCGACCAGGCCTGGGACCAAACCCAATCATGTCTTGCGGAATTGGAGGCGGCCGCATTCCAACAGGCCTTCCTTCAACTAGTGATTCGTGAAAACTAGAATTAAAAAAACTAACCATCACGACCAAAAAAATCAATGTAAAAACAAAAGGCCCCCATCCTTGTTTTTTAAAAAAAATTGGCGTCAGATAAAATAGATTGAAATAAAACAACGCTATTAAGGTGATGCTTCGCACTGAGAGGGAGAGAAAACTTTCAAAACTTAACTCACTCAATAGAGGACCAGGAGAAAAAAATAGCGGAGCAAGGATGAATAAAATCCAAGCGAGCAAATGAATAATTACTATTCCTGTAGATTTTCTTTTCAAATGATTCAATTGACTAACCTAATACAAAACAAAAGGAAAAACCAGAGCTGCCAAAGCAATTTGCTCCGCAGCTCCGGGAAAAACAAACTAAACCCCTACTAACTAACCAATCGTCTTTGTTGTCGTCACACCATTTACGGTGATTGAAATGGTCTTATTTGAACATGATCCGTCACCAAAATCGATGACAACAATTTGTGATCTATAATCTGTTTCGACTGTTCCTGATACTGGCCAATGATGTGACTGACCACAAGCAATATTTTCAACTACAGGATTTGTAGTGTTATGAGAATAAATCACCGTACCATCTGTGCTTCTTACCGATGTAGATGCACTTGTAGTTATTGTGCCGCTGGAAGGTCGATGCGTTGTTGAGTCAATAGTAATATCTGTTGTGCGTTGACGTGAACTTGCCCAAGCCGCAACTGTACCGTCACTGAAAGTAATTTTTCCGTTGCTCACCGTTGTTGTTGAGGATCCTTTTCCAGTAGACGGATCAAAAGTATTCAATCTGGTTTTTGTTCCTTCAATTGAATTTCCATTCACCGAATAGTTTTCGACGTGATTGTTTCGGTTACTTGGTTTGTGCTCTTTGTTCCGGTGATTACAATTTTTCCGATACGAGTAATTGAAATTGAATCATGTTGAATCGTTACTCCTGAACCAAAATCAACAACTGTTTTTACAATTTTTGCAAGCAGAGAATCATTCTTTGGGAATTGCCCTCCTGAAAAACTAACTCCCTCAAGGTCCTCCTGATGACGGTTGTGGCAAAGTCACAACATTTCCATTGGCATCGTAGTTAGTGACAGTCGCTCCACTTCTTGCATACATACGAAAGCCCCTCATATCGCCAGCACTTTCTGCATCCACGATTGCTACCAACTCGTTGGTAGGCGCTAACAAATCTGTGCCATTCAAGAAACTTCCCATCCCATCATTCTTGCAGTGTCCAGGCTGTGGCCTTGTGTGCGTTGTATCTACGGCTGAACCTGACGAAGTTGTCTGTACAGAAAAACTAGTTCCACTGGCAAGCTGAGATGATGTTTGACCAACCGCTAGCAACGTGCTTGACACGGAACTTCCTGATGCACCTGTTAAATTATCTTTACTCACAACTAATAACTCCTGCTACGATACCTAGTACGAGCAGCCCTTTCAACATTGATCTTTCCATTTTCTTGAGTTTTGTCGCATAGACAATCATTTATACGCTTCGTTTAACAGAAGATTGTTAAGAAATGGAGGTGTGTAGCTAAATCAGGAAAATGTGTCGATGACTACCAGTAGTCCTTCAAGATTTTGAAAGCAACAACAAATATTAAGATTGCGGTGATTCGCTTGATATAAACAGTATTGAATTTCTTTGCACCAAGGCGCGAACCGATTTGCCCGCCAATAAAAACTGATAACAGTAACGGGACAATAAATTCCCAATCGACCGTTGAATTTTGAATCAATTGCCCTGCTAGACCGCTGATTGAGTTGACTAAAATGAAAAGACTAGCGAGAGCAGATATTTTTTTTGCATCATCCCAGTTCATTAAGTGAAGAATTGGCGAAAATATTCCTCCGCCAATGCTCACCATCCCTGACAGAAGACCGATTGCTCCACCCAAGCACATATTGAAAGCAGAATTGCTTGCGATTTTAGGAGTTGATTTTATTTGTTGAATTGAATTTTGAAACCAAAGCAAAACGGCAGCTACAACCAAAGTCAATCCTAGAAGAAGAAAAAAAGTACTTTGCTTCAAGGGCCAATAGCCACCAAAAAAAGCCAAAGGAACACTTGCCAATAAAAAAGGCCAACTCTTCTTGAAAATCAAGATGACCTTCTTTGTAAAAAATAAAAGAGCCGTTTGCGACAACTACAATGTTGCAAAGCAATGCAGCTGGACGGAAGTGCGTCAAAACTAACTGCCATTACTGCCAAAAGTGCCAGATAACTGGAACCGCCACCAAACCCAACTGAAGAATAGATTAGGGCAATCGAAAAAAATGCAATGATGAGCAGGTAAAAATGACAAGTGTGGGAAAAGAAGTGGGCCCTGCTGGGAACGATCCAGCGACCCTCAGATTATGAGTCTGATGCTCTAACCAGCTGAGCTAGGGGCCCTTTTTGAAAACGAGGTGCAATGTTACATATTTGCGACTTACTATACAATTTTTGATCCCCAACGGCATAAAAAACATCATCTTCGATCTCGGTGGTGTGATCTTAGATCTTGACGTAACAAAAACGCATCAAGCTTTTTCCAAGTCTTTCAGGAATTCCTGTAAGTGAAATCGTTTCAAATTTTACTAGCCGGCCTTTTTTTAATGAATATGAGAAGGGCTTGATTTCGATGATGACTTTCGAAACAAAATCAGATCTCTATTAAAGATTGACGGCACAGATTCACAAATTCATAGAGCCTTGAATGAAATGCTGCTCAAAATAATTCCTGAAAAGTTTAGTCTACTTCTGAAACTAAAGCAAATCCACAAAACGTTTTTGCTTAGCAACACGAATGCAATCCATTTAAATCGTGTGAATGAAATTGTTTTCGAAACTGAAAATAAAATTAACCTTGACGATTATTTTCATCGGGCTTATTATTCACACCTGATGAAAATGCGTAAGCCAGATCTGGAAATTTTTGAACAGGTTTTGTTAGAAAACAATTTGATTGCAAATGAAACTCTATTCCTCGATGACAATGGTGACAACGTGAGCGCTGCTCAGTAAAGCAGGATTACAGTCAATTCAGATTACTTCCAACAACATGATTCTATCTCTATTTGCATGAATCCAAAAATCAAAACATATCCTCCCCACGGGTCTTTATTTATATGTCACATTCATAACTACAACGCTAGCTGGCGCTGAATCGACTAATGGAAAAACAATACTTACTTATTTTATTAATGGAACACCATATACTTGGGGCGACTTTGTGGAGTCCTACCCTACTTCCATTAGCTTTTTATTAATACTCACCTGCCATGAGTTTGGTCACTACTTCACTGCGATCTACCATCGAGTTAACACGACACTACCGTATTACGACTTTCATTGCCACCTCTACCATTTTTTCTAGGCACCTTAGGTGCTCTTATTTTCAATCAAACAAAGAATATTTTCAAATAAACAGCAATTTGATATCGGTATTGCTGGACCTCTTGCAGGCTTTATCGTTTCGCTCGTTGTATTAATTTATGGTTTCAAAACTTTGCCTCCGCCAGAAGACATCTATCGCTTTCACCCAAGCTATAAGGAATATGGTCTTGATTACGCTAAGCACGTGTATTCACCTGAAGCGCTCCAAAAAGAAGAAGCGCTTGATGTAGTCATTGGAAAAAAACTTATTGTTTACGATTCTTGAAAAAATATTTGCTGATCCAACCCGTATGCCCAACGCGCATGAGATCATGCACTATCCATTGTTATTCGCAGGTTTTCTTTCGCTTGTTTTCACGGGATTGAATTTACTGCCCGTTGGTCAACTAGATGGCGGCCATGTACTTTATGGATTAGTTGGGTATCGATGGCACAAAATAATAGCGACAACAATCTTTATTGGACTACTCTTCTACACGGGAATCGGGCCCATCGGGCCAAATCAACCTCTCAATTCAATATTTTTTAATGGGCGGAGCTTATCTTCTTGGGTTATACTCCGTAATGAGAAATTTTTTCGAAGCCAAAAGAGACAGGCTCATGTATGCATTAATCATTTTCACATTACAATATTTAATAGGCTGGGCATTTCCAACATTTAAAGTCTACAACGGCTGGCTATTATTCCTTCTATTAATTGGATCATTTGCAGGTGTTCGTCATCCGCCCTCAGATGTCGAAGAGCCGTTAGATTTGAAGAGGAAAATTTTGGGTTGGTTTGCGCTTGTGATTTTTATTCTTTGCATCACACCAGATCCAATCTCGGTTTTAAATTAAGGAAGCACCATGATTTTCTCAGTGCGCCATTGCTTTCCATTGAAATAGCGGGCGAGATAAACACCAGGTGCGTGCTCGTTAAGGGTCGACTTGGGTTTTATCAGAAAAACTTTCTTGCGTAAAAGAAATTTGCTTGCCCGTTATATCAATCACATTTAAGCCTTGAATGGATTGAGGCAAATTAAACGAACCATGATTGGGATTTGGATAAGCGTAAGTTTTCTCAGTTTCAATACCAGGTTCAGTACCAGAAAAACCTTTTCCGAAAATTGGGCGTCGATCATAGCATTGCCTTGTAGATCAGTATTTTGCTGCCACACACCTGTTATGTTGTAAAATAATTTGCTCCCCGAATCCGAGTTCTTATCAAAGCCAACGCCAATAGTAGCATAAGAATTCTGTTTATAGCCGATATAAAATTTACCCTTTACTCCCACTCCTTGATCTAATGGATATCGCGTGAAAATATTGTTAGTCGTTCGGGCTACAGTGATTGTCAGACTATCTATTGATTTCAAATTTTCATTAAAGACAGTAAGCCTCAGTAATTGATCTGTTTCATCTCCAACGTGCGGAAAGTAAATATCAACTGCAACAATTGTATCCGATTGTGCATAAAAACATATCGAATTGATAAGCCAAATATGATCCAGGCTGCGTCAATGTTGATGGCTCGTTCAGCAACACCATCATCGTAAGCATAGTAATTCGTAAGATGGAAACTTGTACTCGTGGTATCATTCGATCTAAAATCAATTCCCTTATAAACTACAGTATCATAGTCAGTGGTAATATCTTTTGGGATTTTTGGAGAATTGTCGTTGGTCGTTAGCTTAATCAAAAATTTAAAACCAATAGAGTCTGTTGAAGGATCAATCGATTTTAATCTTACAATTGAGTCATACGAAAAAGAATAAGCACTATCGTAGATAAGGTTGGCGTGAAGTGTGTCAAATAATAATGTATCAGTTGTAACAACTTTATTTAAGCGAGTTGAAGTAATGACATCTGTTGTTAATCGGACAGGTTGAGATCTAAGCAAACTCGTTTGATCCTGTCTTTGACTTGTTGAGTTATTGTTGGGATACTAAAACCGTATCCAGTTTGGTGAGGAAATGTTTCACAGGCATCGATTGATACTGTTTGAAGATAGTAGACAGCGGATTCGTTATAGCTCGGTCAGGGCAATCGGCATAAACTGGTGCATATTGTAGCTTACCATTGTTGACATAAACATAATCTAAGTTCCATGAATCAAAGGGACCCGAAAGTCTCGCAAAATTTTGAAATCGAAATTGAAAATTATTGAAGAAGTAAGTGGTTGAATCACTTGCTTTCAATCTACCAAGCGATATTTTCACAGGCACGAATTTGGTTGGATCCGAAGCTGAATCGACTTGCACCGACCATACTTTATGCCAGAAGTTCTTACTGTCCTTAAACCATAAAGAGAATTCATCGCCAGCATCAGGCGATTCACCATATCCTTGATATTGATAATAAAAGAATATGAAAATCGAATCTGCTGGCGTGACCAAGTCCATCTGGATTGGACGAGAATAAAGTTTGTCTGCAATTCCCTTGGCTAATTGAGATGTGCTGTAAGGCATCACCTAACGAATCAATACCATCGAATGTTGCTACTTTTAGTGTTGGTGGATTGATCGCCATTCCATCATTCACCCAAACGGAATGACCGAATTGCCAAAGACTATCATTGGCATAATTTTGTTGACATTTATAAAATGAAGAAATCATCCCAAAAAGGAAGTGTCATTGGAGAGAGAGCTGCTAAGCATGCAGCCTGAATTCCCTTCGTTGATTTTGACTCAATTCGAATAGGAACTTCTTTCAACTGCGCATTCGCTAAAAAGGAAATGCAAAAAAATAGTAAGGATAAAAATAATCTCATGCTATGGATTATTTTCATCCGGTTTCTCTGGCATTTTGTAACCTTTCGGAGCAATCCACAAATTGATTGGGTCACCCACTCGCACGGAGTCACCAGCGAGTGGTTCTTGCCTGATAACGAACGGAGCAACGCCTGTCCAGTCTGCGCCTTCAGCTATTTCTACACGCCCCAAATGCAAATTCCAACCTTCTAATTTTTTCAATGCCGCTTCATAAGATCCCCAATCAAATTACCCACCGTAAAATCGGCTGGTCCGTATCCATCTCCTACCACAATGTCAATTACAGCACCTTTAGGCAAGCGAGTTCCAACTTCAACTGGTTTTCCCCTGTACCTAAATTGCGGTTACCCAATTTTTGAAAGGACTGAGCCCTTGATACCATACACGACCCAGTTTCAATTCGCTACTTTTCAAAACTGCTTTTGCATTATCAAA
>JASGIR010000006.1:0-11034 GCA_049840975.1 Cyclobacteriaceae bacterium | reverse complement strand
AAGGTTAATAGGGAAACACGATAGAATCCGAACAGCACCTATTTACGATACAGATGATTCAAAATCGCTGATTAAAAGTGTTGTGAAGGAAATGGGTCTTGACGAGACCCAATACAAGGCGAGCACGGTTTACAATCGAATTTCGGCTGCAAAAAATAAACTGGTATCTTGGCAAGATTATTTAGCCAATCCGATGCTGCATGGGCGACGATGCTGCCAACATGCGACCTGAAATTGGAAACATCTATAAAAAATACGCTGAGCGCTGCTTCAAAAGCGGAGCAATGGATTTTGATGATTTACTTTTCAATACGGACAAGCTTTTTAAAGAGCATCTTGAAGTTTTGAATAAATATCAACACCGAATTCACTACGTGTTGGTTGATGAGTTTCAGGATACGAACCTCTGTCAATATTTTATTATACGAAAATTAGCGGCAGTTCGTCAGAATGTTTGTGTAGTTGGCGATGATGCACAAAGTATTTACGCTTTTCGCGGAGCAGATATTTCCAACATCCTGAATTTCGAGAAAGATTATCCCGATTTACGAATTATCAAACTGGAGCAGAATTATCGATCCACCAAAACAATTGTGGAAGCAGCAAATTCTGTCATTGCGAAAAACAAAGCACAACTTCCAAAAAATGTCTGGACCGCCAATGAAGACGGCAACCTCATTGAGTTGATCAAAGCAGTTTCCGACAATGAAGAAGGAAGACTTGTTGCTTCTTCGATTTTTGAAGAGAAGATGCAGCAGCAGTATAAGTTCAGCGACTTTGTAATACTGTATCGAACAAACAGCCAGAGACGCTCGATCGAAGAAGCTCTGCGCAGAATGAACATTAAGTACAAAGTAGTTGGCGGACTTTCATTTTACCAACGTAAAGAAATTAAAGACCTACTTGCATACCTACGCTATTCACTCAACCATCAAGACGAAGCTTCCTTTAGACGAATTATCAATTTTCCTAAACGAGGAATCGGAGACAGCACCATTGACAAGATTGTTGTTGCTGCGAACGATCATGCGATTTCAATTTGGGAAGTCTTGGAGAACGCACAGTCATTTTTCGGCGGACGGGCTGCTGGCCCGATTGATGATTTTGTAACAAAAATCAAACGCTTTGGCATCGAGATCCAAAACAAAGATGCTTATGAAGCTGCTGCAGAAATTGCCAAATCTAGGGCCTTTTAAAAGAATTGTACGAAGACAAAACTGCCGAAGGTCTTAGTCGATTTGAGAACGTTCAGGAATTGCTAAACGCAATCAAAGAATACGTCGAAGAACCTGAAAAGTGTTGAAAAAAAAGACAATAGCCTTGGTGCATTTCTTCAGGAAATTTCACTAATTACTGGTCAAGACGAAAACAAAGACAACGATCCTGACAAGGTCACACTCATGACTATTCACATGGCAAAAGGTCTTGAGTTCAAAAATGTCTACATCGTTGGAATGGAGGAAGATTTATTTCCATCGCAGATGATGTTGAGCAGCCGAGCCGAATTGGAGGAAGAACGGAGGCTGTTTTATGTAGCAATCACTCGTGCTCAGAAAAAACTCTTTCTTTCTTACGCAATTACACGATACAGATTCGGTCGGTTAAAGAATTGCGAGCCTAGCCGATTTCTTGATGATATTGATCCGAGATACATCAAAATCAGTTCGAAATTTGGAGGTGGTGACCTTTTTGCAGCACCAAATCCCAATTATGCCAAAAGCTTTGTGAGCGGAATGAAGAGCACACCATGCCAGGCGAAGCCTAAACCTAAACCAGGCCGCTTATAAGCCTTCAGCCGACTTCGCACCAAGCGATACTCGGGATTAAAAGAAGGAATGAAGGTGGAACATCCTAAATTTGGCTTTGGTACCGTCATTAAAATGGAAGAACCGGGTAACGAACGAAAGGCAAAGATCAATTTTGCCGATTTTGGCGAAAAGACCTTATTACTTAGCTTTGCCAAGTTGAAGATTCATGAGAACTGATAAGGCACAGATTCACGTTGTCAATACAAATCAAACTATTCTACGAGAGATGATTGGAGAATACAATAGTCAGCGCGAACAAATTATTTTGAAGGAATATGGTCGCAATGTTCAAAAATTGGTGAACTACATACGCACGATCCCTGATAAGGAGAAACGAACGCAAATGGCCACAACCTTGATCGAATTGATCAAGCAGCTTGCACCCGTCGCGAAAGAAGCACAAGAAAATCCACAGCGTATGTGGGACGATCTGTATATCATGGCCGATTTTAATTTGGACGTGAATAATCCATTCACTACGCCAGACAGAAGCATACTGTTAAAGAGACCTCGCAAAATGGACTATCCGCAAAGTGAGGTGCGATTCCATCACTACGGAAAAAATATTGAACGTTTAGTACAAGAGGCGATGAAGCAGGAAGATCCGCAAGAGCGTGAAGAAGCTACCATCTACTTGGGCAAATTGATGAAAACCTTTTACAGCAACTGGAATAAAGAGACGCTCGATGATTCAGTCATTGTAAAAGATATCGCAATCATGTCAAAAGGAAAATTGACTTTGAACTTGGAAAAAGTTCGCGAAGACAATTTGTTTGAGAAATTATACCGCGAGAAAAAGAAAATGAGACCTGAAGGCAATAGCCGTGATAACCGCAACCGCGGGAAATTTAACAAGAACCGTCATCACCGCAGACGCGACTAATGGGTTCGTTTAAAATCAAGGGCGGACAAAAACTCAAGGGCGAGATTATTCCGCAAGGAGCAAAAAACGAAGCACTACAGGTTATTTGTACTCCGCTGCTTACCTCAGAGCCTGTAACCATTCACAACATCCCCGATATTGCTGATGTCAATAAATTAATTGAGCTCGTCAGGGATTTGGGATGTAAAGTTGAGAAACTTCAAAAAGGATCGTACCGGTTTACTGCCAGTCAAATTGATACAAAATATCTTCAGTCTGACGAGTATAGAAAGAAAGCTGCCTCACTGCGTGGATCAGTGATGTTGTTAGGACCAATCTTAGCACGATTTGGTTCTGCTTCAATTCCAAAACCAGGTGGCGATAAAATTGGAAGAAGGAGACTAGATACACATTTTATAGGTTTCCAAAACTTGGGAGCTAAGTTCAACTTCGATAGTGATGAGAATCTTTTTCACATTGATGCAAGTGAACTCAAGGGCACCTATATGTTGCTTGAAGAAGCATCTGTAACTGGTACAGCGAACGTTGTGATGGCTGCTATTTTGGCGAAAGGAACAACTACTATTTACAATGCCGCTTGTGAACCCTACTTACAACAACTTTGCTCAATGCTCAACAGCATGGGCGCAAAAATAAAAGGCATTGGTTCCAATCTTTTGACAATTGAAGGTGTTGAAAAACTTCACGGCACTGAGCACACTTTGTTGCCCGACATGATCGAGATTGGAAGTTTTATTGGACTTGCTGCAATGACTCAATCTGAGATCACTATTAAAAATTGTCGGATCGATATGTTGGGAATGATCCCAAATGTGTTCAGGAAATTGGGAATCAAGATGGAATTTCGTGGCGATGATATTTATGTTCCAGCACAAGAACACTACGAGATTGAGACATTCATCGATGGCTCAATTATGACCGTGGCTGATGCGCCATGGCCTGGCTTCACCCCAGACTTATTGAGTATCGTATTGGTGGTTGCCACACAAGCGAAAGGAACTGTACTCGTTCATCAGAAAATGTTTGAGAGCCGTTTGTTCTTCGTTGATAAAATCATTGACATGGGCGGACAAATTATTTTGTGCGATCCGCATAGAGCAACTGTAATCGGGCTTGATAGAAAACAGTCACTTCGAGGAGTAAAAATGGCTTCTCCTGATATTCGTGCCGGAGTTGCATTGTTGATTGCTGCATTGTCAGCGCAAGGCGAAAGTGAGATATCAAATATTGATCAAATTGATCGCGGCTATGAAAATATTGAAGGCCGTTTGAAAAAATTGGGAGCGGTGATAGAGCGGGTTTAACCCCCAATCGTTGACATTGACTCTGTAATCAGTTTTTTATTTCGGTGCGCTTCTGCTTCCATTCCGTCTTTTGGACGGTGCTCAAATGATTCAATCAATTCCTCTTTAATTTCTAGATCTGATTTTGCTGAGCGGATCAAATCTTTGATATTCAAAGCTCCGTCATCGTACAAACATGTTTTTAAAATCCCTTGCGCTGTAATGCGAATCCTATTACACGACCCGCAAAACGTCCGGCTGAAAGCGGCAATAATTCCAATGTTCCCTTTGAATCCAGGAATTTGATAATGATAAGCTGTGGCATTTTCGGGATCAGCGATCTTTTCAATGGAAGGAAATGCAAATCGAATGTGCTCGAGAATTTTTTTGTAAGTCCAGTTCAGTTTCGAATAATGACTTCCTTCGCCATTGAATGGCATCTCTTCAATGAACCGAATTGAAATGTTGTTGTTCCGAGTAAGTTCAACCATCGGGATGATGTCATCGATATTTTTTCCATCCATGACCACGGCATTCACTTTCAGAGGGATTTCATTTTCTAAAAGTAGCTGTAATGTATTCCAAGTTTTTTCAAACTCATTTCTTCTGGTGATTATTTTGAATCGTTCAGCATCCAAGGTGTCCAAACTTAGATTCACGGAAGCTATGCCGAGTTTTTTCAATTCTTTGATGTGTGGAGCAGTAAGAATTCCATTCGTGGTGATATGAAGATCTTCAATGCCTTCTATTTCTAGAATTGCAGAAATCAATTTCATTAAATCTGTGCGCACGAAAGGTTCGCCACCAGTTAATCGCACTTTGGTGATTCCAATACCAGCAAGGATTGAAACTATTTTTTTGATCTCTTCAAAAGTCAGTAATTCTTTTTTAGGCAGATAGCTAATCCCATCCTCAGGCATACAATAAAAGCAGCGCAGATTGCAGCGATCCGTTACTGCCAGCCTGAGGTAGTTCAAAGGTCGTCCGTGATTGTCAAAAAGAATTGGCTTCGACATGATTGTAAAATTACCAATTTGTAAATTGCGCGATGCCTTCACAAAAAGTAAAACTGAAAGTATTTGGAATTGCCCGCGATATTTTGGGCGGAAGGGAAGTACTTATTGAAACTTCGGCCTCACATGTGGGTGAGCTGCGTGAACTTTTGATGAATCAATATCCAAAATTGAAAGAACTGAATTCGCTTCTTATTGCTGTTAATCAAACCTATGCGAAAGATGATGTGGCGATTAAAGAAACGGATGAAATTGCTGTAATTCCGCCAGTAAGCGGTGGATGAATTTAATTATAGAAAAACTCTTGTTACAGACCCTAAAAAAAATTACATTCATTTCAGTTTTTCTCCCATCCAAAATTTTTGTCAATCATGATTAAAATTACCGCAAAGCCAATCGATGTACAGAAGTAATCGATACGGCCTCCAGCTTAGGTGCGGGGGCCGTTAATGTTTTTATTGGTACCGTTCGCGACAATGCGCATCAAAAGAACGTGCGCTGGTTAGAATATGAAGCATATGAATCTATGGCCGTAGCTGAAATAAGATCAATTATTGATGAGGCTGCCCACCGTTGGAAACTTCAGGGTTGGGCCGTGAGCCATCGAATAGGAACTCTGAAACCAGGCGAGGTTGCTGTGGTTGTTGCGGTTTCTGCTTCACATCGCAAAGAATCTTTTGAAGCATGCCAGATTCATTATTGATGCTATTAAAGCGAAAGTGCCTATTTGGAAGAAAGAAGTTTTTGAAGGTGGAGAAGAATGGGTCTCAGCTAATCCTCAAATGGTGATGCACGTGAATTGAAGAAAATCCAGTTAAGACTATAAAAAAAGCCTTCGTTTGAAGGCTTTTTTGTTTTCAGAACTTGCTGACAAACATTACCAGCATTGTGAGAATGGCCGTAGCCACCAACAACCCAGATACAGTTACTACAACAAGATCACGATAAATAGGATTTACGTGAATTTCAGGAAGGAGATGTCTCGATTGTGTTTTCATAGCGCCAACTATTTGATAATAAAGATAGATGAACCTCTTACAAAAAGCCAGTTATTTATAGATGAAAACGGTTATTGTACTTTTTAGTTCATAATCTTTATGATTCTTCTCCGACATAAATAAAAACAATCGATTGCTGTTTTAAAATGACCTTCAAGTAATACTCGAAGTAGAGTAATATTCAATCAGAAGATAAGAGAAATACAGTTACTTAAATTGATAACTGACTTTTTCTGGTACTTGACATCCTTCCTTTTGTTCTTGTGTCTCGAATATGGAATATTCTCCAATTTCCGTAATCACCTTTTACAAGATGAAGAGCGTCTACCCCGCAATGATTGAATTTCTTGCCTAACATAAAATGCATAACTCGTCCAGACCTGAACAAAATTTCCATCGATTTGAATTTTTTCATCCCATATCATCTCATTATAGGTATCATTATGAGGAGTTCCGATAGCTTTGGCAAAGTCATTGAAAGAGGATTCTCTTTGAAGAAGAGTTTTCCTTCTTTGTTTTTAGCTACAGTTGCCAGGTTTAGTTGAAGTGCTTTCTAAGAAGTGCACTGTCTGATTTTTGCATCGCTTCAAAAAGCTGCTTCACAGGTTTCATTACTGCCTCTTTTTCTTCATTCGATTGGGCGAAAATCAGGAATGGAAGGCAAAGGAGTGTGAAAGTAAATCGTGTTTTCATAATTTTGGGGATGGTGGGTTAAAATGTTTAATTGGATTGGATAACGCTGAATTTTTGACATCATTATCAAATTCTATTTTGGGAATAAAATCTGTAATTTTAAACTTGATTTTACCCCAACCTGATAAAATATTCTTTGTGTCTTGATCTGTTGGTTTCTGTTTCTGGCTTTTCTAATCCGGCTGACAGTCTTGAAAATGTCTTGAAGACTGCTTCTGGTGAAAATAAAGTAAAACCCTAAGCAGCTTTTTAGGGCTTATATTAATTCTGATTCCAGTTAAAGCAATGCGTCTACACGCGAAGCTCTGATGCTCGGTTCAGAAATTGGCGACGATTTGAAGGGAATGGCCGGATTTTTAAACAATTTAGGAGTGGCCTATCGAAATCAGGGCGCTCTTGATCGTACGCTCGAGTATTATTTGAGGATATCACTTCATATATATGATCAGTCTTAAAAACAATGAAGGAATTGCAACTACAAAAAATAACATCGGTACATCTACTCATTGAAAAAAGATTACGGTCAAGCAATGAAATATTTTGAAAAATCGTATCAACAGTTCAGTCAACTTAACGATAAGTTGAAAATTATCGGTTCACTTAATAATCTTGGTAATTTGCACAGTGACTTACAACTGTATGAACAAGCACTGAAATTTTACTCTCAAGCACTTCAGCTAAGTGAAGAACTTGGCAAAGTTTTTTCCGATCCGCTCAATAATATAGGCAACCTTTATTTCCGTCAGGGGAATTTTCAAAAAGCGACTGAATATTATTTAAAGGCGATAACGCTGGCGAAAAAAGAGCAGAATAATATTGCTGTGATCAATATCATGACCAACCTTGGCGAAGTCTATTCTAGGGCAGGACAGTCGGCAAAAGCACAAGTGTATCTCGATAGTGCAATGACATCATGTAAAGACCTTCAAGCTTATGTTTTTGAGCCTCAGATTTTGAAAAACATGGCGAGCAATTATGCGAAGCAAGGAAAGATGAAAGAAGCATATGAAACTATGCTGAGCTTTGACAAAGCGAAAGAAAGAATTTATGGAGAAGAGAGCAGCCGTAAGATTGCACAAATGGAAATGGCTTTGGATTTACAAGCAAAGGAAAAAGAGATAGGTGAGGTGAGAAAGGACGGGATGATAAAATCACTCGAACTGAAAAATACACGCATGGTGATTACCCTTACTGTTTTGGCAATTATTGCAGGCATCTCCATTTTCAATTTGTTTATGCACAGAAGAAAAGCATAAAATTCTCTGCTTTGATTCACGCTTTTGGTTAAGAATCAAAATCGGCCGTCAGAATTGGTGGCGTGTTAATAAAATGAAGGAAGAAACTACGTTTCGAATCCCTAAGAGAAAGAATCTTTTTTATAAAGAGATTTATATTCTTTATAATACTTCCGCATGATCGGAACGTATTCAATCGCGGCTTGAATTAGATTGGCCTGCCACAGTGAATCAAGAGAAAACTTCATCATCGTTTCGACATCGGCAGAACCTCTTCTTGCTGCGCTTCTGATTTGCGAGGCTGCCATTGCGCGTGCCATCGTCTCCATCACCGTTTCTACATTTTTCATTTTTCGGTGACAAAGTGTATGATCAATTTTTTGTGCGCTTGGCTGAAGTTGCTTCAATACATAATCATCATTTTCAATTGTCAATGTGCCCATAAAACGCGGTAAGGCATATTGCATAAAATTTTGAACTGTAGTGATTCGCTCAGATTCAGATTTCCAGTGTGGCTGCTGACTTTTTAAATAAGGCTTGAGAGATGATGCCATGGCTTGCTTGATGTCCAACAGACGCCACTTGTTGCTCTTTGCATCTTCGACTAGAAGTACAAAACGCTTTACGCCTAAACTTCCAGTGCCAGCAATTCTAAAAGCCACGTCTTTCACTTTTATGAAAGGATAGTAGTCTTTCAAAAAATCATTTACACCTGATTTTATTTTATGCCTGACTTCCTTTTCAACGGGCAATGTTTTGTCTTTGATGATCTTTAACTTCTCTTTCTTTTCTTCGATTCTGGATTTAATCAAAACTTTTTCTTTACGCTGTTCAGCTAATTCAAAAAAATCGCGAATCAATTGTGGGCTTGTTTCTTTTTCGATTGCATAGGCCTTGCCTTCGGCCAATTGTTGCGTGTATGCGCGAAGGACGACTGTCATTAATTTTTCAGCTTCCTTCATTGAATAGTTCCAAATGTCAGAGGCCATCCCGATGCTGCACAAAAATCTACCCACTTCCCACGCTGCAGGAGCAAGCATGGCTTCGTCAAAATCATTGATATCAAAATAGGTGAGTCCGTTAGCAGCGCGGTAGCTTCCAAAATTCTCCAGATGCAGATCACCACAGGCCCATACAAGCGGGCCTTGATTAAATTTGATTCCCAAATCTTCGTAAAATAAATGGCAAGTAGCGCGAAAAAAAGTAAACTCATTATCGGCCATCAATTTGTACTTGCGCTTTATTGTTGGCTGTTGCCTATCTTTATTAAAATCTTTGATGCGCTGCTCTAACGACATAATGAGTTCTTATTTTTTTAATCTCCTAAAGTAATTCGATAAACATCAGTTTTATTTCGAGCAATATTTTTAACCAAAAAACCTCCAGCTTGAGGAATGTCTTCTATTAAATCGAACAATGTACAAGATTTGGGAAGTGCAGAGAAGATCAGTAAAAAAGAATATGTTCCTTGATCTGGCACTTGCGTCCACTGAGGTGCATAAGAAATGTTTTCTGCATGAATCAAATTCGATCGTGAAGGCGAATTACAATCTTGAAGCACAGTTGTTTTCCAAATGCGAATTAAAAACCCAGGCGAAGGAATTGGAAATTGACAATGAACATAAACATATGAGTCCTCTAAAATCTCAGGATCAATTGAGGCAAGCGCATCGACACCAATCAGGATTTTCTTTTCGGGTGCAAGTGTATGAGAAGATTTGACAAGATTCATAAATCAGTTCGGCAAGCAATCGATTATATCAGCAACTAATTTGTCCATATCAAAATTATCTCGCTTAGTTAAGCCAAGTCGAACAATCACTAATTTCTTTGACGGAATAACAAAAGTGTACTGTCCTTCAAAACCATCAGCTAGAAATCCATCGGTAGGTACATGAGGATAAAGTCGATTGGATTCATTATTTTTTTCACCGGCATTGGCCCACCATTGAGCTGCGTACTGACCAATTTTAGCGCCCTTTGTTGGTGTAGAAGAAAATTTCACCCAACCTTCTGACAGAATCTTTTCACCGTTCCAAACACCATCATTTAAGTAAAGCAACCCAAACCGCGCAAAGTCTCGAGCGGTTGCAAATGAATACGATGAGCCGACAAATGTTCCTCCGGCATCAGGCTCCATTACAATGCTATTCATTCCGATTTTGCCGAAGAGTTCTTGATAAGGGAATCGATAATAGTTATCATCTCCCACAGATTCGCGAACGATTCGTGAAATAATATTAGTAGTGCCACTTGAGTATTCAAATACTTCCCCGGGTTTGGATTCAATCGGATAGCTCGCTGCATAAATGCCCATGTTTTTTTTCTTGAAAAGCATATTCGTAGCTCCGCTTGGTCCGCCATAATTTTCTTCCCACTTAAGTCCACTGCTCATATGCAGCAGATCAGCAAGTGTAATGTTTCTTCTTTCATCCAATTTCCATGAGGCAATGGGAGCGGAGTCTTCTAATTTTAACTTGCCCTGCTTTACTAGAATTCCGACAAGCGCGTTGGTTATACTTTTGGTCATCGACCAAGCAATTTGTTTCGAATTTCTGTCGAAGCCCTTTCCATATTTTTCACCTATGATATTTCCATCATAAACCACAACCAAGGCACGAGTTCTTCTCAAATTGACTTTTACTGTATCAGTTTCAATAAAAGCATTGTCAATCGTGGCTTTCAGTTTTTCGATATTGATTTTTTTGGAGACCGTATCCGGAAGTTTGTCGCCTTGTGGCCAAGCAATAGAATCAGATCTTATTTTTTGAGATGAATACAAATTCATTTTCTGATTTCGCGGAATTTGTCTCCAGGCATTTCAGTTAACAACGTACAACCTAAACCCTTTCTATAGATCGCTTTTCTTTTGGCTAGACCAAATACACTTCCTGTAGCGGATGAATCGGAATTAATTACGAATGAACCAAGTTTTAGTGGGAAACTATTTAGCTCATTATTTGATGACGTCTTGTGGATCACGACCGCCAACGAATACACATGAGCAAACATCTTTAGCTCCATATCCGCTGATGATAGGAAAAGCACGCCATGCGTATTGAAATGCATAACCAATAACAAGAAGAATCAAAATAAGGAGAGACCCAAGCGAAAACCGCCA
>JASGIR010000005.1:0-9056 GCA_049840975.1 Cyclobacteriaceae bacterium | reverse complement strand
CAACTATTTCTTGGCCAAGGAGTGATTCTTCATTCATTGTGAAATCATAAGTTGAATTAGCTTCAGTGATTTCCTTTTCTTCGGTGTGGAATCCTATAAATGAAAAAGATATTGTAAAAGGAGGTGATTGATTTACCTTGAGAGTGTATTTACCATCTTTATCAGTAATCGTGCCTGCTACCTTGCCTTTCACAACGATATTTACTCCGGCAAGTCCTTCTTGAGTAGTACCGTCTTTGACTGTGCCAGATACCGTTGTCTGGGCAAAAAGAAACGTTGTTCCGCCAAATAGGCATATGGCGAGGACAATAAGCTTTACGTAAAATTTGCTCATGGTTTGCATAAATTATTTTTCAGAAATCGATTTAACTCTTAAATCTACAAGAAAAACCAAATAAAATGATGCATGCAGAGCATTTTTTAGCAATAAATTTTGAATGGAATTGCTTTGGATTATTCCTCGTTAAGGGCCATCATTTGTGGAACGAATGCTTCGATGTACGGCTCCACACCGCTATAGTGGGTTGCTCCCACAAGGGGAGTGAAAGTTAGGACAGATGGCTGCGCACCATTTGAAATCAATTTGTTATAAGTATCAACAGAGTTTTGGAATGGTACAGTTACGTCTGCATCGCCATGATACATAAACATTTTTTTTAGAGGGAACCAATCCAACAATGAGTTTTCATCGAAAGCGTTCACTATGTATGTATACTTTGGATTGTTATCAATGCCAACAATCAGATCATTGTTTACAAGTTTTGGAATTGTGTCTGTTAGTAGAGCATTGATTTGATCACCGTTTTTCAACCCATCAAATAATCCAGGGACTTCGGAGGCGTAAGGCATTTGAAAGAAATCGGTAAGCGGTTGAGACCATCCGTAATAGTTCTTATATGCATTTGCAACATAAGCCATAAAAAACGGCTGATCATATGTGGTAAGACTAAAAAAATATTTTTGCATTCCTTTAATATCGTATCCTCCTGAAGATGGGAACGATGCTACAAGATCAAAACCATTTAATCCATTTTCCTCGATCGCTTTGTGCGTGGCCATAGTAGCATACCCACCTTGAGAGTATCCTGCTAGAAATAACTTTCCATTAAACGAAACGTGTTTCAACATAGCTAACTCATTAGCCGCTTTCAGCAAATCGATGATCGGAATTGCTGTTGCGTCTTCGATGTAATAAGGATGCTGTATATCTTCCGAAGCACCAAATCCAATAAAATCAGGGATTACCGCAATAAAGCCTGGCGATGCTAGCGCGGAATAAAGGATAAGCTCAGTGCTATTTAAAGGTATAGTAGTTGGTGCTTCGTTATGTGCTGCAATTGTACCGTGTTGAAAACTAACCATTGGCACTGCGTTCGTTGTGTTTGGAATTGCAACTAAACCTGAAGCAATTATAGGTTGCCCATTATAAGAGGTCTTGTATGTTACTTTGTAAAGCTGAACATTATACTTGGGGAGTTGAGAAGATAAATTCAGACCTGATTCAACGATAAATAGACTTAATTCAAAGGTAGTTCGAACATTCAGATAAGTTGAGTTAACAAGAACAGTAGGAGGTGTTGCATTTTCCTCCTTCTTGCACGATACTAGAAGAGCAACGCAAATCGCAAAGTAAATCCTAAGGTAATTTTTCATATACCTCAAGCGAAAATAATTAATCTTTATGACAAGTGTGTTATGTCCGTGCGAGGTGAATTTTAATCTCCCGATTTTCGCACGTGCGCTGCTAATTTTTCGCAAAGATTATTTATCTCTGAGGCCATCGTTTCATCTCCTGTGGAAGTGAGTACACTTTGACCAAGTCCTCCAATGCAATCAATGTAAAACCTCTTCATTTCATTCACAGGCATGTCTTTGGTCCATAAGTCAATGCGAAGTGTATTTTTTTGAACATGGTCCCAAAGTGCTATGCTCATCGATTTGCTTTCTGAAAAACCGCCCTCAGGTTTGTCGGTCGCATCCCAAAGAATTTTTTCAGGAACATTATTTTGATCAAGTTCTATTTTAAAATGGATTTCAGATTTTTTCATGAGTAAGATTGAATATTATAATATCAGATTTTCATTTCAGGAATTTCTCCTTCAATGATCAGTTTTCCTTCCGTGGCATTTTTAATCTGTTCGATTGAAATGCCAGGCGCACGTTCCAGTAATTTAAACCCACCTGTAGGTAAGAGATCTACAACGGCCATATCACTTACAATTTTTTTGACACAACGAAGGCCAGTGATTGGCAGTGAGCATTTCTTCAAAAGCTTTGAAGCTCCGTCTTTGCTACAATGTTGCATTGCAACAATTATATGTTTTGCCGATGCAACTAAGTCCATTGCACCGCCCATTCCTTTTACCATTTTGCCAGGTACTTTCCAATTAGCGATGTCTCCGTTTTCTGAGACTTCCATCGCGCCAAGAATGGTTAGATCTACTTTTCCACTTCTGATCATACCAAAGCTATCTGCGGATGAAAATAATGCGCTGCCAGGCATTATTGTGATTGTTTGTTTTCCAGCGTTTATAAAATCGGCATCGACTTGATTTTCCTTGGGGAAAGGGCCTATTCCAAGTAGCCCATTTTCGGATTGAAGAACTACATTCAGATTATGAGGAATATAATTGGCTACTAGAGTTGGAATGCCTATCCCTAAATTGATATACATGCCATCTCTTACTTCTTGAGCAATTCTCTTTGCTATTCCAATTTTATCAAGCATACTATT
The DNA here is from genome assembly GCA_049840975.1 of Cyclobacteriaceae bacterium. Taxonomy (GTDB): domain Bacteria; phylum Bacteroidota; class Bacteroidia; order Cytophagales; family Cyclobacteriaceae; genus ELB16-189. The sequence continues at coordinate 6,322 of JASGIR010000005.1, read as the reverse complement.
TCGTGATGGTTCTTTGCTCTATTCTTTTCTCGTAATTCTTACCTTGAAAAATTCGATGAATAAAAATTCCAGGCGTGTGAATATCATTTGGGTCTAGTGTGCCTATGGGAACAAGTTCCTCGACTTCTGCAATTGTAATTTTTCCAGCAGTTGCCATCATGGGATTAAAGTTGCGCGCAGTGCCACGATAAATCAAATTACCTGATGTATCACCTTTCCACGCTTTCACTATAGAGAAATCAGCGCGTAGCCATTGTTCCATCAAATAGGTTTTACCGTCAAACTCTCGTGTTTCTTTTCCTGCAGCCACTTCGGTACCAACACCAGCAGGAGTGAAGAATGCTGGGATGCCAGCTCCTCCGGCTCTACATCTTTCAGCAAGTGTTCCTTGCGGAATCAACTCAACTTCCAACTCACCAGATAAAAGCTGTCTTTCGAACTCGGCATTTTCTCCTACATAAGAAGAGATCATTTTTTTTACTTGTCGTGTTTTCAAAAGCAAACCAATTCCAAAATCATCTACACCAGCATTGTTTGAAATACAGGTCAATCCTTTTACACCTTTTTTGAGAAGAGCTGCAATACAATTTTCAGGAATACCGCAAAGACCGAAACCACCGAGCATCAATGTTGCGTTGTCAGGGATGTCGCGTACGGCTTCATCCGCATCTTTCACTCTTTTATCGATCATACTTTTGCAAAAGTAATTGTTTCTAAAATTCTAACGGCCTCTTTTTTGTCTTGATGAAGTTGCAGTTTCAATTCTTCAAGGTTGTTGAATTTTTTATCTCCTCTTAAGTAAGAATGGAAAAAGATAGTCAGGTTTTCACCATAAATCTCTTTATTAAAATCAAAAATATTTACTTCGATAACTCCCTTAGTTCCATTCACTGTTGGCCGTGGACCAATGTAAAGCATTCCTTTATACATCTCAGCTTCATGCTTCACAGTGACCGCATAAATACCATCTGAAGGAATCAACTTATACCGTGAATCAACTTCAATATTTGCCGTTGGGAAACCTAATTCTCGACCGAGTTTATCACCCTTCACGACTTGACCAGTAAGCGAATATGGTTTGCCCAATAAATGATTTGCTGTTTCGATATCAGCTTGCTCCAACGACTGTCTTATTTTTGAAGAACTTACGCTGATATGGTCAACATCTTGACGAGAGATTTCTTCTACTTCAAAGCCATACGTAGGAGCGTTGATTTTAAGTTGCTCAAAACTTCCTTCACGATTGTGACCGAAACGATGATCGTAACCGATCACGAGTTTTTTGGTACCGATTGTTTTTACCAAAATCTTTTGAATAAAATCAATTGAACTCAAATGAGAAAATTCTTTAGTGAAAGGAATTCTCAACAAGTGATTTATGCCTTCAGCTTTTAGAAGATCAGCTTTTTCTTCAAATGTGTTTAATAATTTTAGCGAAGTATTTTCTGGATGAAGCACCATTTGGGGATGTGGCCAAAATGTGATTACTACTGTCTCACCCGAAGTCTGGGAAGCTATTTCTTTCAATCGTTGAAGAATTTTCAAGTGTCCAACGTGCACACCATCGAAAGTGCCGCTAGTGACAACGGCATTATTTAGGCAAGCAAAATCGTCTGGACTATGATAGATTTTCATGGGTTGGCAAAGGTAATACTTGGTCGTATTGTCAATGCATCAGATAGCTTGAATTCACCAATTCGAGTCCTACATAATTCTTTTAAATAAGCAACTGTACCTAAGGCCAACCCAAAATCGCGAGCCAAACTTCGTATGTATGTTCCTTTTGAACAAACTATCTCTAAACTCCACAGCTGGTTTGTCGATTGAAATGATTTCAAATTCCTTAATAAAGACTTCGCGAGGTTTTAGTTCAACATCACTTCCTTTTCGTGCTAATTTATATGCACATTTGCCATCGACTTTTATTGCGGAATGAAGTGGCGGAATTTGTTGAATTGCTCCGAGGAATCTTTGAGTTATAGCTTTGATTTGATCTTCAGTAATTGATGATATGTCTTCTGGAGCACTCACTTCTGTTTCTAAATCAAAAGAAGGTGTTGATTGCCCCAAAACAAATTTGCCTGTGTATTCTTTTTCTTGTGCCTGAAATTCATCAATACGCTTGGTCATCTTTCCTACACAAATGATCAAAAGAGCCCGTTGCGAGTGGATCAAGCGTACCTGCGTGACCAATCTTTTTGGTCTTTAGTTTATAACGAAGTTTATTGACAACATCAAATGATGTCCACTCCAGTGGCTTGTTGATCAGCAAAACTTGGCCGGACTGTTCCATTATAAAATTGAAAGGCCAACTCCCGAGTAATAAAGTATAAGAATAATTACACCAAAATAATTCGATAGTAACCAAATATTTTGAATCCACGTGTTGAAACGAAACTGATAAAAAATTTGATGGCTAAAATGGCTATAACGAATGCAACAATGTTTCCTATTGCAAGAGCAGACAAGCTCGACTAGGCTCAAAGGCATTTCCTTCCTTGTAATACTTGAAAAGCTTATATGCTGTTGCTGCAAACATTGTAGGCACAGCGAGAAAAAAGAGAATTCTGCTGCTGTTTTCTTAGTAAGATTCTGAGTAGAGCCTCCGATGATTGTAGCTGCTGATCTTGATACGCCTGGAATCATAGCGATGCATTGGAAGAAACCAATTTTAAGAGCAGAAACCAAATGAAGGTTCTTCAGTGCTTTTGTTGTTATTGAAAAAATTATCGATGAAAAGGAAAACGATCCCGCCAAGGATCAAAGTAATAGCAACAACTTCTACTCGCTCCAATAGTTGATCGATATAGTCATTGAAAATGAAACCCAATACAGCTGCAGGAGAAATGCTATAAAGAGTTTGAAATAGAAGTTTATTGATTGAAAAAATTTCTTCCAATACAAAACCAGAACTGAAAGAATTGCACCAAGTTGTATGGCTACTGTAAAAGTTTTTACAAAAGGATCAGTTGCAATTCCCATTCAGGGACGAGGCAATGATCATGTGCCCTGTAGAAGAAACAGGCAAAAATTCAGTAAGGCCTTCAACGATGGCCGACAGAATTGCCTCTCCAATTGACATTACTTATTTTCTTTTTCTGGTGTATGAAATTGTGCCAAAAATTTCAATTGCAAAACCAGCAAGCACGATGATAGGGCCGAGGGTCAATCCTAAAAAGCCAAAACCGTAAGGCTTTATCCATTGTCATAATTGTGAATCCAACAATCAACGCAACTACACCGATAATCATCAACTGATAGTTCTTCTTTCCGAAAGGCAATTTGTTCCATGAGATATTAATAGAATTTCAGTCCAAAGATAGTTTTAAATATTTATTCACCGCTCAATAAGAATTATCAGCGGCTACGATTACTCCGATGACCGAAAAGGGAGCCCATCAACTGAAGTAAACGATAACTGTTTTGAATAAGTTTAAGCTCTTCGATTCGTTTGGTAGGCAAATGAGATCAGTCCAACGAGAAGATCCAGAAGCGATAAGGCCTGCAAGTAAACCATGAAATGAAGCTCTAAAGATAAATGGCCTTTGGATAAACCATCTTTTGCTCCGACTAATTGCATGCTTCTGATAAGAAAGCGTTGTGAGAATAAGGCTGATCAGCAAAGTGTTGTTGATGAGTAAAACTACAATGATAGGAAAGGATTGCAACCAATCCCATTGAATATGAGTCCGATTCTAGTGATATTTTCATTAACCGACTCAATAAGGTTTCTTTATAGTCGACTTGAAATACACCGGGCATTTTTTCAGAGTTCTGATTTGATCTTTGCAAGATTAGATTTGCTTTGATATGGTTCGTCAACTCGAATTAGGAATGCATCATGAAGTCGATTAGCCAAGAAAGCTTTTGAAATCTTCGCCTGTTTCTTTGATGAATTGTTTTTCGGCTTCTTCTTTAGATATAAACTTGACTGCCTCTGATTGCTTGGCAATAAAATTCTTTGACTTAATATCCTTCTCGATTTTTTTAAGATCCTGGTAGAGACTTTGCTATTGAGATAGACTTGCAGTCGAATATTCTCCTTTACTACTTTCTCAAGCTCTTTTGAATATATCACAAGTGCTCCGAAAACGCCTATGGCAAATAGCGCCAGTGTGATACTGAAAACAACACTGACCGAGGGATAACTTCCGAGCTTCTTTTTGCTTGTGTATTTTTTATCGCTGTACATGCGCGGCAAAGATAGTCGAAAAGGGTATCAAAAAATAAGCCCTTCGAAGGAAGGGCTTCGTTGTTATTTATTTCTGTAGTATTTTAATTTCCTGATCAACTGTGAGTCCTTCATTGGCAGGAGAGGCGTGATCACAGACTGCTTTTCATCGAGTAGAGTAATAGTGTCTCTTATAGAACAAGAACAAAGACCTGGAATCGCCATTTACTCAATGATCTCGTACAAGCTCTTATCAAATGTTCCGTAGAGAATCAATTTGCCATCGCTGAATTGATAGTGGAAAGTATATGCGCTGTTGCTATAGTTAATCTCGACCTCTATTCTTGACACAGAAACATCTCCGTGGTTCATAGTCGCAGCAGGCCTTGCCTTTTGAATCAGCATTTGTGCTTGTCAATTCATCTGTAGGATCAGTGACTTGAAGTTTAGGAATGACTTTCTTCGTAGAGGTGGCTTTTAACTTCGCTACTTTTTTAGGTTCTGCAACAGTTGTTTTTCCTCAATTGTTTTCTCTTCTGGAGTAGTTACTTCTGGTTCTTTCAGTGCAATTTTTTCAGTAGTTGGCTTTTCTATTTTGGTCTCAACGGTTGGTGATTTTTCCCAAGGTTTAAAATAGAATATAGTTCCAGTTTAGAATTGCCCCCGCTGTAAAAGCTCCCACAGCTATTTGACTTGCTGAGATACCAGCTGCGTCATCAAACCAGATACAGGTACTTGATTCAGCATGGCTTTAAGCTCAGACATGCGAGCTTTCTTGATTCCTTCGATTACTGTTTTTGCAGACGCTACTTCGCTTTGCAAAGAAGGATCTGCCTGCAATTGTTGTTCAAAGTTCTGCTTATCCTGCCCCTCGAGCCGACCACGCAAATAATCATCGATAAGTTCAAAATTTTCCATTTTTCTATTAGTCTAAAAAATCTTGCTCAGAGTACTGAGCTTTTACTAATTCATCTAGTTTTTGTTTGCACTTATATTTCTTTGTTTTAGCTGTGTCCGTGTTGGCGAAACCTAATTTGTCGGCTATCTCTTGCATCGACATATCGTCAAAGTAATAATACATTAATACTACGACAAGTTTCGCCCAATTGTTCAAGGCACTTTGCTATAATCTTCTCACGTTCAGGTTTTTCCAAATCAATGGTTTCCGCTGAGTCTTTTTCCTCATTCGAAAGCCTTTTTTTCCTGTCGAGCTCTTTTCTCCATAGATTTTGACAAAAATACTATAGATGTAAGTGCTCATTTTGGAGGTGGAGAACGAAATCTGGGGTTCTCGCTTTTTGCCAAAATACAACCAGTGCATCTTGGTAAACATCCCTGGCCTCATCCTCAGTGCCGCTATTGGTTACTACCAGCTTAGTCATCATCCGGTAGTACTTTTATAAACGATTTCAAGCGCCTTTTCGTCTCCCTTTCGGATACGCTCGAAGATCCACCCTCGTCCACACTAGAACCTAACTTGAATACTCTTAATGCCACCTCTGGTAACCTTTTAGTAACGTTGAATTGCTAAGATGTAAGATTAGTAGATAAATTCCACTTTTCTATGGACGAACGACCTCGCGTTTCCATGTCTGTGTACAAAAATGGCCCCCAGTAACCACGTAGCTTTAAGTTTGCTCCCTCTAGCCATAGTTTGCAACGGTAGACTTTCCATTTTCAGGATCAAGTATATGGCCACCCGTAAATTCACTCCCTTGCTTGATGGCATTTTGTAAGATTTCCATTCCCTATGATTTTCATTTTGAATCGGGGGTCCTCACCATCGCACTTATCACAAACTGGGTGAGAAAGGTATCCCAGCTTTGAATAGATTACCCACTTGCCGAAATACTTTCCGCTCCGCTCAAAGATCTCGACCATGGATCGAGGTTCTCCTGAATTATCATCAATGCTAACCCACTTGCCTGTGATTTGCGATAACGCGTTTGAATAACTGATTAAGAGAATGAAAAAAATCGGTAAGGCTTTCATTATTTTCATTTAGGCTAACGGTTAAATGAGAACTGCTTTTTCAATGCTTGCCACAATTTTTTCTTGGCATCATCTTTTTGCATGAGATTCTTTTTAAGCTTTCAGATGTTACAATGGAAACACCATCAGCATCTAAAACTTCGTATTGTATAAAACCTT
>JASGIR010000004.1:0-14414 GCA_049840975.1 Cyclobacteriaceae bacterium | reverse complement strand
TATTGCGAAGGTTAAAAGGGAAACACGATAGAATCCGAACAGCACCTAACTAAAATGACGGCTTGTTTTTATTGCCATCGTTTTTTTACGCCAGCCTTTCATCAGCACAAATTGTTTGATGCGCATAAAACGCTCGTAAATTTTAGAGTATGCTGCAAACTCTTTGGCCTCACGGGTTACTGGCTCGCGTTGATGCTGTTGAATGGCTTCTAGCAATTTCGCTTCGTCTTTTGCTTTCTCTTCGGGATCGTACAACATTGCCGTACACATGCAATTCTTCCGTTCTTTGCTCATCAAAATTTCATAATTCACACAACTCTGACAGCCTTTCCAGAATTCATTATCTGAAGTTAGTTCAGAGTAAGTGACCGGCTCATAACCAAGATCGGAGTTGATCTTCATCACGGCGAGCCCTGTGGTCAAGCCAAATATTTTAGCGTGAGGATATTTCTTGCGGGAGAGGGCAAATACATTTTGCTTAATCTCTTTAGCAACTCCGCTTTTGCGAAACGCTGGCGAAACAATCAGTCCGCTATTCGCTACGAACTTTTCGTGCTCCCACTATTTGATATAACAAAACCCCACCCATTCGCCTTCGGGAGTGGTGGCGATAACGGCTTTTCCTTCCGCCATCTTCATTTTTATATAATCTGGCGAGCGTTTGGCAATGCCGGTGCCTCTCGCCTTGGCCGACTCGGCCATTTCATTCGTAATGGTTTCTGCAAAATGTGCATCAGCACTAGTAGCCTCGCGCACAATAATATTGTTGTTCACGATAATCCTAAGTTGGGTTGTTTGAAAAATACTAAAAGCACTTTTGGCAAAACACCCTGGGGTATTTTGCCGGATCTTAGTAGAAAAGATCGGGTATCAGATGCGGATGCGCCTATGCGGTCGCCTGCCCACACGTGTAGGGGTGAGGTGGGACTCATTCAATGCCTGGCGGCAATTGATCGAACCAGCGTTAAAATTGCGGTTCAAATGGGATGTGAATTCTTTTTCCAATTCGCGTTAGTGGTTTTACCGTTAGATAAAAGGCATTCAGTTAAATTTGTTTCCACAAAATTAAGCGTTAAAATTTTAAATATCTCAATACCTTTGCTAAGTTTTTATTAAATCACCCTTTCGACCGTTAGGCTGGAGGGCTTAGAAACCAAAAAGAAGAAGATTATGAACAAGAAAATAGTTAGCGTCGGCAATATCGAGTGTGGTGCCGACGAGCTTTTCGTTATCTCCGGTCCTTGTGTGATCGAAGAGGAATCCATCATGATGAAAACAGCCGAAAAGCTGAAGGAAGTTTCGGAACGGATGAAAATCAAGATCATCTACAAGTCGTCATTCACAAAGACAATCGTAGTAGCCTGAAATATTACAACGGCCCAGGCTTAGATAAAGGAATAAAGATGCTGGCTAAGATCAAAGAACAGTTCGGTTTCCCGTTGCTTACCGATATTCACTATCCAGATCAAGCTGCAGCAGCTGGTGAAGTGATTGATGTATTACAAATTCCAGCCTATCTCTGCATGCAAACTGCCTTAATGGTAGCAGCAGCGAAAACCGGACGTGTAATCAATATCAAGCACGGTCAATTCCTCGCTCCGGACAATATGAAGCACCCAGTAACTAAGTGCGTTGAAGCTGGCAATGACCAAATCATTTTGACAGAACGTGGATATACCTTCGGTTACAACGACTTGATCGTTGATCCACGCAGTTTCTATCACATGAACAAGATTGGATATCCTGTAGTGTTTGATATTACTCACTCTATTAGCAAATATGGAATTCCAAGTGCCGATGCAAAAGGCGGAGCAAGAGAATTCCTTCCTGTACTTTCACGCTCGGGTGTTGCAGCAGGTGTTGACGGTTTGTTTATCGAAACTCACCCTGAACCTGAGAAAGCTTTGTGTGATGCAGCAAGCCAACTTGTGTGTATACGATCTCGAAGAATTTATGAAACCTTTACTTGAACTTCATGCAATTGAAGTGAAGTATCGCGAAGCAAAGTCCTGTTTTGAAATAAGCCAATGTTATTTATAAACCTCGAAAATACTATTTTAACATGGAATTATACCTTGACTCAGCCGACCTCAAAGAAATTGAAGACGCATTTCAACTTGGATTTCTCACCGGTCTCACTACTACCCCAACATTCATGCACCGTGGTGGTGTTACCGACATTGACGGCCTCATTGTAAAACTTTCAAAAATTGTTCCTGTTCTTCAAATCGAAGCATTGGGAGACACAGCTGCAGACGTATTGAAAGAAGCTAAACGCCAATTGGCGTTGGGTCTTGACCCTAAGAAAACCGTTTTCAAAATTCCTGTTTCTCTTGAAGGTGTGAAGGCTTGTGCTCTTGTTGAGAAAAGAAGGATTGCTTGTGAACGTTCATTTGATCTACACTTTGCAACAAGCTTATATGGCGATGCAAGCTGGCGCAACTTATGTATGCCCACTCGTTGGTCGTTTGCAAGATCAAGGACACGATGCGCTTGACCTAGTTGAACAGTGCGTGTTCGCAGTGAATCATTATGGCTATGATACTAAAGTGATGTTCTCATCAGTTCGTAATGCTGAACACGTTCGTAATGCGCTCAATGCAGGTGCTCACACCATCACTGTGCCTTGGAAAATAATGAAGGCATTAACTGAAAATAACTTCACTGCTTTGGGTACACAGCAATTCATTGAGCACACCCGTCTGATGACAGTTCGTGTTAAAGAGGCAATCAATAAAGTAAACCCTATTGTTACAGCCGATCACATCGTTGACTGATGCAATTGTGAAGATGACTGAATTCGGATTTGGCGCTGTGACTGTAACGAACGGCAGCGGGCAAGTGCTTGGCGTATTTACTGATGGCGATCTTCGTAGAAAATTGCAAGCTGATGGTCGCAACGTGTTGGGCCAAAAGATGGGTGATTTCAAATACAATACACCGATTTCAGTAGACGCGAATTCTTTGCTTACTGATGCAGCTGATATCTTCAAGAAATCTAAAGTTGATACTATCCTCGTGACTGAAAACGGCAAACCTGCTGGTATGCTGGATATTCAGGATCTTGAAGGAGATTAACTCTTCATGGATAACACGGAAATTATTTTTACAGAATTGGGCGGCAGATTTTGCCGCCCTTTTGCTGAATTCAAGGACCAACTGGCAAAGATCAAAGCGTATGTTTTTGATTGGGATGGTGTGTTTAATGATGGCGTAAAGACAGCGCAGGGAGGAAGTCCTTTTAGCGAAGTCGATGCAATGGGCACAAACATGCTTCGTTTTGGTCATTGGCTGAAGCACGGATCGCTTCCTGCTGTGGCTGTAATTACAGGTGAAGAAAATCCATCTGCTCAATATTTAGCACAGCGAGAACATTATCATTCTGTCTATTTCAAGTCGAACAATAAGTTGATTCCATTTGATCATTTCTTGAAAGCGAATAACCTCAAGGCCGATGAAGTTGCTTTTGTCTACGATGATGTTTTAGATCTTGGCGTAGCAGAAAAATGTGGACTTAGGTTTCTGGTAAAACATCATGCTTCTCCTTTGTTTCAAAATTATTCAGTTAAGAATCAGATTTCGGATTATATCACCTCAACTGATGAACATGCTGTACGCGAGGTTTGCGAACTGATCTTAGGCTCTCACGGAATTTTTGATCAAGCAATTCAAAAGCGAAGCCATTTTGATGAAGTGTATCAACAAATATCTTAATTCTAGGAATCAGATCGATACTAAGATTTACTTCTTGAAGGATGGGGAAGGTTGTAGGTCAATAAGTCATTTGTATTTCCAAGTAAAAGAAAATCTAAATAGAAAATTGAGCTCGTTATTATTTTTATTGTCAGTTGTTTTGTCCAAGATATAAATGAGGCTGCAATTACTGTTTGTAAAACACCAACTACTGTAAAGATTGGATACCTGGATTCAGTAAAGGGAATAAAAGATATAATTCAACAAGTAGACAATGATACTTTAATTCTTACTGTTAGATTGTCTACAATGGTAAAAAATGAAGAGAAAGAAATTTCGCTTGGAAAGAATATTAAATATCTAAGAATAGGTACAAAGAAAATAATAATTAGTGAGCTTGGAACATGTGGCAAAGCCTATTCAGGCAAAGAGGCCATTGAGCAATTAAATAAATTGAAGCACTGAGGATCTACGTAAGTTGATAGATATCATTTAAATGGAACAATTCATCAACGAGTTTGGCTATTTGGCTTTAATGATCGGCACCTTCTTCGAAGGTGAAACCGCCATTCTCACAGCGTCTTCTCTCATTCATCGCGGCTTATTTGATTTTCCTTTCACAGTACTTTTTGCATTTGCAGGTTCTTTTGTAAGCGATTGGATTTATTATTTGATTGGTCATTTTAACGGTAAAATATTTTTGGCCAATCGACCCAAGCTTCAAGCTAGAGTTGAGCCAGTCAATAATTTCTTCCGTACACATAAATTCCAAATTCTTTTCAGCTATAGATTTCTTTATGGATTTCGAATCATTATTCCACTGGTGATAGGAATGAGCGGTTTAACACCTACGAGCTATTTGTTTTACAGTGTTGTTACGGGATTAATCTGGGCAACAACGATCAGCACCGTTGGTTATTGGACAGGAAGAATCCTTGACCTAGAAGCTAAGGCCTTTGAAGAAAATTTTTTATTAGTGATGCTTTGCTGCGCAGTAGTTGGCCTCACCATCGGATACGTCATCAAGAAAATTGCCTTGCGGAATGTAAGCGCGATCGATCCAACTCAAAAATAGATTGGGTGGAAAATAATTCCGTGTTCAGTATTTATTTCCAATGTGGGCGCTGGAAATTTTAGCAATACAAAAGGAGCAAATAAATAGTGTAGAAGCTTGCTTCTTTTTCTAATCATCCTTGTATTTAAATCCACGGAAAGAAAGAATCGCTTTGTGCGAACAACGTTTGAATAATCAATTGTCTTTCCTCCGGAATCTTGCCACACATTGTCATGCCCGCCTAATAATCCATCGGCTCCATATCCTACTGTAAGTAATAGCCAGCTCGGCAATATTTTTCTGTTGAAGATTGAATTGATGTCTAAGGAGACCCAATAGGTTTGTCCATTGTAGTCTTTAAAAGTTTGCTGAGCAAATGACGAGCCGAGCATTTCAGGTCGGATTAAACTGAATGCGGTAGCGTGAAATGAAAATTTTGGACTGAGGCTAGAAACAACTTTATACAAAACGTTAGCGTAGCAAAAAGCACTTCCTAAAAAATTGAAAACAAAATCAGCAGGAGAGAAGCCATAGTTTTGAGAAAACCCGTCTAAGATTTCAATTGGAAGAAGAAGAACAAATCCTGAGAAGCAAATCCATTTTTTTCGAAGGGAAGAATCTAAAGCTTCTTGATTGCCAAAAAATTGATAAGCGAATAAGCCGAGATAAAATGAACTAAAGAAGTGGCCGATCTTATCTAGATATTCCCATTCAAAAAGATCATCGAAGAGATGGAATGAAGTATATGAATTGTACCAAACGGATGAAAGCCAAAGTAATGAAAGGCAATAAATCGCAATGAAAACAAATGCGAAATTTCGTTTGTTGGAAAAGAAGTTCATTGACCTTCTTTCTTTTTAAAATAAAAGTACAAAGGAATTCCCACGGCTGTTAAAGCAAGGCCAAATAAGGAATTGATCAACTGAGTTGTTCCGTCCAAATAATTGACGATGTCATTATAAAGCGTCATGATTAAAAAGAAAAAGGAAATCGATATAAAAGCAATTGGCACATAGGGATAACCAAGTGTTTTATATGGTCTGTTGGCATCGGGCATTTTTTTTCTTAATACCATTACACCAACGGCACTTAGCGCATAGAAAATCCAGGTGACAAAAATTAACATGTCTGTAAGTGTGTCAAACGAGCCGCTTAATACAAGCAATGAAGTCCAGATTCCGTGGAGGATAAGTGCATTTCCTGGAGTTTTGTAAATGGGATGAACCTTGCCAATAATAGGAAAGAATTTTTTCTCTTGCGCCATAGCAAATGTGACGCGAGCAGTGGCAAGAACATTCCCATTCGTGGCCCCAAATGTCGAGATCATTACCATCAACGCAATAATGACGCCTGCACCAAAACCAAAGGCACTAGAAGCCGCATCAGATCCAACAAACGAAGAGGAAGCGATTTTATCAATCGGTAGCGCATAGATGTAAGCAAAATTCAATAGACTATAAATTACAATCACCATTAGTAGTCCAATCATCAAACCAAAAGGAATATTTCGTTGCGGATTCTTTATTTCACCTGCCATGAAAGTGATATTGTTCCAACCTTCATAGCCCCAAAAAGCACCTGACGTTGCTGTTACAATTGATAAAAGTAAAACAGATACTGAATGCGGACTGCCTTGCACAAAGTGTGACGCTGAACCTTTTCCAAACACAAAAATTCCGAAAACTAAGAATAGCATCGAGGCTATTTTTAGAATTGAAAATAAAATCTGGACTCGGTCTGCTGAGTTTGTGCTCCTGTAATTGATGAATGTGAGAAACCAGATCAAGAGAATCGTCAAGGATTTTACTCCGATGTTTTCAAGAGGGAAGATTGTTCCGATACCAGGCATGTACAAATGAAAAAGCTGTTCCGTTTCTTTTGGCAATCGAGGTAAGTGAATGAAGTATTCAGCATAGATTGAAAACACATAGGCGATAGAAGCATTTCCTGCTGTATTGAAAACTGCAAGAGCAGACCACCCATAAAGAAACGCAGTGAAGTCGCCAAACATGTTTTTGAAAAAAATGTATTGACCACCAGTCTCAGGCATCATTGCTGCTGCTTCGGCATTGGTAAGTGCACCTAGAAAAGTGATGAATCCACCAAGCACCCAGACTCCGAGCAGCAAAAGCGGAGAGCCAAGTTGTGAAGCCATAAGAGCGGGCTTCATAAAAATTGCCGAGCCGATGATTCCTCCCGACACTATCGAGATAGTTGACGATAAGCCCAGTGTGCGTTCGAGTTTTTCGGCCATGTTCACAAGATTACTGATTACCTAGTATACATTCAAGATTGCATCATTGAATGATTTATGTAATTTGAGCCTCCTTTCATGAAAATAGATAGTTGACTTGAGATTATTTTGAGACGCCCACGCAAGGATGAAGGACAGGGTTTACACGGTGGTTAAGGGTAACAAAAAAGTCATGGTTGTTGACTACTCAGGTTGCAACGAAACGGAGATGATCCACATCATTACTATTGCTAAAGATAAAATTCTTTCTGAAAACAAGCACCTGCTTTTGCTTTCGATCTATGGTAAAGAGACACGAGTTACAAAGAAATTTATGGACTACATTCGAAAAGAGACTCCGGCTGTTTTGCCATTACTCGACAAACAAGCAGTGGTTGGTCTTGACTTGATTAAAAAAACAATTCTGAAAGGTTATAATTTTCTGTTTAGAAGGAATATAAGAGCATTTGATTCCAAAGAAGACGCGATTGAATTCTTAGTAAGCGATACAACCACGGATCGTGATATCCCTGATTATATGCGGTAACAAGTTCGTACCTTTGCTGCATGTCTTCTGTAGAAACCCTCAAAACAAAGCGAGATATACGTAAACTCAAACCAGATGAGTTAAAGAAATTCTTCGTTGATCACGGTGACAAACCTTTCCGAGCTACTCAAGTAGATGAATGGCTTTGGAAAAAATCTGCTAAGAGTTTTGATCAGATGACTAATCTTTCTGTAGCTACGCGTGAATTGTTGAAAGAGAATTTTGACATCAATCATATTCTCGTTGACAAGATGCAACGAAGTTCTGATGGAACCATAAAAAATGCTGTCACACTTCATGATGGATTGATTGTGGAATCTGTATTAATTCCAGCAGAAAAAAGAATTACAGCGTGTGTATCGTCACAAGTGGGTTGTTCCCTTGCTTGTAAATTTTGCGCTACAGCAAAATTGAAACGCCAAAGAAATTTAAGTGCTGATGAAATCTATGATCAGGTAGCAGCGATCAAAGAGCAAGCTGAATTGTTTTTTAATCGACCGCTTACCAATATTGTTTTCATGGGCATGGGCGAACCGCTTCTGAATTACAGTAACGTGACTGCTGCAATTGAGAAAATAACTTCGCAAAAAGGATTAGGGATGGCGATGAAACGGATTACAGTTTCAACTGTTGGAATTACCAAGATGATCATGAAGATGGCGGATGATGGCGTGAAATTTAATCTTGCTGTTTCACTACACGATGCCATCGACAAGACCCGTTCTTCGATCATGCCGATCAATGATTCAAACCCACTAAGCGAATTGGCCGAAGCTTTGAAATATTGGTATCAAAAGACAAAACGCAAAGTCACTTATGAGTATGTGGTATGGAAAGGAATCAACGATTCTAAGGAGCATGCCGAAGCTCTTTTGAAGTTTGCTAAAATTATCCCTTCCAAAGTGAATTTAATTGAATACAATCCAATCGATGATGGTGAGTTTCAGCAAGCGGATGAAAAAGCCTTGAATATGTACATGGACATTTTAGAAAGAAATGGCATCACCACTCGTATTCGTAAAAGTCGGGGCAAGGACATTGACGCAGCATGTGGACAACTTGCCAATAAAAGTTGAAACCGATTAAAACTTTCTGGGTTTTAAATCTATCAGATAAGAGTATATTGCGAGGTTGATGAAGTTGAAGTTTTTACTTTTTTCTATTGCTCTGATAGTCTTGAGCCTTGACGGCTCGGCACAAAAACTATTGAAGGGAATTGTCGTGGACTCAACCACGCTGAATGCCGTTCCCAATGCCTCAGTTAGAATCAAAAGCACCAAATGGGGAACCCTTACCGATGCTGGTGGTGTGTTCTTCATCAAAGTAAAACCAACCGACACGCTTATTTTCTCCAGCGTGGGATATGTAAGGATTGAAATCCCTGTGACCATTGACGATGAGATCATGTTTGTGAGAATGGTACAGGATGTGATTTTGCTTAAAGAAGTAACTATCCTAGGAAGACCCGAAGCGGCCAAGCCACAGTTACCCTCGCTCAAATTGAGGAGCAGCTCACTTCCATTTAGTGGAGCCATGCCCAACGGACAGGGGGGAGCGGCAGTGAATCTTGACTACTTTTCAAAGCGTGAACGCGAAAAAAGGAAACTGAAACAACTCAGCCTTGAATTATCTCGAACGCAGACTTACGTTGAAATTGTTACGAACCCCGAAGTAAAACAAGAACTCATGGATCGCTTTTCTATTAGCGACACCACCTTTTATAAGATATTGACCCACTTCAATGAGTCGCACCGAGAGGTTACACATTCCGGAAGCCAGGGCACAATTCTAAACTCATTGTTCTCCTTCTTCGAGGCTGAAGTAAGATTGAGAAGGAGGCTGCATCATTAATCTCATTTTTTTTATTTCATCAAAGCAGTAGATTAGGGGTATGGAGGAAAAACACTTTCAGTCGTCTGCAAAAGTACGTGACTTTGTTATCGGCATGAGCGATGGTCTTACGGTTCCGTTCGCTTTGGCTGCGGGACTTAGTGGAGCTGTTGATAGCAATGCTATTATTATTACTGCCGGATTATCTGAGATAGCAGCAGGGTCTATTGCCATGGGCCTGGGTGGATACTTAGCTGGACGGACAGAGATTGAGCATTACGAAGCCGAAGAAAGAAGAGAGTATGAGGAGATAGAAAAACTTCACGAGGTTGAAATCCGAGAGACGAAAGAAATTTTTGCCCAATATGGATTAGATGAACAACTTCAGGAGACCATCGCGCGTGAGATGGCAAAAAATCCAAAACAGTGGGTAGATTTTATGATGCGATTTGAACTTGGATTGGAGCGACCTGATAAAAATCGAGCTCAAGAAAGCGCATTTATTATTGCCATCTCTTATGTCATTGGTGGATTGATTCCGCTGAGTGCTTATTTCTTGACAGACTCCGTTACTCGCGGACTTGAATCTTCAACGATCATTACTTTAGCTTGCCTTGTTGTTTTTGGAGTGGTGAAAAGTAAACTCACAGGTCAACCATTGTTGAAAGGAGCGTTGCGTGTTACGATCGTTGGAGCGATTGCAGCAGCAGCAGCATTTGGCTTGGCAAAAATGATCGCTTAGCTTTTTCATGAAAATCTCAATCATCGCGGCCGTTTCAAAAAACAGAGTGATTGGTAAATCAAATGATTTGCCGTGGCGTTTACCAGATGACATGAAATACTTCATGCAGACCACCAAAGGTCATCATGTTATTATGGGGAGAAAGAACTACGATTCACTTCCTCCTAAATTTCGACCGTTGCCAGAGAGAACCAATATTGTTGTCACTCGACAAAAAGATTTTCAAGCCGAAGGATGTGTCGTAGTAAATGATTTGAAAAAGGCAATTGATCTTTCTAAAAAGGAAGGTGAGAAAGAATTATTCATAATTGGGGGAGCAGAGATTTACTCTTTGTCACTTCAATTCACTGACATACTTTACCTAACGGAAATAGATGCCGAAATAAATGGAGACACTTTCTTTCCTGAGTTTAATAAAAACGAATGGCAAGAAATTTCTCGTCAGCATCATCCCAAAGATGAAAAACATCTTTACGATTTTGATTTTGTAGTTTACAAACGAAAGTAGAATGACACACATCAATAATAAAGTGATTTGGCTTACGGGAGCTTCGAGTGGAATTGGTGAAGCTCTGACGTATGAGCTGGCGAAAAAAAGAGGAGTGAGGCTCATTATTTCTTCGCGAAGGAAAGAAGAACTAGAGCGTGTCAAAGGAAATTGTCCACAACCAGTTCAAGCTAATATTAGGATTTTACCGATAGATCTTGCGCAATCCGAAACTTTAAAATTGTCGACAGAGGCGGCCATTCAAATGTTTGGCCAAGTTGATATTTTGATAAACAATGGTGGCATAGCTCAGCGAAGTCTCGCAAAGGAAACTTTAGTTTCTGTGGATCGCCAAATAATGGAAGTGGATTATTTCGGAACAATAACACTGACAAAATATTTGCTTCCCCATTTTTTGAAGCGTAAGTCAGGACACTTTGTAACAGTAAGTAGCGTGATGGGAATGATTGGAACGCCATATCGTTCTGGATATGCAGCAGCCAAACATGCATTGCATGGCTTCTTCGATTCATTACGTGCTGAACTATGGAAGGACAGCAAGAATATTTTCGTAACCATGATTTGTCCAGGCTGGGTCCGTACTAATATCACAATGAATGCAATGATAGGAGACGGCACTAAGCTCAATAAAATGGATAAAACGACTGACAAAGGCCTTACTCCAAAAGCTTGTGCTGAGAAAATTATTCAAGCTATTGAAGGGAAAAAGGATGAAGTTTATATCGGTGGTTCCAAAGAAGTATTTGCCGTTTATTTAAAACGGTATTTTCCTACGCTTTTCGCAAGGGCAGTAAGGAAAATGAGTGTAAGATGATGTTCGTATATTCGCGCCACAATTAAATAATATGAGATATCTTATTGCTGTAGCTGTACTACTCAGCTCATCATTGGTTTTTGCCCAATCGAAAAAAGAGTTGGAAGAGCAAGTAAAAAAACTAAAGGCTGAAATAGAAGAGTTGAAGAAGCCAAAAGAAATAAATCTTACCGATAAATATAAAAAGGCTGGCTACAGTATCGGAGTTTTGGTTGCAAATAATATAAAATCTCAAGGTGGTGATTCTCTTGACTTGGATGCGTTAGCAGCTGCCATAAGAGATGTTTATGCCAAGAACAATCTAAAGATAGCTCAGCAAGAATGTATGCCCATTGCGCAGACATATATGACGGAAGCTGCAGGACGAAGGAATTCCAAAATAAAGGACGACAACAGAATTTTTTTAGAAACCAATAAGAAAAGTGAAGGAGTTAAAGTAACAGCTAGCGGCTTGCAATACAAAGTTGTTACTCCTGGTGCAGGCAAATCTCCAACAGTTAATGATAAGGTGACAGTTCACTATACAGGCAAGCTTATTGACGGAACAATTTTTGATTCTTCTATGAAGAACGGTCAGCCCGCAACATTCGGGTTGACTCAAGTCATTTCAGGTTGGACTCGAAATCCTTCAGTTAATGAAAGAAGGGGATAAGTGGATCGTCTACATTCCTGCTGAACTTGGTTACGGTGAGCGTGGCTCTGGTCAGATTCCTCCAAATTCAACTTTGATTTTTGAATTGGAGTTGATCAAAGTGAATTGAGTTTTAGCGCAACGCTAGAATTCCACTTTCTTTTTCAGGTAGAATAGATTCGTTCATCAAGTATTCGTCAACAGCTCGGGCAGCTTCTCTGCCCTCGCTAATGGCCCACACTACAAGAGATTGACCTCTGCGTGTATCGCCTGCGGCAAATATTTTCTCTTGTGACGATTGATAGCGATTGCATTTCACATTGCCTCTTTCATCGTACTCAACTTTCAGTTGATCAAGAAGGCCAGCTTGCTGTGGATGTAAAAACCCAAGTGCAAGCAATGCTAGCTCACATGGAAGTTCTCTTTCGGTCCCAGCTATTTCTTTGAATGAAGTCTTAGAAGTCCATTCAACTTCGACAATCTTTAAAGCTTTAACATTTCCCTTCTCATCGCCAATAAATTCTTTTGTCACTATTGCCCATTGACGTTCACAACCTTCTTCGTGCGAAGTACTCGTTCTTAAAATCATTGGCCAGTTAGGCCATGGCATACTTTCATTTCTGTCTTTAGGGGGTTTAGAAAGTAATCTCGATTTGAGTAACTGACTTTGCGCCATGTCGGTTTGAAGTGCCAACACAGTCGGAGCCCGTGTCACCACCACCGATTACAATTACATTCTTGTCAGTAGCCCAGATATCTTTTAGCTCAATCTTCTTTCCCCCAACTCTTCGATTTTGTTGAGTAAGAAAATCCATTGCGAAATGAACACCATTCAATTCTCTTCCTTTGATCTTGAGATCACGAGGAACGGTTGAGCCACAGCACAAAAGAATCGCATCAAAAGCTTCGAGAAGTTGAGATGTTTCAAGATTGCCACCAACATTTACATTGGTTTGAAACTTGATTCCTTCTTCAATCATCAATGCAAGTCTTCTATCCAAGACTCTTTTATCGAGTTTGAAATCTGGAATACCATACCGAAGCAAACCCCCAACTTCATCTGCTCTTTCAAATACTGTCACCCAATGGCCAGCGCCATTTAGTTGCTCAGCCGCAGCTAAGCCCGCAGGCCCTGAACCAACAATCGCTACTTTCTTTCCGGTTCGATGCGCTGGAATTTGTGGCTTGACATAACCTTCTTCAAAAGCTTTTTCAATTATGGTTTTCTCAATGTATTCAATCGCAACAGCGGGCTTATTGATTCCCAGAACGCACGATGCCTCGCAAGGAGCAGGACATATCCTTCCAGTGAATTCAGGGAAATTATTTGTGAGCGAAAGTATTTCGTAAGCGAGTTTCCAATTTTGCTGATAAACAGCATCGTTGAATTCTGGAATCACATTCCCAGAGGACAGCCATGATGACAAAACGGAACCCCGCAGTCCATGCAACGTGAAGCTTGTTTTACAGTCAATGATTTATCAACTGAGCCTTCAACTTCAAAATAATCTTTGACACGATCGCGTACATCTCGCTTCGGAGGCAACTGTCTGTTTGTTTCTAAAAAACCTAAAATCTTTCCCATTATATTCAAACTGCTTTAGCTGAAACCATTTTTCTTTTTTCGATAACTGCTTTGTAATCTACCGGCATTACTTTAATAAAATCATGAACGGATTTAGCCCAGTAACTCAATAAATGCGAAGCCGTCTCACTTTGCGTGAGCCTTAGATGATTTTCAACCATCGTTTTTAACGTCTCCTGATCTTCTGCATCGAGTGTATCGAGTAGTACCATTTCCATATTGCAGTTCTTGATGAATGTTTTATTCACATCCCAAACGTAGGCAACTCCACCGCTCATTCCAGCAGCAAAATTTCTTCCCGTTTCGCCAAGAATGGCAACAGTCCCACCAGTCATGTACTCACAGCCATGATCTCCAACACCTTCAACTACCACCTTCACTCCGGAATTGCGCACAGCAAAGCGTTCGCCCGCAAGACCTTTGATATAAGCTTCACCTGAAGTTGCTCCATAGAATGCAACGTTGCCCACAATCATGTTTTTCGCAGCATTGAATTTGCTTGAAGCAGATGGATATAAAATCAAGCGTGCACCTGATAATCCCTTACCAAAATAATCGTTCGCATCTCCTTCAAGTTCGAAGGTCAAACCCTTAGCAGCAAATGCTCCAAAACTTTGACCAGCTGTTCCACTAAACTTATAATGGATTGTATCACTCGGTAATCCTTCTGCTAAAAACTTCTGAGAAATTTCGTGTGATAGCATCGTGCCCGTAGCTCTATCCTGATTGAAATAGGAGGTGCTGTTCGGATTCTATTGTGTTTCCCTATTAACCTTT
>JASGIR010000003.1:0-37743 GCA_049840975.1 Cyclobacteriaceae bacterium | reverse complement strand
TTTATGTCCTGTACTTGGTTCAGATTAGTATTGCTAAGGTTAATGGGAAACACAAATAGAATCCAAACAGCACCTAGAATGCTGTTCGTCCCTGAAGACGAGGCAAATCCATTAAAAATGACAAGGCGACACCGTTGTGATGGGTGTTTCAACAGGCGATATTCTGCCCAATTGAACATTGGCAGGACTGTTGTCTGCAAATAAATTCGGTTATGGGAACGATGTGAAGCGCACCAACCATGCGCCAACGGTATTATCCGCTGGATTCCGTTGTGTGCCCAAAGGATGATGGAAGACTGCATAATATTCAAGATTTGGAGTACCCATATAGACAATAATTTACTTGCACCAGCTGAAAATTCTACTCCATATACCTGACCTGCAGATGGTCAATGTAGTTTTGTATAATTCGTAATTACCCCAGTAAATCATAATAGAGAACATTCAGACAACATTACTAATGCCTAGTATAGATCAGCAAGTGCCAAATTATTTTTTGACCAACTTCATATAGCCTGACCATTTTCTTTGTACTGAAGCGAAATTCACAGATCCAATCGAAGTATAAACCGGATCGCCTATACCTCCAGTTGTTATCTTATAGGCCCGAAAAGTATTTGTTCCATATTCATGAGCTACAAGCCAGTCTGCTGTTGCAGTTACGCGCTCTGTGCTTTTTGAAAACAAGAAAACATCTTTTTGAACCAAACTGTTTGACTTCAAATCATATAAAGAATAACGTAACTCATTTGAAGAAAGTACCATTGTTCTAATAGAATAATATTGTCTTATGAAAATGTAGAACAGAGTTTCATCACCAGGAACAGAAACAATCATTGATGATTGAGATGCATTAGGATTTTCCTCCAAGGCCTGTTGCAATTAACAAGTTATTATCATACAGATTGTCACCATCAGTATAAGATAATTGCTTTTCCATTTCGATCACACACGATGGCGCAACCGACATCCATTGCACTATTACTCAATGCTTTTTTTTGTAAGTGAAATCAATTCCCGCTTTATTTCCAAAATACCAGATGTTGGAGCGTTGATCTTGCTTTTTGTATTCTTTGATATTTACACCAGCATAGGTTGAGCAGCCAGTCGCATCTGTTCCAACGACATAATAATATCCCGCAGAATCGGGTGAAAACTTTGCTGTTGTAGTGACTCCATCAGACCATAAGTAACTTGTTGTACCGGTGGCACCACTTTCTTACTGTGACAGAAAAAGCACCATTGGCACACACTGGGCCGTTCACTGGCAACTGGCAGTGACAAGCTGTTGTGTCTGATGGTAACTGAAGTTTAAGAGTAAACGCATTAATCTGTATTGTGAAGTGGAATTCCTTTACCCTGATAGTAAGCAACTAGCTTAACTGTATATGACCCCAGTTTTTGTATCTTGTGAATTGGGCTAGGTGCAAAACTAAAGTATCACCTACAATCCCAATACAAGCTATCAGCATTGGGAAGCACAGTTGGAAAAAAAGTAATGTTGCTGTTAGCACCATTGCCAGTGAATGTGAAAGAAATAGAAAGTTTAATGTGTCTTTCGGAACAAATGCAGGGAACTGAGTGCCATTAAAGTCAGTCAGTCCAAACGGTTGTGGTGTCTCAATCACTTGCGAAGCGATAGATTATATCTATTTGGTGAATTTTATCTAAAAAAGGTCCGCCAGTGGTAGCTTGATAAATATGATAGATCGCGCTATAAGATGAGTATGACCCCCAGCTTCTGTAATTGAACTTTGTAAAACGCTCGTGAGTGTAATTGTAGGATTGGTATAATCATATTGAAGCACATCTGCATTGATTCCGTCTTCCAACTCTTGAGAGATATGATATTGACCTTTATTGTCCCACTGCATATCATAGATCGACTGCGGCTGAACGGTGGAGACTCCAGAATATAGTTGTTCTATCCAAACTGAGCAAGCCTGTGGTATCCATTTTCAAAAATGATCGCGTCAGTATTTGAGGTTTGCGCAGAGACTGCAATCAGAGTATATTTTTTGTTTGAAGAAAAATTAGCAACCGACATGGGTGGAGCCGTTGCAGAAATTTGCTTTACTAAATGAGAACGTAGAAGTTGGTTTATTGTAGCTGTTAGGTGTTATAAGCGAAGCAGTGTAGTTGATTGTTCCATTTTGGTGAGTTAACAACCAGTAATCTCTTCCATTAGCATTTGGAATCACGATCATACCTTCAGAACGTCCTGATAATCCAGTGGGCAAATTGATTTGTGGTGTTGTGCTTGCAGCACCACCAAGTAAAATATTTCCGAATGGAGGTGCACCAATGATCGGCTTGCGCATTTCCGAAACTCGTCATGTCTACAACACTCACTGTAATTGTTCCGCCAGTCGTGTAGTTTGCGGAGTTAGCAAATACAAAAAACTTCAGTGAAGTCGCCAGGCATTGGGCAAATAACAACAGGTTGGTTAGCAGAAGTGTTTCCTAATAGCCCATACAGTGACATCTGAGTGTTGGTGATGTCATAAATTTTTGAGCCATGAGTGTAAAATAATAGCTCGCCAGTACGGGTCTGTAGCTACACACTACACAGTTCCCAGAGATTTTGTACTTGTAATGGTGGATTGATAAACAATTGAATATGGTAGCATTGAAAAAATGCCGAAGTACCAATTGTGCTGGCAAGATTTTATACTAAGGGATTTGTGGTGTTCCAGAAATTAAAAATTGTTTTTTCACAATGGAAAAAATAGTTCATCCATCACATCAACAGTTTAGGCTCATACAAATTAGGGCTAACTCTCAAAGTTAAAACGCTTAAGCCATTCTTAAAATATACAATATGACAAAAAATATCGTTAGTAAGGTGGAGTAGACATATATAAACAAGAATGCTTGATATTAGTTAAACAACTTAATTACTTGATATGTGACAGTAATCCAATGGATGTATAAAACTCATTGTCTGCTATGTTTAATGCTTGTTGGGTATAGAACATTCATTGCTCAAGACCCTCAATTTTCGCAGTTTTATGCAGCTCCTCTCTACTCAAATCCCGCCTTTGCGGAAGTATGACTCAGCTTGCGCAGGGACAAATTATCGCAACCAATCGCCTGCTACTGACGCAAACTTTAATACCATTTCTGCATTCGCGGATTTCTAATGTTGAAAGGCAAAAACAGTGGCGTAGGCATTCTTATCAATAAGGATTGAGAAGGACTACTCGGACTCCAATACGATGATGGTGGCTCTCCAATATGCATATGAATTGAAAATCATCCAGAACCTTTCGTTCAGACCTGGCTTTCAAGCAGGAGTATATAACCGTTCTATCAATTTTGATAAAACTTACTTTTGGAGATCAATTTGATCCAAATACAGGGCAAGTCATTCCTCACTCAACTTCCATTGAGAATACTTTAAATATAGGATCAGTCAAAATTCTTTCCAGACCTTACTATGGGTGGATTATTCTATTGAAGAACGGTTGGCTTGGTGGTACGGCTTCACATATTACACAACCCGATAATCATTGGTTGGCTCACCAGAGAAGTGCCTATGAAAATAAGGTCACATGGTGGATGGAAATTTTATTTGAAACCTGGAGTAATGGGCAAGGATTCTATTCTAAACCCAGAGAGAGAAGTTTAACACCGACTTTTCAATATCGCCACCAAGGAAGATTTGATCAAATGGACTTGGGTGTTTATTATACCCTTGAACCTTTGATTTTAGGAACGTGGTATCGTGGAGTGCCTTTCGAAAGTAAGATGAAATCGTAAATAATGAGTCGATCGTATTGCTGATTGGGTTTACTAAGAAAAGGAGATAAGGATATCTTGAACATTGGTTATAGTTACGATTACACGATTTCAAAACTTGGCCCAAGTAGCGGTGGTGCCCACGAGTTTAGATAGTTTATTCATGGAGCACGAGAGTCCCTCGTGAGCCACCCGAAGACAAGCTCATTATTCCGTGCCCGGATTTTTGATTACTTAAAAAAATAATACTCAGACTGTATCCCATATCTTTTGAGCAATCTCTGCTCATTTTATTATATTTATAAGGCATGACGTTAGTTGGCAGACTACAGAACTTTTTTATCCCAGTCGATAAAGAACCTGATGAATATATTCTTTACCGGCATCGACTAATTCTCAATGCATCTGTAAGCACTAGTTTTTTTTCATTCGTCTACCTTATCGTTAGCATCTTCATTGAGTTTCCGCCTGGAATCTATTTGATGATTTTCAATGTGCTAGGCTTTGCGCTAATTCCCTTTCTGATAAAATTTGGACTTCGGCCAATTATTTTAGGAAACTTATATGTGCTGATAGGCTCTGTTGCTGTTTTGATTTTGATTTGTTTTTCTGGTGGACTTCAGTCTCCTATTTTTCCTTGGCTCATTGCTCCACCAGTTTTAGCATTGCTTATTGTAAATCGTCATTTCGCAATTGTGTGGACAGCAATTTCAATTGCTTGTCTTACGACCTTGACAGTAGTTACAAATAATGGATTCACTTTCCCAACGATGTACAATACAAGTTGGTCGTTGTTCTTCTCTTACCTGTGTTCGTCAGGAATCATATTGATCATCATCATGATCGCGATGATCTTTGAAGGGAACATCAAAAAAGCGCTCACTACTCTTACGGAAAGAAATGTAGAGATTTCAGAAAAGAATGAAGAGCTCACTATCATTTCAGAGCAATTGAAACAGCTTGATGAAAAGAAAAATGATTTGATGCATTTGATAGCGCATGATTTGAAATCGCCATTGGCGAATATGCAGGCTCTGATTTGGTTGACAAAACTCAAAGACGAAAAAAATAGAATGTCCCAAGCGGAGGCTATTTTGATCATTACAGATCAAATAAAAAAAATGCAATCGCTTATTCAACGAATCTTGAGTTCAGAGAATTTTGAAAACATTGCATATAATTTAAAACTTGAAGAAATTGATTTGACTCCTCTTATCGATTCGATTGTTAAAGATCTAAAGACCCTTGCTGAAAATAAACGGATTGGTCTGCAATTAGAAAGAACTGAAGGTGACTTCACCGTATTGGCAGATAAAATTTATTTAGGTCAAGTAATTGAAAACTTAGTTAATAACGCTCTGAAGTTTTCGCCAGCCGATACTCAAGTGACCGTCTCAATTGCAAGTCAGGAGAAAAATATTCGCATTTCGATTAAAGATGAAGGACCGGGAATTAAAGATGATGAGTTGATTCATTTGTTTAAAAAGAATTCAAAAATCAGTAACCGCCCAACGGCTGGTGAATCATCTACTGGCATCGGACTTTCAATTGTAAAACAATATACCGAATTACTCAATGGTCGCGTGTGGTGTGAAAGTGAGTTTGGCAGCGGCTGCGATTTCATTACCGAATTCCCCAAATACCAAAAATCTCCAAACTAACCCTTAACCCTTCTATTATTTTATGAACAAAACTGTAGTCATCATTGGCGGTGGTGTTGCCGGCATGAGTGCTGCCCATGAATTGGTCGAGCGCGGATTTAAAGTTAAAGTTTTCGAAAAAGAACAAGTGTATGTAGGCGGAAAAGCCAGAAGTGTAGATGTCCCTGGCTCTGCTGCTGAACCGCAAAAACCCTTGCCGGGAGAACACGGCTTCCGATTTTTCCCAGGATTTTATCGTCATATCACCGACACAATGAAACGTATTCCATTTGAAAAAAATAAAAATGGAGTGTTTGATAATCTTGTGGCAACACAACGTGTGATGATGGCACGCTTTGGCAAACCGCCTCTTGTAAACATTGTGAATTTTCCAAAGTCGCTAAATGATTTAATTGTCGCTATTAATGCAATTGTTGATTCAGACACGGGTCTCACGAAAAAAGACGCAGAGTTTTTTGGTGAGAAGCTTTGGCAATTGATGACAAGCTGCTACGATCGAAGAAGTAGTGACTATGAAAGAATAGGGTGGTGGCAGTTCATGGACGCAGACCATCAAAGTACAGCCTTCAATCAATATTTTGTTGGTGGAATCACACGAACTCTTGTTGCTGCAAAGCCGAAAGAAGTAAGTACAAAAACAGGAGGAGATATTTTACTCCAGTTATTATTTCTGATGGGCACTCCTGACGCAAATTCGGATCGAGTGTTGAATGGCCCAACCAATGATGTTTGGCTTTATCCTTGGCGTGATTACCTCATCAAAAAAGGCGTAGAATATTTTCATGATCACTCTGCAACAAAAATCAATGTTCAGGATTCAAAAATTACATCTGTTGATTTTGAATATCAGGGCAAAACGGTGAATGCTTCGGGCGATTATTATATATCTGCTGTTCCCGTTGAAGTGATGAGCAAGTTGCTTACACCTGAATTGATCCAGCTTGATCTGACATTAAATTATATAAGCACACTTGCTCCGGATGTTTCTTGGATGACAGGCATTCAATTTTATTTGAATGAGGATGTTGATATCGTAAAGGGCCATGTGATGTACACAGATTCTCCTTGGGCTTTGACTTCAATTTCGCAACTGCAGTTTTGGAAAAACTTTGATGTATCTAAATACGGCAACGGAAAAGTGAAAGGAATTTTGTCTGTCGATGTTTCTGATTGGGATACTCCGGGATTGAATGGCAAGATGGCGAAAGATTGCACCAAAGAAGAAATCAAGGATGAGATATGGAGTCAGCTTACAAATAGTTTAATGGTAAATGGCAAGTCAATGCTTGATCCTAAAATGATTGAAGCATGGTATCTCGATCGTGATATTGTTTTTGGTCATTCATTTAAGACTATGAACAAAGAACCTTTATTAGTTAATAAAGTAAACACGTGGCCGCTTCGCCCGGAAGCTTACACAGGCATTCCTAATTTTTTCCTCGCATCAGATTATGTGCGCACCTATACGGATTTGGCTACAATGGAAGGAGCGAATGAAGCTGCGCGCAGAGCTGTGAATGCAATTATTCAAACCTCTGGGTCAGATAAAGAACTTTGCAAAATCTGGAATTTGCATGAGCCAGATATTTTGGCTGTCAATCGGTGGTACGATCAAATTAGATTCAAAAAAGGATTGCCTTGGAAAAAAGAAGTTCCATTCTTTGTTGAGATACTCCATCTTTTAAATCATTTCTTTCGCAAAATATTTTAAAAAATGAATCCAACTATACAGTCAAACGACAAAGAAAGAACATGGTTTGTTCTTGGAGTGATGACATTTGGTATCCTGTTGCTCATTTTCGATAGCGTGTTCGATCACGGTTGGATAAGTGCAGCATGGTGGGGCTACGGACTTAGCGCTGTCTTTCTGATTTATGCTTTGTGGAGAAAAGATCAATTGCTGATTAAATTTTTTGTTTTTGCATTAGTAGCTGGCTTGGCTGAACTTCTTTCAGACATGTGGCTTGTGGATTTTACTAAGACGTTGATTTACCCACATCCAGAACCCATGTTGTTGAAGTCACCAGCATATATGCCTTTTAGCTGGACGGTTGTATTAATGGAAGTTGGCTACATTGGTTGGCTCCTAACGAATCGCTGGGGATTGGTTGTCGCTACGATTGCACTTTGTATTCTTGGAGCACTTCTAGTTCCTCTTTATGAAACTTGGGCCATTCACGCAAAGTGGTGGTATTACATTGATACGCCTTTGCTTTGGATTGTACCCAAATATGTAATCCTTGCTGAGGGTCTATTGATGTTAAGTGTTCCTTATCTATTAAAGAAAACGGAGAGCTCGGGTTGGATAAGTGTAGTTTGGTTTGGAATCGTTGAGGGGGCTGTGATGTTCTTGGCTTGTGTAATTGCTTATTATCTTTTGGGAAGATAGCTATTACTTAATTGCATCAAGGGTAGCTTCAATGACATAACGAACATCACTATTCGTTGTTTTTTGGAGAAGATTTTTTAGTGTACTCTCAGATGACTTTGCATCTTTTCCTATTTTTCCGAGGATGAGAATCAATTGATATCTAAGCCCTCCATCTTGTTCAGTTGTGGACTGCAATTTCTTGATTAATATTGGTACTGCTGGTTTTCCAATTGATATAAGTGCGCTTTTAGCTCGGTCAGCTTCTTGATAATTGAAACTGGAAACCATTTGGACCATTCGATCGATAGCTTTTGAATTACTCGTTTTTAATTGACCTAAAATGGTGACCGCGATCGCTTGAACCTCTGTCAACTTTTCTTTGTCTTCAAGACTTTTTCTGTCCAATAGATTAGCCAGTGAAGTTTCTAAAGTTGGCGATGTATTTTTTTGAAGTTCAATCAACTTTAATATTCTTAGCTGCTCCTCAAGATTATTGCCTTGCAAAATTTGGATCGATTCTGAAGTAGTTGGAATAATGGAAGGAATTGGGATATCGTTGATTGCGCAAAAATTGATTCGATCTTCCTTTTGACTGTTGTATTGAGTCAACAAAGCATATTCTGAAAGTTTGCTTTTTAATTGACTAACCAAAATGACTAAGTCTGACTGAGGATGTTCTTTTTTAATTTTTTGATTAGTTGTTTCGTTCGATGTCATATTGAATTCGAAAGCAAATTCATACAAGTCTTCTGGCATTTTGTCTCCGACATTGTTTTGAAAAAATGCAATGATCCAATTCAATATTTTCTTCTTTTCCTCTTGCCTTGTCTCTTCCTTGTATAAGAC
The DNA here is from genome assembly GCA_049840975.1 of Cyclobacteriaceae bacterium. Taxonomy (GTDB): domain Bacteria; phylum Bacteroidota; class Bacteroidia; order Cytophagales; family Cyclobacteriaceae; genus ELB16-189. The sequence goes on along the minus strand of JASGIR010000003.1, from coordinate 29,124 downwards.
ATTCAATTTTGAATAAAGCCTATGCGAAGTTTTTGGATCAATAGATAAGGACTTACTAAAATTTTCGTAGGTGAAAAGTTTTAAGTCTTGACTCTTATCAAGACCTTCCATTACTTCAAAGTAGGCTTCGTTGAACGAAATGGGTCTTGGTAAACCCAATCTTTGAGCTTTGGCCTCGTCTATAACAGAAGTGATTCTTTGTTGCTGGACGGTCACATCGTCTTGAACTCGGCCTATTAGAAATCCAATATAACTTGAGAGTGAATAATTGCCGACTTTTTTCAAGGCGTTAAAACCCGAACTCCATTCTTGCGTGTCGATTATCTTGTCATCTGCCCAGTAGCGACAGATTTCATAAGCTCTTTCATCATTCGTAGGGTTGGCAATTGTGTCAAGAGTTTTGGCAAGAAAGGTTTTGTAATTAGCTGGATAAAGATGGTAACGCGTAAGCGCATTAATTACGTAATAGTGAAGTTGACCACACGTATTTTCGAATGGAGTCTTCATTGCCTCCTGCACAACCAAATTAATTTTTTCATCAGAAGATAGATCTGCGAGTTTGGGTTTGAAAGCTTCCGTTTTTTCTTTACAAATTTCTTCTTTCGTTTTAACTGCAACTTTTGGATCAACTTGATTAATGATGGTGATGTTAGTTGGTTGACTTGAATTGATGACTTGTGTTTGCTGGTTTGAACTTGTTGATGACTCGAAAAGCGTTTTTATATTCTTTGTCAACTTAATTCGTCCGACATAACTGATCATTATTTCTCCAGAAGAAACATCGATTAATCGTCCGCTGATTTCGATGTATGTTTTTAGTTTGGTATAAGTGCCGGAAAACAAAGCGTCAACAGAAATTAGTTGTCCAATTTTTATGGCTTCGCTTGTTTTCATCATTCCGCTAAGCATCAATTCATTTTCTTTGAAAATGGCATCGAGTCTTTGTCGCTCGAATACCTTAAATTTTCTTGGCTTCTCAGAAAGTTTACCTGAAACAGTTTCCGTTAAATATTCTCCAAATGCTTTTGATGCATCTGCTGGATTTGAAGGAACGAAAGGTACGATAGCTATACGCAAAGGAGCATTCGCTATACTAGCACTTTCGATTTTTTCAACAAGCTCGGAAGTAACATCAGAATAGTCTTGAGTTTTTTGAGCATTTAGTGAAAACGCTAAAGCCAAAATAATTGATGTTGTAAAAAATGTTTTCATTGAATGCTATTCTTCTCCACCGCCATCAATCTTACAAACATTGTCGAGACCGATGTGCAGTAAAGCGTCTCCTGCATTGACCACGGGATTATTATTCAAGCCTACAACATAACCTGTTGACGGTGATTTGACTTCTTCTTTGAATTCACCGAAAGGATCAGTCAATGTTCCGACCAATTGATTTTTTTTGATGAATTCTCCACACTTAACCTCCGATTGAAAAAGGCCTGCTGTTCCCGCTCGTGCCCAAGATGAACTCCAGATGATTCTGTTCTCTTCAGAAGGCTTTGGCGCGTCATCAATCATATTCAAATGTTTCATCAAGCGCAGTGTTCCATTAATTCCTTCTTGAATTGCATGTTGATCGAATCGAATTGATTCCCCACCTTCATAAACAATGATGTGTTTATTTTTTTTCGAAGCGGTAAGACGCAATGAATGCGGACGAAAAGGAGAATCGATTGTAAAAGGCGCGTGAAATGCATTGGCAAGTTCAACATTGATTTCTTCTTTCATCACGCATCTTACTTGCGGATAATTGGTTCGCATGGCGCCACCTGTATGAAAGTCAACACCGTAATCGATAAATGGAAGCACATCATGAGTCATGTGATAAGCGACACGAGCTGCCAACGATCCATTTTTACTTCCGGGAAATGATCTGTTGATATCTTTACCGTCAGGTACTTCACGAGAATAGTTTAGAAAGCCATAGACATTAATCACAGGCATGCATAGAACCGTTCCTCGTTTTACTCTATTATAACCGAGATCAATAATCCTTCTAACGATTTCCATTCCATTGATTTCATCACCGTGCATTCCGGCAGTTAAAGCCAGAACTGGTCCATCTTCTAACCCGCGATAGATGTAAATCGGAGTTTCAATCAGAGTCCTTGACGGCAACCGCGCGATGTTGATATTTATTTCTTTGAACTCGCCACGTTTAATATCATGACCAACTATTGAAACCTCTTTCATCAGGCGTTGACTTTATCTTTTTGTATTTTCTTTTTGCCAGCGTGTTTCTCGAGATATTGATAGATTTTTCCAGCAATGTCGACTTGAGTGGCACCTTCAATACCTTCGAGGCCCGGTGAAGAATTTACTTCAATGATCAGCGGCCCGCGTTTGGACGGAAGCATGTCAACACCTGCAACAGCAAGCCCTAATTTTTTAGCAGCGATGATCGCGGAATGTTTTTGATGTCGATCTAATTTTACCACAGTAGCATGGCCTCCGCGATGTAAATTGGAGCGAAACTCATCATCGCGTGCTTGTCGTTTCATCGCACCGACCACTTCTCCGTTTACGACAAATGCTCTGATGTCAGCGCCCTTTGCTTCCTTAATAAACTCTTGAACAATAATTCGCGCCTTCACACCATGAAATGCTTCGATCACAGACTGAGCAGCTTTTTTATTTTCGGCCAACACAACGCCAAGACCTTGTGTTCCTTCTAGCAATTTAATTACGACCGGAGCACCACCGACAGCTTCAATAATTCCTTCTGTGTTTTTGGTGTAATCCATGAATACTGTTTTGGGTAATCCCATGCCTGCTCGTGAAAGTATTTGCATGCTCCGAAGTTTGTCGCGTGAACGGATGAGTGCCTGCGACTCAACGGCAGTGAACACTTTCATCATTTCAAACTGACGAACAACAGCGGCTCCATAAAAAGTAACTGATGCACCTATACGAGGAATGATTGCATCGAAGTAATCGAGTTTGCGCCCATTGTACCACACCATCGGGTTTTTCTTTTCGATGAGCAGCACACATTTCATGTGGTCAATAATTTCCACTTTGTGCCCTCTTTTTCTCGCCTGCCTCTTTCAACCTGCGTGTAGAGTAAAGTCTTGAGTCTCGCGAAAGTATTGCGATGTTCATGTGATCGTATTGATTATTTGTTAAATGTTAATAGCATTAAAATACTGTTACTGATAGCGATTAACTGTTAACAGCTTTCTCAAGGTAAGATAAATCTTTTTTGGTTACGTCAATAATGAAGCGTTTGCGTAGAATTTTCCGACCCAGTAAAACAGGAAATTTTAAATTTCCACGATTGCTGAGCGAAAATTCAGCACGAATTAAGTGATCAAAGATTTTGATTTTAGTTTTGATCACATATCTCAATTCAGCTTCGCCAAATGAATTTTTTATTTCACGCTGTTCAAATTTTTTGAAAGAATAAGTTCTTCCTGTAAACTCAGGATGCTCTTCATCAAGCAAAACGAATTCGAGCTTTCCATTTACAACTTCTGTTCGTGAGCAATGCAAGCTGCAAGTGTAAGCGCCTGTATCAATTTTAGCGTGTATATTTTCTAAACCCAGTCCGGGTAAATCCACGCGATCTGATCTGCCAAGAGTTTGCATCGATTTTTTTAACTTAATAATAGAATCAGTTAGGCCATTATTCGTAATTGTATTCATCCTTGATAAAGTCGATTAAGGCTTCACCCTGAAGAATAAGTTTTTTCTCATCGGCAATTACCTTTTTGTTTACAGCTTTGATATTGTTCAAGTTGCCATTGAAAGTGCTTAGTTGATTCGCATATGTTTTTAGTAGCGATGGATTTACATGAGATGGAAGTTTTTGAAGTCGCCCGTCTTCATCAATAATCTTATCAAAAACGAGGCCATCAAAAATTTGATAACATATTGGAAGATATAACTGCACGAAAAAATTTTCTTGATCCTCCAATTGATTCACAAGTTTAACTTGCTCATAGTATTTTGAAATGCGCTCAGCGACTTTTTGATTTTCAATAAGCCTGAATCCGTTCGCATTTTTAAGCTGTTCGTAAGTTCTGTCGAGAGAAATGTAAGTGAACTCCAGGAATCGAGACACTTTTTTTGCTTGGACATAAATCAAGTTTGTGTACTTGTCGGGATTACCTGAATTCATTAATAAAGTCAACGAATCAAGCATAAGCCGCCTGGTGTTTCTGATTGTAGTTATTCTTTGAAGATTTTCAATATCAATCTTCAAATCTTCCACCATTGTCTTGATTAAAGCTTTTTCCTGTTTTTGCTCACTATAATCTTCCCGAAGATTTTCCACAAAAAATCCCGCAGTGATAGCCAGAAATAGCATAATGAATTCAAAAATGAATTGGCTGAATCCTTTTTTCATTTTTGAAAAGCCTAACATAACAAGATTACATCGCTAGCACACTTCGCTCGATGATGTCGCAACAATCGTGAATTTGTTCTTCAGTGATAACGAGCGGAGGCGCTAATCGAATGATATTTCCATGAGTTGGCTTGGCAAGCAATCCATTCTCTGAAAATTTTACGCAAAGATTCCAGGCAGTCTCACTTTGAGGAGTATCATTAATTACAATTGCGTTGAGAAGACCTTTGCCACGAACAAGCGTGATTAGTTTTGTTTTCTTAATCAAAGCATTTATTCTTTCACGGAAAACTTTTCCAAGACGCTCAGCATTTTCAGCTAGCTTTTCATCTTTGATCACTTGAAGCGATTCAATGCAAACTGCTGCAGCTAGAGGGTTGCCGCCAAAAGTGGATCCATGTTCACCTGGTTTAATAACCAACATAATTTCATCGTTGGCAAGCACAACTGAAATTGGCAATACACCACCACTCAATGCTTTTCCTAAAATCAACAAATCAGGTTTCACATTTTCGTGATCACTCGCCAGCATTTTTCCAGTACGAGCGATTCCTGTTTGAATTTCGTCCATCATCAATAACACGTTATGCTGCTTGCAAAGTTTTTCTGCAGCCTTCAAGTATCCATCATGTGGAACATAAACTCCAGCTTCTCCTTGGATGGGTTCAATCCAAAGTCCGCATACATTTTTATTAGCTAAAGCCTTTTCAAGCGCAGCTATGTTGTCGTATTCTATAATATCAAAGCCGGGCATGAATGGCCCGAAATTTTTTGTGGCACTTGGATCAGTTGAAGCTGAAATTATTGTTGTGGTCCGGCCATGAAAATTTTGTTTCGCAGCTACAATCACAGCTTTATTTTCTTCGATTCCTTTTTTTGTGTATCCCCACTTGCGGGCAAGTTTAATAGCCGTTTCGTTTGCTTCAGCACCACTGTTCATGAAAAGTGCTTTCTCATAACCAAAAGTTTCGCAGACGTATTTTTCGGCTAAACCGAGTTTGTCATTATAGAAAGCACGTGAGGTGAGCGTTAGTTCTTTGGCCTGATTGATCATTGCGTTGATAATGCGCGGATGGCAATGCCCTTGGTTAACTGCGCTATAGGCTGAAAGAAAATCGTAATAACGTTTCCCTTCCACATCCCACAAAAAAACTCCTTCGCCCTTGTGTAGAACTACTGGAAGCGGATGATAATTATGTGCGCCATATTTTTCTTCGAGTGCAATAGCGGTTTTTGCGGATGTAATTGTGTCAACCATAACCTGATTTTTAGAGAGAAACAAAGATACAGAGATTGGCTGTGAACCCAATGCACATTGCACTATCAATAAGCCTCACTACATTTGTGTTATTCCTCTGAGTCAGGAAATTTTTTAAACTTTAATAACACCACTATGGACTCGAATTTTGATAATATCAAGCGACTTTTTGAAAGCCTGAAAACGATAGGATTTCTGGATAGAATTTTTGGTTGGAATCGTGTTAAAAACCAAATGATTGATGCTTCTGCAGATTTGCAAAAACTCATTTCTAGGATTGAATCGTCAAATCAGGCAGATACCACGCTTTCGATCGAAAGAGCTTCGAATCGAGGTTTGAATGAAACTGTTAATAGACTTACTGTTGAAGTTCAAGTTTTAAAAGAATCGAATAAACAAATTGAATCACTTCAAAACGAGGTAACAAAGCTCACAGAGCAGAATAAGAACTATTATAATCGCGGCACCGATCTGTCGAAAGAGAAGTCTGTTTTAATTGAGAGATTAGAAACTACAGAACGTGAGCTTCAAAAAATGATTCAGCAGAACACGCAGCTTTTGAAAGATGAGGATTTCAGAAAACAAGATCACTCGAAAGCTGTTGATTCATTGAAAAATATTCAAGATCGAATTCAAAACGATCGCAACCGCGAATTGCAAGACAGAAAAGATGCAGAGATTAGTCGCTTGCATAAACTTCGTGAAACATGGTCAACACATCAGGAAAATGTTAAGAACATAATCAAAACAATTTGCTCTCGTTACACCATCGAGTATGTTGATAAAGTTCCTTTCAAAGGTGAACCTGACAACACGATAAAAATCAGTAATGAGTACGTTATTTTCGATGCGAAGAGCCCGGCAGGAGATGATCTATCCAACTTCAGAAACTATTTGAAGAATCAGGCGGAGTCAGCAAAGAAATATGCCAAGGAACAGGATGTCCGAAAGGATATTTTTCTTGTCGTTCCGAGCAACACTTTAGATCAGCTCGATCAATTTGTATTTCGTTTAGCAGACTATAATGTTTTTGTCATTTCAATTGATTCACTTGAGCCCGTGATTTTGAGTTTGCAAAAAATTGAAGAGTATGAATTTGCTGAGCAGCTGAGCCCAGAGGAGCGCGAAAATATTTGCCGTGTGCTTGGAAAGTTTGTCCATCTTTCAAAAAGGAGAATTCAAATAGATGGTTTTTTTACTCGTCAATTTTTCGAATTGGTGTATCGCAGTGAAGCTGATTTGCCGAAAGATATCTTGGAGAAAGTTTCGGAATTTGAAAAAGCAGAAAAGATCAATCCGCCCATTGAGAGGAGAGCAAAGCACATCAGTGCGAAAGAACTGGAACAGGAAACGTCATCTCTTAAAAATGAAGCCAACGCTAAGGGAATTGTTACGGAAGAATCAGTGTTGTCAACTCGGTTGAATAAGCTTCCTCTTTACTCAACTGAATCTTATCCAGAAAAAAAAGATGATCAAGGGGAATTATTTTAGAATATGAGAACTAAAATCACTCCAGATAATAAATTAAAGAAGTTGATTGTGGTAGGCGATCGTGTGTTGATTCGCCCTGCAAAGGAATCTGAAAAAACAGAAAGCGGATTATATCTTCCTCCAGGAGTTCAAGAGAAAGAAAAAATTCAACGTGGATACGTGATTAAAGTCGGCCCTGGTTATCCATTGCCTATGCCTGCAGATGAGGACGATCTTTGGAAAGGAAAAGAAGACCAAGTGAAGTATTTGCCATTGCAGGCGCAGGAAGGTGACCTTGCTATTTTCTTGCAGAAAGGTGCCATCGAAGTGATGTACGAGAGTGAGAAATATTTTATTGTTCCCCAAGCTTCAATTTTGATGTTGGAACGCGAGGAAGAATTATAACCTCGAATACCGATCACCCTTTTCAGTAGCCGTAATCTTTAAAACATTTGCCAGCACAAGCAGAATAAGTTTGCGTGAAGCAGCAAACTGACTTAATCCACTTAGCTTTTGAAATTCGAACAAAGTAATGAATGGATTGGAGTCAAGGTATTTCATCAACGCGAGTTCATGATTGGCAAAATAAAAGCGAATGTCTTTTTTCTGTTTTTTCCTTCGGACGATTTCATTCATCTCCTTGCTCGCCTTTATACTCATGTCATTCACACGCACATAGCTTTCACGCTCATTTTTGTTCAACCAAAAATAAATCGGTGGTTTATCACTTGGTGGAATATCCAATCTAAGAACGGAGCGTTTCTCTGATAATTTTATCAAGGAATCGTGGTAGACTAAAGGCTGCTTTAAAAATCCTTGCAGCGCCTCAGTCAAAGTCATCAACTCTTCGTCAGGATATTTTACACCGACTAGTTGTCCGTCATCATCGACTCCGATTAAGATTGTGCCGCCTTCACTATTGGCAAAAGCAATCATCTCACGAACTACTTTTTCGGGATGAGAAATTTTGTGTTTGAATTCGAGGTGCTGACCTTCGCCTTCGGCAACAAGCTTGTATAGCTCGTGGACTTCTTCAGAATTAGTATTTATCGTTACCGAAGGCTTCGTTGTCTTCATCGTCCTCTTCTTCTTTGGGCATGCTGAATAAATTGCTAAGCAAATCTTTGAATTGATGGCCGGCAGTCAAATTATGCTTGCTGATGAGACTATATTCTGCCAATCCATGCAACGCAAATTCCATGAAGAACAATTTATTGTTAGCGTCTTGGCCTTTCTGGAATTCATTTACTAAATCCGAAAGACCTGGAACTGCCTTCAAAGTTTTTTCATAATTCTGATTGCTCATGTCGTGCAACAAGTCGACAGCATTGCCATCGCCAAACCAATCGGTGATTTTTCGATAAGGACTCTTCTCTTTTTGCTTTCTATATTTTTCTGGATCAGGAAAATAATTTAAGAATTGAGTTCGAATTGCTTTTCCCAAAAGATTTTGCGCGACAATACCTGGACCTTCCTGCTGGCCTTCATAAACCAATTCCACTTTTCCTGTAATGCTTGGGATCACTCCAATGAAATCAGAAACGCGAATGAACGTACTCTTTTCACTATTGATGATACTTCTTCTCTCGGCAGCAGCAATTAAATTTTCATAGGCAGAAATTGTTAGGCGAGCTGAGACTCCGCTCTTGGCATCTACAAACTCACTTTTGCGCGCCTCAAATGCAATCTGTTCAATAATGTCTTTGGCAATCTCGGCCATCGAGATTAAACGATTTTGCTCGGCACGGATGCGCGCTTCCTGTTGAGTGATTCGCTTTCCAATGTCGAGTGTTTTTGGATAATGTGTGATGATTTGGCTGTCAATGCGATCTTTTAACGGAGTCACGATACTTCCGCGATTGGTATAATCTTCTGGATTAGCTGTGAATACAAACTGAATATCGAGCGGAAGACGAAGTTTGAATCCACGAATTTGAATATCGCCTTCTTGCAAAATATTGAAAAGCGCAACTTGAATTCGCGCCTGTAAATCGGGCAATTCGTTGATTACAAAAATGCAACGATGCGAACGCGGAATTAACCCGAAGTGAATTACACGCTCGTCAGAATAGGGGAGTTTTAATGAAGCGGCTTTTATTGGATCAACATCGCCAATCAAATCGGCAATTGAAACATCTGGTGTCGCAAGTTTTTCAGTATATCTTTCTTCACGATGTAACCAAGTGATTGGAGTTTCGTCACCAAGTTCATTTACTTTATCACGACCAAATCTTGAAATTGGATTTTGCGGATCGTCATTCAATTCGGAACCTTCAATCACTGGAATATATTCGTCAAGCAAGTTCACCATCAGGCGCGCAAGACGAGTTTTGGCTTGTCCGCGCAAACCAAGAAAGTTCACATCGTGACCAGCAAGGATCGCTCTTTCAAAATCAGGAATCACAGTTTCTTCGTAACCCCAAATCCCTTCAAATACATTTTCTTTTTTCTTCAATTTCTCAATCAAGTTGAGGCGCAATTCATCCTTAATAGTTTTGAATTTATAGCCGGAAGATTTAAGCTGGCCGAGTGTTTTTTCTTTCATTGTGAACTAAAAATTGGAAAATTTAATAACGTCTTGTGTGCTTACGAAGTTTTACATGAATGTGATAAGAAACAAATAACTGAATGATAGCGACTATTCCGATGTAAATAAACAGGTAGTAAAGATCAAAATAGGCGATGAGAAGTGATAATATTATTAAAGAACAAATTGAACAGAGATTGACCCAAATCATCAAGGACAATTTTTTGTTTATGTAAACGAGGTCATTGTATGGAATCATTCCGCAAGAATTAAAGATTCTTTGTTCGATTCTTTTTAAAATCTTCAAACACCAAATTACCGAGTCCTTGCAGTGAACTGTAATATGCATTGCCGCTATTCGCTTTCGTAAATTCACGAACAAAAGCCTTCAAGTAAGGATCTGTCGCAATCATGAACGTAGTTACTGGTATTTTTATTTTTCGAAGTTGAACCGCCAAATCAAGTGTTTTGTTCAAAATTTTCTGATCTAAGCCAAAAGCATTTTTGTAATATTTAATTCCTTGTTTGATACAAGTTGGCTTTCCGTCCGTGATCATGAAAATTTGCTTGTTCGCATTTTTCCGTGTTCGCAGAATTCCCATGGCAAGTTCGAGGCCCGCAACGGTATTCGTATGATAAGGACCGACTTCCAAATAAGGAAGATCTTTGATTTCGATTTGCCATGCGTCATCGCCAAAAACCAAAACATCAAGAGTGTCTTTCGGATATTTTTTTGTGATTAATTCGGCCAAAGCCATTGCCACTTTTTTAGCTGGCGTGATACGATCTTCGCCATACAGAATCATGGAATGCGAAATGTCGATCATCAATACAGTTGAAGTCTGAGCTTTGAATTCATTTTCCACAACCTCCAGATCATCTTCAGTCATGAAAAAATCTTCAAACCCATGATTAATTTGTGCATTGCGAAGAGAATCTGTCACCGAAATCTGTTCAAGTGTGTCGCCAAATTCATAGTCGCGCCTGTCTGTCGTAGGCTCATCTCCTCGGCCATTATGTGGCGTTTGATGGCCACCAGGCTTAGTGCGCTTTAGCTTTCCGAAAATTTCCTCGAGCGCAGATTGACGCAGATGTTGTTCGGCCTTTGGTTTCACTTTGAATTGGCCATCTGGCCCTTCGTCAGTGATATATCCGTTCTTTTTCAAGTCTTCAATAAAATCGCCAATACCATAATCCTTGTTGGTAAGCCCATATTGCTTGTCGACCTCTGTTAGCCACTGAAGGGCTTCCGCAACGTTCCCAGACGTGATCAAAAGCAGTTGCATAAAGACCTTTAGAAGCTTGTCAAAGTCTGATTTTCCACCGTTTGGCGGGGGGGCGTATTTGGAAAAGCGATGGCCGAGCATAAAACTTACATTTCAAGTTAAACCAATTACAGGCTTTTTATGTTCATTTGGCCTGATTTTTCGACCGTTAAACGACTATACCAGATAATCAATTAGTTAAAAGTCGGATGTAAGGTATTGCCTGCCGTTGTACCTATTTAGCCGGGGTCTCGCCTTACATTTGTATCATCAAAACACAAACAACATGAAAAAAGTAACAGCCATTTTAGCATTGGTAGCCTTGCTGACCTCAGCGTGCTCACAGTATACTTGCCCTACGTACTCTCAAATGCAAACAAAAACGACTAAAAGCACACGTATATAAGCAACTAAAGTCAAGAAATTTCGAAGCCGCGAGTAAGCGGCTTTTTTATTTTGTTTAAGTTCTACTCTTCTGGTGATGTCGAAAATGATCTTTTGAAGTTTTCGATGAAAAGTAAACACATGCAAGAGTCTGGCTCGAAAATTCAAAATATTGGTTCAAGTCGAAATTATTTTTGCACTGTACTAAAAACAAATTTTTTAATGTCTATGAAAAAATCTACAGTTCTTTTGGTTTTAGCAATTGCGGCTTTTGCTTCTGCGTGTACAGTAAATACTTGCCCTACGTATTCAAAGGCTCCAAACAAGCCGATGAAAGAAAATAGAATTTAGTCATCTAATAGCTTCGTAAAAAAGCCACCTGATTTATCAAGTGGCTTTTTTATTTATGCTTTAAAACGAGAGTTATTTCTTGTTCATCGTTCCATAGATGTAATCCCACAATGGCGAGGATACACCAAATACCTCTTCTCCATTTTTATAATGATGAATACTGTGATTTATCCACAGGATTTTGAAGAAATTTTTTGGAGGCTGAAATGCATGGACCATGTAATGAACAGAAAGGTATAATGCATATCCCACCAAGAAACCTGGGAGAAAAGAGAAAACTAAATCACCTAAAATCAAACGAAACAGAAATAACAAGGCAGTGGCGATTGTGATGCTAAGAACCGGAGGCATCGCCAAGCGGTCTTTGTCTTTTGGAAATTCATGATGAACTCCATGCATGGTGTATTGCATTTTAGCTTTACGTTCCGTTTCTGCAGACATGTGAAAAATATAGCGATGCACTATATATTCTACCCACGTGAAAGAGATCACACCAACAAAAAACATCCCCACTGTTGTGAAAGCAGATAGGGAAGTATGGGTTACGCTCCAATACAAAAGACCTGTAGAGTAAATGAAAAAGATGATGAGTGGAACTGAAATGTGAGTGCGACTTAACTTTTCGAGAATTGGATTCTTGAAAAGCTGTTTGGTTCCTTTAGACTGAGGTAAGATCTGTTCGGGCATATCAATAAAAAACTTAACAAAATTAATTTGAATCAAATATTGGCACAATTAAAAAAAGATTAAATCGACTCTTTTACAGTTGATTTCTCTAAAATCTGCCTATAATAATTTTCATACAAGGGTAAAATGTTGGTGATATCAAATTCCTTAGCTCGCTTTAAAGCGTTTGCTTTGAACTGAGGAAGATTCTTCTTGTCGAGGATAAACAACGACTTGCGCGTCATGTCTTCAACGTCACCAATATCGCTCATGAAACCTGTTATACCCTGTAACTGAAGTTCAGGCAGACCTCCGGAGTTTGTGCTGATCACTGGCACCTCACACGCCATTGCTTCCAATGCTGCCAACCCAAAACTCTCTTTTTCCGAAGGCATCAAAAATAAATCGGCTACAGATAGTACTTCCTCCACAGCTTCCAACTTTCCGAGGAAACGAACAGCATCTGCAATTCCTAAGTCACGACACATATCCTCAGCTCCATTTCTTTCTGGGCCATCTCCTATCATTAAGAGCTTTGAAGGTATTTCTTTATGAATATTGTTAAATACTTTAACCACATCGCTCACGCGTTTTACCTTTCTGAAGTTTGAAGTGTGAACAATGAGAGCTTCGCCATTCGGGCAAATAGCTTTTTTGAAATGATCTTTCTTTTGTTTTTTGAATTTTTCCAGGTCGATGAAGTTAGGAATCACTTCAATGTGATTTTGAATATCAAAAAACTCATAGGTTTCTTTTTTCAAATCGCGTGAGACCGAAGTAACGCCATCCGATTGATTTATGCTGAAAGTCACCACTGGTTCATATGAAGCATCTCTTCCTACCAACGTGATATCGGTACCATGCAAAGTTGTAATCACGGGAATGTAAATGCCTTCGCTTTTTAAAATTTGCTTTGCCATATACGCTGCCGATGCGTGCGGAATGGCATAATGAACATGGAGTAAATCCAATTTTTCATTTTTCACCACACTTACCATTTTGCTGGCCAAAGCAAGTTCATAAGGAGGATATTCAAAAAGCGGATATGAGCGGAACTCAACTTCATGATAGAACAAATTCTCGTTCAAAAAATCAAGTCGGCTGGGCTGGTTATAGGTAATGAAGTGAACCAAGTGCCCTTTTTTAGCCAAAGCCTTGCCCAATTCAGTGGCCACAACACCACTTCCACCGAAGGTGGGATAGCATACAATACCAATTTTCATCTTTTCCACAGGATGGGATTTCGGGTTCTTCGTTTTAACCGATTTTTGAGCCATTTGGTTTCAATAAAACGAACCAAATATAGATTGATTGACGTAGAAAAGGTCTTTCTTATTCTATAGAGATTTTAAACCTTTTGTTAAAATCCATGTCTACTAAACAAAAAGAAATAATCCTTATGCAGAAAATTATTTTAGTGGCAGTTTTTTTCAGTTTGGCTTTTACAACGTATGCTCAAAGAGGGCAAGGACGAGGCATGATGAGGTCTCCCGAGGACCGTGCAACTATGTTCACCAATTGGATTGACAAAACGGTGACACTCACACCTGATCAGAAAACCAAAGTACAAGCAGTGAATTTGAAATATGCCCAAATGAGACAGGGCTTAAAAGATTCAACGCAAAACAATCAACAGACAACTCGTCAAGAGTTGATGACTGATAATAAAGAACAAGATGCTGAACTCAAAGCGATTTTGACCTCTGATCAATACGTGGCTTACACGGCAGCTAAAAAACAAAGAGTCGAAGATATGCGCGCCAGGCGCAGGCGAGAGTAATCTTTCTTAAGCCATTTCATCTATAGGGGGCTGGTGATGTGATGAAAAATTTTTTGGCTTAAAAATGACAACAATTATAAAATTTACTTGGGAGCTAGCTCCCGTTTTTCTGTTTGCAACCTTTATTTTTTGCTCGTTGGTAATGCACCGAGAGAAAAAAAGGAAGATAAAGCATATAGCAATTTTCGACTCCTATGGACAGCGACAAGAATTGAGTGAAAGAGAAGTGAAAAAAATCTTTGGTGACAAGATCAACGGTTTTATGCAAACGCTTGACCAAAGGGGAATGACTGGAATAAATCACGGTACTAAAGGTGAAATGATCTTTATCCGTTCGGATGAACGTTACAACAAAAATCTCAACACATACCTGATTTATTTACAGCATAAACCGGTAGACAAATCTTTGCTGCAAAAAAATTATGGTGACTTAGTGTAATTGAAGTCAATTTCTTAGAATGGCTTTCGAAGACTGAGTTTTATTTTTTGCAGAACTCAAAAATAGACTGATAGACCACGTCCTGAATTCGTGTTCGGGTATTCGCATTTAATATTTTGCGATTGTTCATGTCAGGATATACTCGATTCGACAGAAATACAAAAACCAAATTGAACTCAGGGTCTATCCACATACTTGTGCCAGTAAAGCCCGTGTGACCAAAAGTTTTTGGTGAAGCATAGATAGATGTGCTTGGGTTATTAAAAAGAGATTTGTCCCAACCAAGTCCTCGACTGCTGTTTTCGTATTGCTTTGAAGTTGACAATTCAACTGTTTCAGGTTTGAAAAATTGAATACCACCGTAGCTTCCTTTATTGAGCCACATCTGCCCGATTTTGGCAAGATCATTGGCAGTGCTGAAAAGTCCTGCGTGACCAGCTATTCCTCCGTGCATCGCGGCACCTTGATCGTGTACATAGCCAACGAGTAAACTTTTTCTGAACAATGTATCTTTTTCAGTGGGTGCAATTTGGTTTGCTGGAAATTTCCGCAGAGGTAAATAACCAGTTGTATAAGCGCCAAGTGGTCTATAAAAATTCTTCTGCAAAAAATCTTCCAGTGGAACATCCAAGATTTTTTCTGCTAAGTGCTGCATGATATAAAATCCCATGTCGCTGTACCGAAAGTCATAAATGGTTCGTACCGTTTTGTCGCGAACTTTCGCTTTGATAATCCAATGCCAAAGCGAATCCTTCATCGATTTTGATGCAAACATGTTTTCTGAAACAGAAAAAGGATAATCTTCAGATTCAGTTTTGCTATAATATTTTTTCCAAATGGATGTGTCTTTTACTGTCTCGGCCCAAAATGGAAGGAACGGCCAAAGACCAGCTTGATGTGTGAGAATATCTTTGACGGTTAAATCTTCTTTATTTGTTCCTTTAAGTTCAGGCAAATAAAAAGAAGCTTTTTTGTTTACATCAACCAATCCTTTTTCAATCATGTACATTACTGCCTGTAGTGTTGCCGAAACTTTGGTGAGTGAAGCGAGATCGAAAATTGTTTCATCGGTAACAGCGATTTTGTTTTCGTAGGTGAAAGAGCCAAAAGATTTTTCATAAACTACTTTGCCATCTTTTGCAACGAAAACATGTAGCCCAGGCGTTGCACCAATTCGAATTGCTTCTTTAGCGATAGGTTCTATTTGCTCGAGTACGCGACTATCCATTCCAGCAGATTCAGGAAGCTGGTAGGAGAGCCTTCCGAGCGAATCTGTTTTTATACTGATTTTATTTTGAAACGAATCTGTGATTGGTAGTTTGCCTTTCGAAGAAAGTCCACCGAAAATAATTTGAGCTGCTACTTGCGGAATCCCTTCTTCGGAAGAATGAGCAATCAATACTGTGGAAAAACGACTGAATAAAGTGAATTCATGACTACGATTATATCGATTAAATTCAGCATTTGAGAAATCACAAATTACTATCTGAGGGTGTGTGGGGAATTTTTTGAGCAGGTCTTCCATAACCAGATTAAAGAACCCAACTATAATTACATCAGCTTTTTTTACTTCTGAGAAAACAACGGTGTCTTTTAGTGTGTTAATAGAATAATGTTTAAAAAAAGCATACTTCGACAAATAATGTGTGAATTCATTCTCGCTTGAATCACCAATGCTAATGGATACGAAAGTCTTAGCTGATAAATTTTTAATTGGCAAAACATTGGAATCATTCTTTGCTATTGCAACCAAGGAATGCGCCAATTGTTGCTGAAGCAATTTTGCATGGGGTGAGTTAAGCTTGCTAATTAGATTATCAGTATTGATGAATCTATTGTGCGTAAGGCCAGCATCGTATTTCTCACTTAAAATATCTCTTACTGATTGATCAAGTTGAGTAATTAACGTTTTATTTTTTTTAATTGCTTTGGAGATCCTTTTGATTGATTGATCAACTTCTTCTGGAAATACTTCGATAAATTTTGAGTTAGAAAGAAACGCATTCAAAGCATACTCACCATGTGTCGAAGCTGTTCCGATCATTCGAAGGATATTGTAATTGTAATTGAGAGTAATTCCTAAAATCTTTCTTTCAAGATTGATTTCGTTTTCAATTCTTTTATCGTAGACAAACGCATTTTCGCGATATCCATAAAAATTAGGTACACTATCAAAGACTTCATTGATGTTATGGTTATAATTACACCCGACATATAATGGAACTTTCGTATGCGCCTGAAATTGATTTATCGTTTGCGCATATTTAACAGGAGAAGAGAATTGGACAAAAAAGCCCACCTAGCTTGTTTGCTTTAATTTGATTTAATAGAGTTTTAAAATCAAAATCATTGAGTTCTTCATTGGATGAAAACCGAGTGAAAAATAATTGCCCAATCTTTTCGTCCCTTTTCAATTTCAGAAAACACACTGTCGACCCAGCGTTGTTTTTGAATGTCTTGCGCAAACAAAAAAAATGAGGTAAGCGAAAGAAAGCCAACACAAAAAAATCTTAGCATAGAGAAGTGAAAATAAAATTAACTTTCAGGGTTATTTTCATTTACCAAAGGTAAAGTAAGTTGACCGTAGACAGATGAAAAATTTTTTAATGATTTTATTCTTTGGATGTGTGGCGACTTCCTACTATCACAAACTAATCGAAGATCGGTCGCTCGTGGAAAATCTGATGAAAAGAAGTCCGCATAAATTCAAGAAAATCGTTACGGGAAAAG
This sequence comes from Cyclobacteriaceae bacterium, assembly GCA_049840975.1. GTDB lineage: Bacteria > Bacteroidota > Bacteroidia > Cytophagales > Cyclobacteriaceae > ELB16-189. The sequence goes on along the minus strand of JASGIR010000003.1, from coordinate 11,906 downwards.
GATACGTTGGGAGTCCAAATTATTTACACGCAGATCAATCGTGATTCATTTAATCGACCGCATTTCAAATCATTTTATTTTAACGTTGACTCAACGCATTATTTCTATCCAGCGAGCACGATCAAGCTTCCATTGGTCTTATTAGCCTTGGAAAAAATTAATCGACTCAATATTCATGGGCTCGACAAGTTTACACCCATGTTTCACGACAGTGTATATTCCGGACAGATGTTCGCTAGAAAAGATTCTACATCTGAGAATGGGTTGCCGTCAGTTGCTCATTACGCAAAAAAAAATTTTGATTACGAGCGACAACGATGCATCGAATAGACTCTATGAGTTTGTCGGTCAAAAGGATGTTAACTCCATACTGAAAAACAAGGGGTATAACATTCGTATTCTTCACCGTTTAGAGCGCCCGCTAAAACCTGATCAAAATAGACATACGGAAGCTGTGCGCTTCGTTTCGCATGACTCTTTAATATATAATCAGCCGATGCTGGTCAATGAAGACTCGATTAAGCCACCGCGAAGAGTTTTCAAAGGATACGCTTATATGGCCAATGGAAATCAGTTGATAAAAAAGCCTTTTGACTTCACTTATAGAAATTCAAATCCACTTCAAGACCAACAAGAGATTTTGAAGTCAGTTTTGTTTCCTGAGTCTATTAATTTAAGAAAGCGATTTGACATCACAGAAGAAGATCGAAAATTGGTGATGAAGTATATGTCACAACTGCCGCGAGAGACAAAATTCCCGGCCTATAATAAAGACAGGAATTATTTCGATTCGTATTGTAAGTATTTCATGTTTGCTGAAAGTAAAAAACAGATTCCCGATAATATCCGAATTTTCAATAAAGTTGGTCAGGCCTACGGATTCCTGATAGACAACGCGTACATCGTTGATTTCAAAAACAATGTTGAATTCATGTTATCTGCTGTGATTAGCACCAACACTGATGGTGTTTATAACGATAGCAAATACGAAGAACACAAATTAGGCTTCCCCTTTTTGCGGAACCTTGGAAATGCTTTTTATAAATACGAGTTGAAGAGAAAGAAAAAATATCAACCGGACTTATCTCATTTTAAAATCAAATACGATTAACCTTGCGAGACACAAAAGTTTCAGCGAATTTTCTAATCGATAAATTTATTTATGGCTAAAGGCAATGCAATCGTCATCACCTCGAGTTTCCTCGACACAGATAATGCAAAAACAGCACACGGATTGATTCGTGGAACGGAACGATTTAACATCTTAGCGATCATCGATAAAAAATACCCTGGAAAAGATGCTGGTGAAGCGCTGGACGGAAAGAAACGGAACATTCCAATTTATGCTTCACTGAAAGATTTCCAAAAGCAATCAAAGAAGAAAGCGAAGTTCTGCATCATCGGAGTAGCGACAAAAGGAGGGGTGTTGCCAAAAGAGCTGCGATCGATGTTGCGCGAAGCGATATCAATGGGTTATAGCATTGTCAACGGGCTTCACGACTATGTTTCAGATCATCCTGATTTAATGGCTCTCGCAAAAAAGAAACGCGTGAAGATTATTGATGTGCGGAAACCTAAAAAATTCAAAGACTTACATTTTTGGTCTGGAGAAATTCAAAAGGTGAGTTGTCCAATAGTTGCTGTACTGGGAACAGATTGTGCGATGGGCAAACGCACTACGACAAGATTCTTGGTTCAAGCAATGAACGAGACTGGGTACAAAGCTGAAATGATTTATACGGGTCAAACAGGTTGGATGCAAGGAGCGAAGTATGGATTTATTTTTGACAGTACACTCAATGATTTTATTTCTGGAGAGATGGAACACGCGATTGTTCAATGTTGGGAAAAGGAAAAACCAGATATTATTTTCATCGAAGGACAATCGAGTTTACGAAACCCGAGTGGACCAGCTGGAGCCGAGTGGATTGTAAGTGCTCGTGCTGACTCTGTCGTTCTTCAACATAATCCGGCTCGAAAAAAATTCAAAGGACTTGAAGATTATCCTGTGAACATTCCTGAAGTGAAAGATGAGATTGAATTGATAAAAGCATACGGAGCGAAGACAGTGGCGCTTACGGTAAATACAACCAAGATGAGCGAAAATGATGCACGGTCCTGGGCAAAAGGAAAAGAGAGTGAACTAGGGATTCCAGTGATTCTTCCGCTAGAGGACGGAGTACAAAAATTGATTTCCATTTTTAAAGGAATGATCAAGAAATAAAATTGGTTTACGAATGACTTTATGAAAATTAAATCTATAAAATCTTGGTCTGCGGATCTTGGAAATACCAAGCCTTATACCATCGCCTTCAAGACTGTCGATGAAGTGAATAACGCTTTCGTTGAAATTGTCTTAGACAATGGCGTTACAGGAATTGGATCGGGAAACCCCAGTGAGTATGTGACTGGAGAAAATTTCACTCAATGCAAAGAAGCACTTCAGGAAAAGAATATTTCATTCCTGGTTGGAAGAGATATTCGGGAATTGAATCAACTCACATTTGAGGTTTTACAAAAATTTCCAAAAAATCCAGCAGCTCGTGCCGCTCTTGATATTGCATTATATGATGCATTCACAAAATTTTTGAACATTCCCCTCGTAAAATATCTCGGCCAGAAAATCCATTCGCTCCCTACATCAAATACAATTGGAATAAAAAATGTTGAAGAAACTTTAAAAGAAGCACAAGAATATGGCGAGCGTGGATTCAAAGTGTTGAAAGTAAAACTTGGCAAAGACTTGCAAGAAGACATTGAGCGCTTGGTCAAGCTTCGCGAGAAGTTTGGTAAAAAATTTGTCATTCGAATTGATGCCAATCAGGGTTATACATTTGATCAAACGATCGAGTTTTATAAAAAAACAAAACACCTTGATGTGGAGTTGATTGAGCAACCGCTTTCTGCAAAAGCAGTTGAAGAAATGAAAAAACTTCCAGACGAGATAAAAAGAATAGTTGCTGCTGATGAATCCCTGCTTTCTCCAACTAATGCGCTTGAACTAATAAAGCCACCGAGTGCGTCAGGAATATTTAATATCAAATTGATGAAATGCGGAGGAGTGAGTCAGGCTTTACGAATAGCGGACATCGCAGCAGTTGAGAGTGTAGAACTTTTTTGGGGATGCAATGACGAAAGCATTGTAAGTATAACCGCGGCTCTTCATACCGCTTTTTCCTGTGCGAACACAAAATACATTGATCTAGACGGAAGCCTCGATTTGGCCCGTGATGTCGTAAAGGGCGGCTTCATCCTGAAAGATGGAATTATGTATTGTTCCGACAAACCTGGACTCGGAGTAGAACGAATTTGAAGCTAGTCGAATTTTCAAATTAAAAATAATGTGCCTGATATTTCTCTTAGTAGATCAACATCCAAAATATAAACTGATAGTTGCGGCCAACCGTGATGAATTTTACGGACGTAAAACAGAAGCAGCAACTTTCTGGGAAGATCATCCGCAAATTTTGGGCGGAAGAGATTTAGAAGCTCGTAAGCCCGATGGTACTTGTGGCACGTGGATGGGCGTCAATAAAAATGGAAGGATTGCGATGGTCACAAATTATCGGGATTTAAAAAATTTGAAACAACAAGCGCCATCACGCGGCCACCTAGTCACAGATTTTTTAATTACAGATGTTCCTCCAGAAAAATATTTAAAGTCGATTGAGCCAAGAGCAAAAGAATACAATGGTTTCAATTTGATTGTTGGAACTGCAGAAGAATTGTATTATTTGTCGAACTACAGAGATGGTGTTTCAAAAATTGAAAAAGGACTTCACGGACTTAGCAACGCATTGCTGGATACGCCTTGGCCGAAAGTGAAGAATGGAAAAGAGAGGATGAAACAACTATTCAGTGAAAATAAGATTGATCCTCAAATTATTTTGGATTCCCTTTACGATGAGCATCAAGCAGCAGATAATCTATTGCCTGACACAGGTGTTGGCCTTGAACGCGAGCGGATGCTTTCATCCATGTTTATCAAATCGCCAAACTATGGCTCACGCTGTTCAACATTTGTAACGATAACTTATGATAACCAAGTTGAGTTTGTCGAACGTGTTTATGATTTGAAAACGTTTAATTACAAGCAACAGGCATTTCAATTTGCCGTGACTCAGAATTAACTTTTTCTTATCTTAAGAAAAAGTTTTTATGGAACCTCGCCCAGTTAAAGACTCCCAGACGACCATCACGGAATTGATGATCCCATCTTATGCCAATTTTGGAGGAAAAATTCATGGCGGTATTTTGCTTTCATTGATGGATAAAGTAGCCTATGCTACAGCTAGTAAACATGCCGGGACTTACTGCGTGACGGTATCAGTCGATAAAGTTGAATTTCTACAGCCTGTAGAGGTCGGTGAATTGGTCTCTCTAAAAGCATCTGTGAATTATGTTGGCAGAACTTCTCTCATCGTTGGTATTCGGGTTGAGGCACAAAATGTGAAGACCGGGATTATCAAACATACTAACTCTTGTTTTTTCACCATGGTGGCCAAGGGCGATGACAATAAGCCGATGCAAGTACCTTCATTGATTTTAGAAAACGAAGAAGATGTGAAACGTTTTATTGAAGCTATGCGAGTTCGCGAGATTAAGGAAAAAATTAAAGAAGAAATGGATGACGCTAAGTCCACAATAGAAGTAGGAAATGCAAAGGAGATTTTAAAAAATGAGAGATGTATTATAAAACTTTCTTAATCTCTTTGAAATAGATAATAACTTAAGCTAGAATGAAATATTTTTTTCTGTTGCTGTTCACTATAACAATTGAAATCTCAAATGCACAATATCCATTTATACTTTCACAACGACAGCAAGCTCGTGTCATAGATGAAATCACCGAAGACAGGCTTCGCAATATTCTTCCGGCATTGATGCGTAGAGAAGGGATTGATATGTGGATCTTGATTTCTCGTGAGAACAATGAAGACCCGGTGATGAGGACAATGCTACCAGCAACTTGGCTTGCCGCAAGAAGAACTACAATGCTTGTAATTTTTGATCGTGGTGCAGATCATGAGCTGGAATTTCTCGCGGTTGCACGCTATGATGTTGGCAAAATTTTCAAGAAGGCTTGGGATCCATCCACGAATATTGACCAATGGATTCAACTCGCCAAAATCATTGAAGAGCGGAAATCCGAAAAAAATAGGAATAAATAAGGCTGAATATTTTGGTCATGCGGACGGACTTTCGGTAAACAACTATGAGCGTTTCATGGATAAGCTCTCCAAGCGAATGCACACACACGTGACAAGTGCTCAGAATTTAAGTGTGGCTTGGTTGGAGACTCGCTCAGAACGTGAGATGGCAATCTATCCACAGCTTTGCAAAATTGCTCATCAGATTATCGAAGAAGGTTTTTCGGAAAAAATAATTTTGCCTGGTGTAACCACCACAGAAGATGTAGAGTGGTGGTATCGTGAAAAAATCAAAGAGCTTAAACTGGACACTTGGTTTCATCCATCCGTTGATATCCAACGTAGTGATGCTGATGATCAAATTGAAAAATTGCAAAAACCTTTGGTGATACTTCCAGGTGATCTGCTTCATGTTGATTTTGGGATTTCTTATTTAAGATTAAACACCGACACACAGCAACATGCCTATGTTTTGAAACCTGGAGAGAATTCGATTCCAGAATTTTTGATCAATGCTTTTAAACGTGGAAATAAACTTCAAGATATTCTGACCAGCAATTTTAAAGAGGGGAAAACCGGAAATCAGATTTTAGCAGATTCTCGCAAGCAAGCGACCGACCAAGGAATCACACCTTCTATTTACACACATCCGATTGGTTTTTATGGTCATGGTAGCGGCACAACGATTGGTATGTGGGACATGCAAAGTGGTGTGCCGCACACAGGAGATTATCCGATGCATCTTAAAACCGCTTATTCTATTGAACTCAATGCAACGGTGTATTCAATCGAATGGAAAAAGGAAATCAAAATCATGCTTGAAGAAGATGGTTATTTTGATGAGACTGGTTTCCGATATATTGACGGCAGGCAAACTGAATTGATGTCAATTCCTCGGCTTAAATAATTTGTTGGCTGATGATTTTCTTTCGGAAACTGCACACCTATTATGCCATGTTGGTGTTCGCCATTCTCTTCGCTATTCTCTTTCCAATTTTGCTAATCCCAATTATTTTTCCCTCGCAATTCAAATTGACTGGCGTTATTAACCGGTGGTGGGCTAAACTTTTGTTCATATTAATTTTCGTTCCATTTCAAGTGGAAGAGCGAACTCCGCTTAGTCCAGAGAAGAAATATATTTTTTGTCCTAATCATTTTTCTTATCTCGACATCCCCACGATGGGACTTAACCCAATCAATGCCATTTTTGTTGGAAAGAATGCTATGGAAAGAATTCCGCTTTTTGGATTTATGTATCGTAAACTTCACATTACTGTTGATAGATCAAGTTTGCGCAGTCGTGGAAATACAATGCTTGCCTCAATGAAAGCCATTGATGAAGGAAAAAGTTTAGTGATTTATCCGGAGGGTGGAATAGTCACCCAACACCCCCCAACAATGTCGATATTCAAAGATGGGGCGTTTCGCACTGCGATAGAAAAACAAATTCCGATTGTCCCTGTCACTATTCCTTTTAATTGGATTGTTTTGCCAGATGAAAACCAATTGCGACTTCGGTCTGGAAAAGTGAAAGTTATTTTTCACGAACCTATCCCGACCGAAGGAATGGAATTGACCGATCTCCCAGAGTTAAAAAAACAAGTTTTTAAAATTATCGATACAGAGCTCAAACAACAAAACGCCTAACTGGCCGTTTCTTCTCACGGTTAATTTTCTCATCTTCGCCCGATTAAAAATCATTCAATGTATTCACTTCAGTTTTGGAAAGAATGGCCTAGACCTTATCAAATTTTATTCTGGATTTTCTCAGGACTCTTTCTGATTTCATTGGCGCTCTTTTGGTATGGCTGCAACCAGTGGCCTGCGCCAGCAATTACATACGATCATTATCAACAGTTGCAGTCATTAGAAGTGCAAGTACACTCTTTTAACCTTGGATTGATTAAGCTTACAGTCACCGCTGAAAATAATTTGATTTTCGAAAATATTTTTGGAAGTGCTCTGCACCCAAGCGTTTTTGGTTCTTATTTCTTTCTATCAACACTTGTGATTTTGTTTATCATTTTCATGAGCGTACTTCCTGCTCTAAGCCGTTATCGTTTTTTGATGGGCGTGGGTATCGCTGCTTTGTTTATTGCAAGCTTGCAAGTAGACTTATTGCAGATCTTCGGTTTAACCGGAAGAATTATCACAATCGTTTTGATTCTTTTGACTGCAGCTCTCGCGTTCTACTTTCATTCCTTTCGTATCGAGGCTACTTTTACTTATCGGTTTTTTGCATTTGCATTCCTTACAGCGTTTCTAAGTTTGATTATTTTCTTTTTTCGCCAAAGTGCAAACACCATTCCTTCAGTTGTCGGTAACTGGGTTGCTTGCTGGCTTAATCATTTCTTTGGTATTAATTGTAATGGTGGCGCATGAGTTCGTTGCTGTTTTTGTCGAATTGATTACCCGTAGTTCAAAATCTGGAAAAAGCCTTCGTCACTTTCTAATTCTGACATCAGTTTATTTGATCAATGTTTTTCTGATGTATTGCTCAAAAATGAAACTGATAGAGTGGAGTTTTTTTTCGATCAGTCCTTTTGTGCTTCTTGGCGTCTCAGCTCTATTAGGAGTTTGGGGTTTTCGTTCTCGAGGCCCACAGCAAGAAGATATTCTTAATGAAGAACCGCTTCGCATTTATTTCTATTTGTCTTTGGCCCTTGTTGCTTTTGGAACATTAGGTTATTTCATGTCTTCAGCTAGTGATATGATGATCGATGCATTTGAAGATTTGATTCTAGCCGCTCATATCGGTTGCGGTTTAATTTTTGTCCTTTATGTGATTGCCAATTTTGGCCCAATGCTCGCGAAGAATCTCCCGGTTTATAAAATTCTATACAAGCCAGATACAATGCCTCATTTTACTTTCCGATTGATGTCAGTGATTGCAACGTTTGCTGTTTTGTCTTGGGCTGTATCATGGAAAACGTATCTCAATCAAATGATGGCAACTTATTATCATGCCTATGGAGATTTGTATGTTGTAAATAATGATTTGAAGTCGGCAGAGACTTATTATAACCGTTCAATTCAATTCCGAAACCAAAATCTTCATGCACACTACGCGCTTGCCAATATCCACGCGATGATGAATGAGCCTGCCAAAGAAAGAAAAGAATATGAAAAAGCAGTTGAGTGGACTCCAAGTATTCCTGCATATCTCAATCTTAGTAGTGCATATACAGCACACAACGATTTTCTGGAAACGGCACTTACACTTGATGATGCGAATAAAAGATTTCCTAATAATGGTCTTTTACAAAATGCCACAGGTCTCTCTTTTCTTGAATTAAGAAGATCTGATTCAGCTGTTTATTATTTTGAACGAACAAAAAATTTGAATGCTACCAAGGAAATTGGTGAAGCCAACTTACTTGGAACTTGTGCTTTGTTCAATATCAGTCATAACATTGACTCGACTGTTTTGCTAAATGAGAAGAAAAATGGAATCGATGCTAATAAGATCGCGTTAGCAAATCTTCAGCAGAAACAATTGATCTCTGAAGGAAAATTTTCGAGTGACACAACCTTAAATGTTTACGAAGCAGTTTGGCTTAGCAATTATTTGATTAATCAAAAAGATAAATCAGATACATCTTTGATTAGATCGGTGATGAAGTTAGCTAAGAGACCGATTAACTCTGAATTTGAAGAGATGCTACTCGTAGCTTCAGCTCATGGCCTTTACCAACATGGACTAGTAAATGACGCACTCAAAACAATCCGTGAGTTAGTTTTTAGAACGGGCAATACAAATCAGTTGTCATTAATTGGACTTTGGCTACTTGAGCAAGAGAATCCTCTTGTTGCTGTTAATTATTTTAAGGCTGCTGCCGAAAAATCGCAACAAGCTTTGTATTACTTAGCAATTGCGCAAACAGAAGCGGATAGCATTAATCAGGCATTAGTAAGTTGGGACAGTTTGAGAAAGTCGAGCGATAAAAGTGTGGCAACATTTGCAGAAAAAATGAACAAGGTTCTTCGTGCAAAAGTTGATCAAGTGTCAGCACTCAGTAATGATGAAAAATATTATTTCTGTCGTTATAGAATTCCTTTGACAAATCAGGCCCTTTTTACGAAAACCATAAATTCTATTTCAGACAATCAACTCGAAGCTCTGGCGATTATTGATAGAAGCAAAAAATGGCTTGCAATGGATGAACCAACAGAATCTGAACGAGTGCTTGATCAACTCAAATCAGGATCATCAAAAAAAATCAATCAACAAGCAGCTACTTTGAGATTGATGCTTGCAGCTGAGAAAAGTGATTGGCAGTTTGTTCAACAAAATGTTTACGAAACAGAAATTTCTCCCATTCAAAAAAAATATTTCGAAGCATTATTGTCAGCACAAGCAGGAGACAAAAGTGTTGCACAGAAGTTTGATTATTTATCCAAAGCCAATAGTCAGTTTGAAGAAGGCGTTCTCGCTTCAGTTCGATTCTTCGCCTCAGACACGACTCGAAAGATTGACGTTTTTTCTCGCTTAGTTGATGGGCTTTTAGCAAAACCGAACTCGGTGAAAATCTTGAAACTCCATGCCGTCATGGCGACATCTTTGGGCTACTATGATACTGCTCAGGATTCAATTGATCGACTGCGAGCAATTCTCCCTACAGATTCTTTCAAGAAATTTTACGAAGCTTATCGCAAACAATTTAATTCTACAATTTAAACTGAGCGCTGAAGAACACACCGAATTTTCGCGCGTTGGGTTGATCTAGATAGGTAAGTCGATGAATAAAATCAACACGGAGAAATTTCAAAATATTTTCCACACCGTAGCCCGCTTCCATATAAGGAGTACCCTCATTTAAATTACCTGCAGGCAATGTGGGAAATCCTTCTTTCGTGACTTTTGAAATACAATTTTGATTGTCTTGCCGCATACCGCCATAAAGAACATTGGTATGAGTCACTATCCTCCCGTTTAATTTTCTCTATTATGGAATTCTGTTGTGAGAAAACTTTCAAGGTATTGCCTGTAGCGGAATGAAACATAATGGTCGCTGATGAATTCTCCGAAAATCATTTAAGTTATTTGCTGCATCAGAGTACACTGAAGTTTGATTGCCAAGATGACAGCCAACAATGGATAAGGTAGTTTTGCTGAAAATATATTCGCCTGAAATATTTGCATAACCATAACCCAACGGTCCAGACTTGATTCGCTTGGTGACACTGAGCTTCACTTTGTCATAATTGAAATCACTGTTAGCGATACCTTGTATCCCCTTCGTGTATCGCAATGTGATCACGGGAGATTTTTGCACACCTAAACTCGTCCTCTCATTTTTATTTTGGATAAAAATCTCATCGCGTGCATATCTTGATTCTATAGTTACCTCAGTTGTCCTGAAATAATCTTTGATGACGTTCGGTTGTCCGATCGTTCAAATTTGCAAAGATGTTCAACGTTATGTGCCTGAATCATATTTTTGTGTGAAGCCTTTGGATATTTCCCTCTGAGCGAAACCTTGGCTTCATCAAAAGATAGCTTTCTTAATGTGTCCCAGTCATGGCAGCTATAATAAGGATTTCTTTGATTGTTCCATCACACATGAAGACCAGTGATGTCATGTTTCATTCTGACACTTAACTCAGTCCATGATTGGTTGAAGATATGGTTAGCTTCAATTTTGTATTACACTTTTGGTCATGGAAACCGTAAGCTCCCCATGCACTATAAATCCATTTGTGAAGTTGTAATTTGTTTCTAATCCTAATCCTAACCTTTGACATTGTTGACAGCAGCTTGTACAGGGACCAACTTCCACTTTTCCTAATCGTAATAGCCATTAGTAAAATTTTCATTATGTCAGTATATGTTTTTACGACAGGAATATTTTTTAAAGCGTCAATCATCTTCACCACATTATGCTTGTTGTCAACTTTTTTAGCGCAATCAGTCCCAAACTTTTTCGTCCTAATATTTTGAACTTCCGTGGACTGGATTGGCTATTTATAAAATCATGGGTCTTTGGGTTGGTTGATGATGTTTTTATTGCTAATATAAAACTTGGCTAGCATCCCCAAGGAAATTTTCAGTGACTTCACTGAGTCACCAACACTCTGTTTATGGCATCCATGGCACGTTAAATCCGATTCTTTTGGAGCTCTTGTTGAATCTTATGCTCTAAAAAATTGACGTTGGCTTTCTTGTTCAGATAGCATTGATTTCGTTGAAGGGCATATTCATTTTTTGTAATCACATTGTACCCGTGCAGCGAATCTTTGTCAGTTTTTCGCAGAGTCAATTTGATAACAATAATCACTGCCAACATCAATGCTATCGATAATATAATATTCATATAGATGCTCTCCAGCCGTCTGCGAGCGGAGAGACAAAAATCCTTACTTACAATATTAGCGAGTTTTGATAAAAATTATATTCCTGAAAAGTGGAGCCAAGTATTTGTGAAGCGAGCGATCATCTTCGACACCAAGTCCATTTACTTTTGTTTTCTGCATTACCTCAGTTTTCAGCGAAGGATTATTTCGGTGGTAAATTTTTGAAATGCTTTCCGAAATAAGTAATGGTAAAACTGGCTTTCCGTCTTCACCTGCAATTCGGTCAATGCTATCTAAGACGACGATTTTTTATGATTTTCCTTTTCCTGATTTTTTCAGAAATGTTATCAGCATCGATTTCACCTTAGTGTATGCATCGTATTCGTATGCTGATAGGTGCTGTTCGGATTATTGTGTTTCCCATGGCCTAGCAAGACCACGAGTCAGTAGACCACATAACAC
>JASGIR010000002.1:0-24201 GCA_049840975.1 Cyclobacteriaceae bacterium | reverse complement strand
AAGGTTAATAGGGAAACACGATAGAATCCGAACAGCACCTAGATAAGGATTGACAATCTTGTACTTGGCTGAATCTGCTTTTTTTGTTTTAGTCGAATCTTGGGCAAAAGCATGAGAGGCGGGCCAGCATGTTGCAAAGCAAATGCAAAGTCCGATGATGACCCTCACCTTCCGCTGTAATTCTCTCAAACGTATTAGGCAGTTTTTAATGCTTGTTTCACCAACTCTTCTAAGCTCACCGAGCCACCTGTTCTCTTCAGAATCGTATCGATGCTCTTTTCGACTGCTACTTTGCTGATGCCAAGCGTAACTAGTGCTGTAACTCAGCCTCGGATCGCATAGTATTCGCGCCCAATTCCTGGAATTACCGCGTTTTCCTCAACCGATTCGCGCTTCATTTTATCTTTCAATTCCAAAATGAGCCTTTGAGCTGTTTTCCCTCCAATTCCTTTCACAGATTGCAGAGCGGCAGCATCCTCATTCAGGATTGCCGACTTCAACTCTTCCGGTGCCAAATAGCTTAAAACTACCAGGGCAGTACTTGGCCCAACCCCATTGACGGAAATGAGCGACTGAAACATCTGTTTCTCTGATTCCGTGGCAAAACCGTACAAAATATGAGCATCTTCACGCACGTGGAGGTAAGTCGCCAACTTAATATCCTCACGATCCTTGATTTCTGAAAAAGTATGAAGCGATATCCCGACTTGGTAGCCGACACCGTTCACTTCTACCACCACATGGGTCGGTTCTTTGTGAACGCAGTTTTCCTTTCAAATATGCGATCATTTGTGCAGCCCGAAAATCTGAAAATTAATCAATCTGGATATTAAATACACTTCAAATTAATGTTCGCTTCATGGGAAATAATCCCAAGACTTCAGAGAGTGTAACCCCATTTCCATTTCACCGTTGAAAACCAGAGTTTTGCAAAATAATTATACCCTATGCGATTAATTTTTACACTTATCCTCAGCGCTTTTGCGCTCTCTTTGTCTGTAGCACAATCTAAAAAAGGTCAATACCAATATTCGGTTGACTTAACCCAGTTGAAAGACGACCGCCTACTTATAAGAATGAAGGCTCCATCCATCTCAAAAGATGGAAATCACTTTTTACTTACCCAAGATTATTCCTGGCACTTACTCCGAGTTCGAAAGATTACGGTCGATTTGTGTCTGAATTCAAAGCTTTTGGATAAAAAAGGAAAAGAGCTTTCAGTAGAAAAAATGGGAGACAACGGTTGGAAAATAAAAGGAGCGAGAAAGCCTTCAAAAAATTTCTTATTGGATTGAAGACACTTTCGATACCGAAATCAAAGGTGAAAATGTTTTTCAGCCAGCAGGTACCAACTTTGAAGACAAGAAAAATTTCATCCTTAATAACGCAGGTCTCTTCGGTTATTTTGAAGGAATGAAAGACTTATCATTTCAATTCAAGATTACACGTCAAAAAGATTTTTACGGATCAACAGGTTTGATTGCTAAACAATTGGGTGCTCCTCTTCCGAAAGTTAGCGTTGAAAAACCCGAAGACGCCAACAAACTTCAGGATGTTTATGAAGTTGAAAACTACGACAGACTAGTTGACTCACCACTGATGTACGCTAAAGCCGACACTGCTGTAATCAAAGTTGGTAATGCCGAAGTTTTGATTGGGTCATATTCGCCAAATCAAAAAATCACTGCTAAAGAAATTGCCGCCAACGTGAAGGAAGTGTTGATGGCACAGAAAGAATTTTTAGGAGGGAAACTTCCAGTTGACAAATATGCTTTCGTTTTTTATTGGACTGATCAGCCTGTGACTTCTTATGGTGCGTTGGAGCATTCCTATTCATCTGTGTATTACATGCCTGAACAAACCATTGATCAGACGAAACAACAATTGAGAGATTTTGCTGCACACGAATTTTTTCACATCGTTACTCCGCTCACCATCCACTCAGAAGAAATTCAATTCTTCGATTTTAATGATCCAAAAATGTCGAAGCACTTGTGGTTGTACGAAGGTGTGACTGAATATTTTGCTGGCAACTGTCAAGTGAAATATGGACTGATAACTCCTCAGCAATACGTAAAAGTGATTCAGCAAAAAATGTTGGCGCGGTCGAACTTCCGAGACGATGTTGCATTCACAGACATCAGCAAATTCACGCTCGACAAATATCCAGATCAATATGGCAATGTGTATCAAAAGGGAGCTTTGATCGGAATGTGCCTTGATATCAAACTAAGAAACTGTCTGGTGGTAAATACGGAATGCAAAACCTGATCGCTGACCTTTCTAAAAAATATGGAAAGACACAAGCTTTCAAAGACGAAGATTTATTCAATGAAATTACCAAGCTCACTTATCCGGAAATCGGGAAATTCTTGACAACCTATGTTGGTGGAAATGAAAAGCTTCCCTACGAAGAAGTGTTTGGAATTGTCGGTTTGAAATACACGCGTGAAGAGAAAATCTCTGAGCCAAGCATCGGCCTCGACAACAAAGCAATCACTGTTGCTCCAATAGATGGTAAGCCTATGCTCGCAATTAAAGACACTGCAACACTCAACAAACAAGGAAAAATGCTTGGCTTCAGACCTGGAGATGTTCTTGTAAAAATCAGATGGAGAAAAGTTACCAGACTTAGGCCCTACACTTGGTGAGTTTATTAACAAGCAGATAAAATCTTTGGTGGAAGGCGGAACTCTCACTTACGGAGTGCTACGCAAAAATGAAGCAGGCGAGCAGAAAGAAGTTGAACTTAAAGCCAATGTCATTAAAGTAGAGAAAGTGAAGAAACATTTACTTGACTTCGATCCAAATGCAACACCAGAACAACTTGCTGTGCAAAAAGCTTGGCTTACAGTAACCAAATAGTTGAGCTGACAAAAAACATATTCGGTTAACTAACAAGAGGTGATTCCTTCGCAAAATTCGTGAGGAGTCACCTTTTGTTTTAATGAATGAGTACTGGAGAATTAACTTCTCATGCAGCAGTCATTATAGGTGCTCGTTCCTTTCGTGAAGTTGGGCATCGACCACAGCGATAGCTGCCATATTCACAATCTGACTAATTGAACTACCTAGCTGCAAAATGTGCACAGGTTTTTTCATACCAAGCAACACAGGGCCAATTGCTTCTGCTCCGCCAATTTCCATCAACAGTTTGTAAGCAATATTTGCAGATGCCAGATTAGGGAATATCAAAGTGTTTGCGCCCTGTTTCGATAATGCACTGAATGGATAAATCTCTTGCTGCAGTTCAACATCAAAAGCCACGTTGGCTTGAATCTCACCATCAATAACTAGTTCGGGGTATTTTATTTTCGCTTGACGAACAGCCTCTCTTGTCTTCTCTGGAATCTCGCCATGACTTGATCCAAAATTGGAATAGGAAAGTACAGCAACACGAGGTTCATTGTCAAAGAATTTCACACCTCTTGAAGTCAATCCAATTATCCCAACCAATTCATCAACTGATGGATCAACATTAACAGTACAATCAGAGAAGAAGAATGTTCCTTTCTTGTTCATGATAATGTACATACCAGCCACACGGTTTACCCCAGGAGCCATGCCAATGATTTGCAATGAAGGCAATATCGTTTTTGAATAGTCTTTGGTAAGGCCAGAAACAAGTGCATCGGCTTCACCAAACTCGAGCATCATCGCACCAAAGGCGTTGCGATCGCGCATCTGACGAAGTGCATCTTGATAAGTTATTCCTTTGCGTTGACGTTTTTGATAATAAGCACGTGCATATTTTTCAGTCAACTCTTTTTCATCGCGCGGGTCTATGATTTTGCAATCGCCAATATCAAGACTATGTTCCTTTATAAGTCGTTCAATTTCAACTTTGCTTCCGAGTAAGATTGGCTGCGCTATTTTTTCAT
This sequence comes from Cyclobacteriaceae bacterium, assembly GCA_049840975.1. Taxonomy (GTDB): domain Bacteria; phylum Bacteroidota; class Bacteroidia; order Cytophagales; family Cyclobacteriaceae; genus ELB16-189. The sequence goes on along the minus strand of JASGIR010000002.1, from coordinate 20,320 downwards.
CTTGAAGAATTTGTGCTGCCTTCAAAATTTTGTGATGGTCAGCTTCGGCAAAAAGAATGCGTTTCGGTTTTTTCTTAGCAAGGTCGATAATCCTTGAAGTCAGTTTTTGATCGATGCCAATTCGCTTAAGCAATTCATTCTTGTATTGACCCCAATCTGTGATAGGTTGTGCGTGGCTATTCCTGAATCAATCGCAGCTTTCGCAACTGCAGGCGAAACTGTAGTGATCAATCGTGGGTCAAGCGGTTTCGGAATTAAATAATCAGGACCAAACTGAATCTTGTCAACACCATACAGCTTGAAACACAATATCAGGAACCGGTTCCTTGGCTAGATCCGCAAGCGCATGAACCGCTGCAAGTTTCATTGCTTCGTTTATTTCTGTAGCTCGTACATCAAGGGCTCCGCGAAAAATATACGGGAAGCCTAGCACATTGTTGATCTGATTAGGATGATCCGAACGGCCAGTGCCCATCATGATATCTGGGCGAGTTCTTTTAGCGAGATCATAATGGATTTCAGGATTTGGATTTGCCAACGCAAACACAATCGGATCTTTCGCCATGGACAAAATATCTTCCGGCATAAGCAAATCAGCTTTTGAAAGTCCAACAAAAACATCGGCACCCTTAATCGCTTCTTTGAGGTAGTTATTTTCCTTGTAGTGGCAAACTCCAGTTTAATCTCGTCAATGCCAGCTCTCTCCTTATAAATTACACCCTTGCTATCGCACATGATCAGGTTTTCTTTTTTAAGACCAAGCGCGAGATAAAGTTTTGTACACGAAACAGCTGCAGCTGCTCCCGCTCCATTCACCACCAAAACAATGTTCTCAATTTTCTTTCCGATTGACATGAAGTGCATTTAATAAAGCAGCGCTAGAAATGATTGCTGTGCCATGTTGGTCATCGTGCATCACAGGAATGTTCATCTTCTCGCGAAGGGCAGTTTCAATTTTGAAACATTCCGGAGCCTTAATGTCTTCCAAGTTGATTCCACCGAAGGTGGGCTCCAATGCTTTTACGACTTCTATGAATTTGTCAGGATCTTTTTCATTGATCTCAATATCAAAACTATCGATGCCCGCATACTTTTTAAAAAGTACGGCTTTACCTTCCATAACAGGCTTGGCTGCTTCCGGCCCAATATCGCCTAGACCTAACACTGCAGTTCCATTTGAAATGACTGCGACTAAATTTCCTTTGCTAGTGTATTTATAAACATCCTCTTTGTTGACTGCGATTTCTTTGCAGGGTTCTGCAACACCAGGGGAATATGCCAACGCTAGATCGTGTTGAGAGCTAAGTTGTTTGGTAGGCGTGACTTCAATTTTACCTGGCTGTCCTTGCATGTGATAATCAAGGGCGTCTTGTTTGCGTATTTTAATTGCCATACGTTTTTAGTTGAAATGGTAAGTTACAATTTCTTCAATTACGAATTACGACTTGGAATTATGATTTTTTGTCAATCATGATATTTCTTCTCGCCAGCCCGAATGGCTACAGGCAGAACATTTTCTTTCGGAGGAAAAGGGCACGAGAAATTATCAGAGTAAGCGCAATAAGGATTGTACGCTTTGTTAAAATCAAGGGTAATTGTAGATGCACCAATTGTCTTTTTCAAATCTAAATAGCGACCTGCTCCGTACGTTTCACCTGCGCTTGTTGAATCTGCAAAGGCTAAGAGAAGTGTTCCTTGAAATTCCCCGTCAGGAATTTCTAATAAAAGTAGTTTGCAAGGTTTTCCATTCAACTCAAATTGCGCATATGCATATTCCAAATATTTTTTATCAGTGCCGTCACTCGTTGGTAGCAAGACCATTTTAGTCGCATCGACAGGAATCAGTTTTGCATAGATACGATAGTTCGCATCGGGTGGAAAATAATTCAGTCCTTTGAAATTATTTTTGTTTTCACCGAAAGGCGAATCACTGCCTGATTTTCACGAATTCATCTTTCGCTTTACGTTCACGCACGAGCTCATCGATGTAATCTTTATCAGTTCCCTGAAATGAATAATAACCTATGGCAGCGACTGCGATAATAATAGCTCCAATCAAAAATGTTCTTTGTTTCATGGTGTGCGTTTGAGTTTTTCGCTCAACTCGTAATAAAAATCGTAAGTCTTAAAAAATTTGGGAATTGCCTGATCAGCCAAAAAACCTGGTGAATTAACCATGACCGCTATGCCTATTTTCTTTTTGCGATTCAAAGCAACTTCGCACCGATAATTATTGACGAAGCCACCGTGATACATAATTGAATCGCCATCAACGAAAGTGAGCACACGCCAACCCAAACCGTAAAACGATTTGCGAACAGGTTTCCACTTTCTGAAATAATAGTTGCGGGCTACAGCGCTCACCTGCGGTTTAAATATCTCATCCAGTCTTTCTTTCGGCAAAACGTCAGGATTATTTCCCAATAGTGCTTTTAACCAAAGCGCCATGTCCTGCGCACTCGCATTGATTCCTCCTGCTGGCGCAACAGAATAGTATGCCTCAGAAATTTTCATAGGTCTAACTAAAAAATGAGGTTTCGCTACATTGGATTGCAAACTGATTCTTTCATAAGAAGCGGAAGCATCCTGCATATGAAGCGGCTTAAAAAGTCTTTCGTTTAATTCCTCCTCAAAAGTTTTGTTTGATACTTTTTCAATCGCTTTTCCAATCAAAGAAAAACCTACGTTCTGATAACTATAGATTTGTCCTGGCTCTGCGATCAGATTTAAATCTTTCAAATAATTGATAAGCGTATCAACCGGTGCGCGTTTATCAACCATGTCGGTGTAAGCGTGGTAAGGCAATCCTTCTGTGTGGGAAAGAATATGCCGCAGTTTTAATTTTTGGGTCGCAGTCTCCGACTTTAACCTAAAGTCGGGAAGGTATTCAATTAACTGGTCGTCCCACTGAAAGATGCTGTCTCGGACTAGCGTAGCGGCCAAAGTTGCCGTTACACTCTTTGACATCTCATCCAATCCTGAAAACAGTTCGTTCATTGACAGAGTCGGGTTTGGTTGATTCCCTTAAACCAAAACCTTTCAAAAAAATAATGCTTGAGTCTTTCACAATTGCAACCGCAGCCCCTGCTGCTTGTTTATTGGCAAGCGCTGCTTTGATGAAACTTTCAAATTCTTTTAAAGATTCTTTTATGAAAAGATCTTGATTGGTGGCAATAAAGACTTTCTTCTCAACAACAATAGGTTGAAGAGATTCAACTGTATCTGTTTTCAAGCTTGCCTTTGGTTGAAAATAATCTGCCGCTTCTGCTTTATTTTCAGACAATCTCAAAAAGACCAAACCAGCACAGATCAAAACAATGCCCCAAAAAAGAAACTTCATTCTGTGAAAGAAACAAACAACGAATTTACATCAATCCTTCATCTGTAAAACTAAAATAGTTTTGGCGGCCGATGATGAGATGATCGAGAACAGCTATTTCTAAAAATTTTCCAGCCTCTTTAAGCTTTTTCGTCAATGCAATGTCACTATCACTTGGTTGCAAATTTCCTGACGGATGGTTATGCACTACAATAATTCCGCTGGCTAATTCTTCAAGAGCCAGTTTGAAAATGATTTTTGGGTCTGCCACAGTCCCGCTCACGCCACCTTCGCTCACTCTTTTCTTTTTCATCAAGCGATGAGCTCGATTCAAAAGGAGAACCCAAAACTCCTCATGGGGCAAATCTTGTAAATCGCCTTTAATGACGTTGAATGCAGATTGCGAGCTTTCTAATTTCGGTTTCTCTTCAGGACTTTGATCTTTCTTCCTGCGGCCAAGTTCCAAGGCCGCAACTATAGTGATTGCTCTTGCTTCACCTATTCCCTTGGCCTTCATCAATTCTTTTATCGAAAGCCTTGCCAAAGCATCAAGATTATTTTCGACATGAGCGAGAACTCTTTTAGCTACATCGACAGCACTTAACTTAGCTGTTCCCGAACCCAAAAGAATTGCAATCAACTCAGCATCGCTTAATGCAGAGGTTCCTTTCAACAAAAGTTTTTCGCGTGGCCGGTCTTCTGGAGACCAGTTTTTGATATTTAGCTTTTGGCTTTCTTCTATCTTCACTTCGCATAAATTCAGATTTGAGATTACAAATTACCAGTTGGCAAACCAACCAATAATTAGCAATCAGTCATCTGAAATTAGGAAGTTGTAGTTTTCTCTTGCTGTTCGAGCAGGAATGCTTTTATAAAATCATCGAGATCACCGTCAAGAACATTTTGGGCATCGGTTCGCTCCACACCTGTGCGTGCATCTTTCACCAATTTATACGGATGCAAAACATAGTTTCTAATCTGTGAACCAAAATCGATTTTCATCTTGCCTGCTTCAATCTTATCCCGTTCAGCATTGCGCTTTTCCATTTCGCGCTGATACAGTTTTGATTTCAACATTTGCATGGCACGCTCGCGGTTCGCATGTTGGCTCCGCTCTACTTGGCAAACAATCACAATGCCTGTTGGTTTGTGAGTGAGTTGCACTTTCGTTTCAACTTTATTCACGTTCTGACCACCGGCACCACCTGAGCGTGAAGTCTGCATTTCCACATCTGCTGGATTCACCTCAATCTCAATTGTGTCATCCACTTTTGGGTAAACAAAAACTGAAGCAAAAGAAGTATGTCTTCTTTGGTTGGAATCGAATGGAGAAATTCTCACTAAACGGTGAACACCAATTTCTGATTTTAATTTTCCATACGCGAAAGGTCCTTCAAACTCAAGCGTTGAAGATTTTATTCCAGCAACCTCTCCAGCTTGATAATCAATCTGCGAAACTTTGTAGCCGTTTTTTTCGCCCCACATGATGTACATGCGGTTGAGCATATCGGCCCAGTCGTTGCTTTCAGTTCCACCAGCTCCTGGATTGATTTCCAATACTGCGCCAAGCTGATCTTCTTCGCGGCTAAGCATTTTTTTGAACTCAAGTTCTTCCACCGATTTCGCAGTCAACAAATATTCTTTGTCGAGCTCTTCCTCGCCTACATCGCCAGCTTCATGAAATTCATTGAGTACTTCAAGGTCATCCAATTGCTTGGTGACTTTATCGTAAGCATCAGTCCACACTTTTTTTGTGCGGATGCTTTTTAAAACGGTTTCGGCTTGCTTTGGGTTGTTCCAAAAATCAGGTTGGTGCGAAATGCGCTCTTCGTCTTCTATCTCTACAATCTTGCGATCGTAGTCAAAGATACCTCCTCAGTGCCACAGTACGGGCTCTCAAGTCTTTCAACTTGTCAGATGTCATAAATAAAAAATTTTTGCGAAGGTAATAAGAATTTTGGATGCTGGATGCTTAATACAGGAATCAGATGAGATAATCTGATTTTACTGACGTTGGAAAAAAGGTGACTTATAATCTACTGTCTGTAAATAGCGGATTCCGTTGAGTCGTTTATACTTGGGCCTAATGAAAACAAGTGCTGCCCCAACTGCGGAGATGGAAAGAGGGACAATCCATTGCGCGGGTTTATCATCCTGGCCGTTGACATTGATCAGAACGTTTAGCTGATCAACACTTAAATAAATAAGGCCTCCTAAAAATAAAAGTCCTCCGACACCGCCACTCCAGTGTGCAGGTCCTCGATGCTTTTTGATGTTTATTTTTAAGATGTCCTTAAACTGAATTGTGTCGTTCGAAGTGATCATTGAAAAGTCGCTCAGTTCCACGATGTGGCCTTCGGCATGTTTGTGCTTTTTCTTTAAAACAAAGCGGATGTATTCCCCTTCCCTGAACGCTGCCTGTACGTGACCATTTTTTAAGATGACAAGTTGCTTTTGCGAAAAGAGTGCTTCAGAGAAACTCAGGCAAATAATCAAAAGGAAAAGTCCCCTCATAAAGGTGAAGAAACTAAAAAGATGGTGGATAAAAAAGTGATTTCTAACGAGTGACAAAATTCGCTTTAGCCTCATTGAACTATTTCAACTCAAATCGAACTAAAATGGAGTACTTTAATTTTATCTTCTCAAAATCATAGACAATTTCCTTTTCGTCTAACAAACTATATCCGAGTGCTCGTGAAGCTGTTCCACGAATTGCAATGCGGTTAGAGTTTTCATCAAATGGAGCTTGATGTAACTCTTCTATGTAAATTGCTCTACCTATATTTTGTCCTATTGATTTTGTAAGAAGTTCTGCTTTTTCTTTAGCTACTTTGATTGCATTTGATTTGGTCTCTCTTCTAAAATCTTCGATTTTAGAATGATCCATTCTATCAATAGAAACATTCGAAATGTCTACTTTTTCTAGTTCAGAAAAAACCCTATCCGCAATCGGTGCGTCATGAATAATCAGCTGGTATCTTTTAGAAAGAATTACATCGGACTTTGCCAACATTTTACTTTTGTATGCGCTCAGCAAATCGCTGATTGACAAATCTTTTTTTACATCTATTCCAATCTCTTGAAGCTTAGCTATCATTTTCCTCTCCATCTCATCAACAGAGATTTTATTCTTTGTGTCCTTCTCGCTAATGATAATTTTAATATATATAAGATCAGGAACAACGCTCATCTCGGCAGTGCCTGTAACCTCAATGTAGTTTTGATCAATAAAGTTTTTCTCGCCCGTTTGTCCAAAACTGATTGTAGACAAGAAGGCAAAAAGTATAATCAGTGAATGTTTCATAATCTTTTTAAAAGGATTTACCCAACACGAGTATTTTGGTTACTAGAATATCTCCAGAAACGCAACTATGAACGGAGCTGAAATAAATAATCCATCGAAACGATCAAGAAAACCTCCATGACCTGGCAAGCTTGTGCCGCTGTCTTTGATGGCAATACTTCTTTTCAATAATGACTCAACCAAATCGCCATAGGTTCCTCCAATAATAATAATCCAACCGATGCAAAGCCATTGCCATTGCGCCAGCGTTGTAAAGTAAATCGAAGACCCATACGCAAAAATCATGGCAAGAATTGCTCCACCCGCAAAACCCTCCCACGATTTCTTAGGTGAAATGCGTTCAAATAATTTTCGTTTTCCAAAAAATGTTCCAGCAAAGTATGCTCCCGTATCAGTTGCCCAAAGAATAAGCAAGCAACCCAAAATAATTTCGTAGTTGTATTTATTTTCTTCAAACACAGCCATGTTCAGCAATGCGAACGGAACGGCTGTGTAGAAAATACCCAATACCGTAATTGCAATGTTGGTAAAAGGCTTCCTCTCAAATTGTTTGTACAGTTTGATGATAAACAAACAACAGATCAAAGGAAAGAATGCGTAAAAATATTTCGGTGACAACGAACCTCTAGCAATAAAAAAGGAAAGACTGAAAATGATGATGCCGCACGCAACACCAAAAGTCTTTTGTGGAATCAGTCCATCTATACCTGAAAGCTTGTAAAACTCAAGCAACGAAAACAAAACAATGGCGAAGAATACAGCGAAGTAAAGCCACTCGCTATACACGATTCCAAAAATGATAGCAGCAGCACCCAGAATGCCTGTCAGTAATCTTGGAGCTAAGTTGCTGAATTTTTTATCTGCCATCGGCTGCCGTTTTCTGGTCGAAGGTCTTTTTAAAATAGTAAATCAAGAAACTTGTCATCAAAGCAAAAATAACAATCGCGGGCCAAGGTGCAATTGCATCAGTAGAATCCATATCAACATTTATCACTCCTTGTTGATTTAAATAAATCATGATCACCGAAAATCCGTTGTTCACCATGTGAGCAAACATGGGCACAAAAATATTTCCTGACCAGTAGTACAAATAGCCAAAGAGAGCTCCCAACAACAAGCGAGGAACAAAACCAAAAAACTGAAAATGGATTGCGCTAAACAAAAATGCAGATACCCAAATAGCCAAGTGAATATTTTTCGTTCCCTTATAAAGTTCAGACTGAATAATTCCTCGAAACAAAAACTCTTCACAAACACCAGCAATCACTGCTACCACAACAAATCCGATCAAAAAATCTCCAAGCGAATTAAATTGCATAAGCAACTTGGTCTTCTCGGCCAAATCATCTTCCATTAATCGAGCCCAGCTTTCTAACGATTTCAAAAAATCCGGTAGATGCAATTCTTGGTTCCACTGGATAATTGCTGAGTCGGCAACGACAAAAGTCAAAACAATTCCTATGACTAAAGGAATTGTGAGCCATCTAAATGATTGAGTACTGAAATAGTCAAGTTTCTTTCTACGAATTAGATTCCACGTCAAGTACGGGAACGCAAAAAAAGAAATGATGGAGGTAACTCCTTGCATCACCATCATTGGAACAGAGAGGTTTGCATTCGAATAATTTCTTGCAGCTTCGAAAAAATCCCCCTCACCTTGATAAATCATTGAGCCAAGCAAAGCTCCCACAGATCCACCAAAAAGAAGTCCAATTCCTCCACTTATCAGAACCATCAAAAGCGTGTACCACACTGGTTTTTCCTGCAACTCGCTCATAACCTCACAATGATTGAATAATGTTAACTTTGCAGCCGCAAACAACGCGGTTTTCATTGAATTAACCAACGTGGCAAAGATTGGCAACATCGATTTGGGCGATTTCCCGCTATTACTCGCTCCCATGGAGGATGTGAGTGATCCGCCATTTCGTGCCGTGTGTAAAGATGGTGGCGCTGATTTGATGTACACCGAGTTTATCTCATCTGAAGGACTGATACGCCACGCGGCTAAAAGCAAACAGAAGCTTGACATTTTTGAATACGAACGTCCTATCGGCATTCAACTTTTTGGAGGCGACATTGGCAACATGACTGAATCGGCCAAGATTGCCACTGAGGTAAATCCTGATTTGATCGACATTAATTACGGATGCCCGGTGAAAGCTGTGGCTTGCCGAGGTGCTGGAGCTGCGTTGCTTCAAGACATACCAAAGATGGTAAAGATGACGGAAGAAGTTGTAAAGGCAACTCACCTTCCTGTGACAGTTAAAACCAGACTTGGCTGGGATGACAGCACAAAAAATATTGTAGAAGTAGCAGAACGCCTACAAGATATCGGCATTCAGGCTTTGACTGTACATGGTCGCACGCGTGTTCAAATGTACAAGGGAGAAGCAAACTGGGACTTGATCGGCAAGATCAAGGAAAACCCACGTATGCACATTCCGATTTTCGGTAACGGTGATATCGATTCACCTGAAAAAGCAATCGAATACAAGAATCGATACGGTGTTGATGGGGTAATGATTGGCCGTGCCGCTATTGGATACCCTTGGATATTCCGTGAGATAAAGCACTTCATTAATACTGGCGAAAAACTGCCAACTCCAACGTTAACAGAGCGCGTTGAGGCTGCGCGTAAGCACTTCGAATTTTCCATTCGCTGGAAAGGGCCAAAACTTGGTGTATTTGAAATGCGAAGGCACTATGCTAGTTATTTTAAAAGCCTCCCAGATTTCAAACCATTCCGAACACAGCTTGTTGAAGCTCCTGCTGCCGAAGATGTCTACGCACTCCTAGAGCAAATCAACGAAACGTACAGCATGGCACTAGTTTAATTCTCTATTGTCAGTTTTCTGCTGGCATAAGCACGAATTACTTAGTATATTTCTAGATAGCGTTAATAATGAAGTACGGTAGGCTTATTCTGATTCTAACGGTTTGCTTCGGCAATATTTACGCCCAAAAGAATACAATCGACAGTCTTGAGAAAGCTCTTCCCTCCACTCCTGACGAAAAGAAAATAGAGGTTTATCAGAAAATCATAACTACGCTTTGGCTCAATCAACCTGACGCTGCCATGCGTTACGCAAATAAAACAATTGAATTCACTGAGACTCGTAGTTCACGAGAAAAGGCGATTGCCAATCGATTAAAAGGAGCTGTCTTTTTTTACATAGACCAATATGATTCCGCAATCAAGTACAACTATTACGCCCTTCTTTTTTCAGAACAAGCAAAAGATTCATTGTTGATTGCGAACTCAATGAATAATGTTGGGTTGGCTTTCTTTGAAGTTGGAAGTTATCCTAAAGCGCTAGAGTACTTACTTAAATCGTATCAGATCAAAACAAGAATAAAAGGAAATACTAACATACCGAAGACTTTAAATAACATAGGCCTTGTCTACAACGAATTAAAACAATACTCTCGTGCACGCGATTATTTTGAAAGAGCACTAGAGTTAGGAAAAGATGATGAGAATCAAATTTATTCCTTCAACAACATAGGCCTTAGCTACCTTAATGAAGGAAGCTTGACTGAAGCTTCGGAAAATTTCACAAAAGCTAAAAACTTAAGGAACCCAAGTGAAAATGCTGTCGATGGCGCAATCACACTTTGTGGATTGGGAAGAGTTGCGACCGAGTCGGGTGATCTCAGGCTCGCCAGAAAATATTTTAATGAATCGCTTAGAATCAGGGAAAGCATCAAAGAGCCGGGAGGTCTAGCGGAAATCTATTTTTATTATAGCAGTGTTTACAAGAAGCTGCACAAAACTGATTCCGCACTTTACTTCATTAGAAAAAGTGAATCTCTGGCTCGACAAGTTCATGCTAATGATATAACCATTTTGTGTTACAATGCTTTGTCAAAATTATTTTTTGAAAATAAAAGATTTGATAGCGCTTATTTTTATCAATCGAAGTTTATAATTCAACGTGATAGTCTGTTTGATGAAAATCTGGCAAGGAACATCAACAACGTTCAGCTAGAAATTCAAGATGAAGAATCATCTGCAAAATTGGGCGACAAAGATCGTGAGATAGAATCGCGAAAAAATTTCGCCTATTTCGTAAGTGCCTTCGCAATACTACTGATGATTTTTGCTTTTGGTTTCTATCGCAGCCGTAATCGCGAACGAAAACTGAAAAATGATCTTTCGCAAAAAAATAATCAAGTCGAACAGCAGAAAGAAGAGCTGTTATTAAGCAACGAACAGTTGGCCAAAGCCCACGAAGTTATATCCAAGCAGAATGCTGAACTCGCTGAATACAATGTTCAGCTTCAAACTACTGTCGACAATAGAACAAAAGAATTGGAGCTTGCCAACAATGAACTCAGCATTGTAAACTTAGAACTTGATAATTTTATCTACCGTTCCTCTCACGACATCAAAGGACCGCTCGTTCGGCTGATCGGACTTTGTCATGTTGCACTTCTTGATGTTTCTGATCAGAAGGCAAAAGAATATTTGATGAAGTTAAGTGAGTCAGCAAGAAACTTGAGTGAAATCTTTGATCGACTAAGGACAGTAAGCGACATCAATTCAATTACACTCTCCAAAGAAAGAATTGAGTTTTCTGAAATGATTCTCAAAATAAAAAGTAGATTGAAAATGCTCGATGGCTTTAATGAAATCACATTCAAAGAAGACATCGAAAAAATGGAATTTCAGTCAGATCCAATTTTGTTGGAAACCATCTTTCACAACATGATTGAAAATGCAATTAAGTTTCAAAAAAAATCGTCCGAGTTCAACAAGTTTATATCTATCAAAGTAAAGAGACAAAATGGGTCAGTGCACGTTTCATTCATTGACAATGGAATCGGAATAAGAAGTGCGGACACCAAAGAAATATTCAACATGTTTACCAATGCCGCACTTGAACATAAAACTGTTGGGCTCGGCTTGTATATTGTAAAGCAGTGCGCTGCTAAACTGAATGGAACAGTGAGAATTGTTCCCAATGCAAATCAATACACTGAGTTTGAATTGACACTACCGTTCATTGGTGTTAATTGAAAAATCAAAAACTCACACACCTTTCGATTAAATCAAAATACTCTTAAAGGGGTATTGAAGGTTTTTTACGTTGGGGCTTACTTTAACCTATAAGTAACCCTAAACAAAAACCTTATGAAAACATCAAAAATCAAACATGCACTTCTGTTCTGTATCGTTATTTCCATTTATGTTGGATGCAGTAAAAGTAGCTCGCCCGCCCCAAATGCAAATATTGGTCTTGTCGGAAATCCTGGTAATCCCAGATTCAATTTACATTTTGATAACGAGACAAATGTTGACTTAGACTTGCACGTCATCGATCCGAGTGGAGCCGAAATATTTTGGGAAAGTACGACATCAGCTTCAGGCGGACATTTGGATGTAGACTGTCTGTGCGGTGATTGCCCACAGGGTCCTACCGAAAATATTTACTGGGCTATAAATGGAAACTCTCCAAGTGGCACTTACAAATACTGGGTTGAATATTATTCTTATTGCGACTCTCCCGCTTCAAGTAATTTCACCTTGAAAGTATTAACTGGAAATAACTTGGTTGCTACTCACACTGGTAGCCTGTCCAGTGGATCATCAACAATGTGGACAATCAACAAATAATTGTTATTTCTTGGCGTGAGCTATAACTCCTTGCGTGATGAAATAGACTGCAGCTATGTAGGTAGCAATCACCAAAGATCCAGCATAAGAAAATGGGTGCATGAATTTATTGATGGCAAGCATTGAATCGGAGATCATAAAGAACATCGCGCCACCAAAGACATTCCAAAAACTTGCTGATGTCGTAAAACCGTAACGAAATACAGATTGCAACACCATCAATGTAAGAGCTAGTGCATACATCATCACTGGAATTGTGAGCCCGCCAAGTGAGGGATAAAGAACGGTGACTAATCCCGTTCCGATTAAAATAATTGGGAAAGCTGCCCTTATTTTCTGCGGCCCATTTAATCCCGAACCCTGTGTAGTTCTTAATTGTCTATAAAGAAAAATCAGGAGGATATGAGCTATAAGAAACGAACCTAATCCCGCCATGAAATAAAGTTGGTTGATATGATCAAACAATAAGAACACATCGCCCAGCCAACAAAATATCAAAACGAAAACAAAAAGTCGGTTTTTAAGTTCTGCGTTCTGAAAATAATATCCCATCAGAGAGAGAACGATCAATGGTTTAATAAACACATTAAGCTCTTGCCTGTTGAAAAGTTGAACAAGGATTTCAGCAACTGCTATCAAAACAAACACAAAAAGAAAAATTCTTTTTCCCATGCTTCTAGAATTATAATCTGAATAAAATCGCCAAAATTATTTTGGCTTCGCATTTGGTAAGGTCAGGTCGCCAGTTCGGATTAGGAGAATTTGGCCCAACAGGTGTTGTTGTATATCCATCCGGTGAAGTTACTCCACCATGGCCAGCAAAATAGGGAACGCTAGCTTGACGATGAACAGCCTCCAAACGGAAGGTTATATACTGCGAAGGCATCAAGTCGATATTTGTTGAGCAGTCCCATCCTTCAAATGAAGTGCCTGGTGACGTATCAAATGGATACGCCCCTAAAGTTTGTGTAGGGTTATTAGGATTTGGTAATGGGCTTGCCTGACCTGTCGGGTAAAGCACCAAATAGCGACCCGGATTTTTCATCCAACCTCCACCGATGGTCCAAGCCATTTTACTTTTGGCAAACCAAATGCGGTTGTAAAACATGGTGCTCAAAAAATATTGGGCAGGATTATTTGGACCTCCATCTTTAAATCCATTTACACCATCACCTTTTTCATATCCAATGTCACCAGTCAGAGAGAACGCCATCTTGGTAATTCCTCTATGATTGGGTTCGTTATAATATCTTACAAGAACACTATTGTCCGAGTGAACTCTTATCCTTCCAGGATGACCGTAAGTATCAGTGCCGTAATAATCGTTGGTGATCACTTTTAAATTACTATTGCTCGACATGTACGTTACGCTTCCACCGAACCCAGGCATTGCGTTGAAAGAACCATAGCTTTGCCATCCGTTGATAATCCAAGGTTCAATCTTCCAGTTTTTATTTGGAAAAATTTGAACTCGAATTCCATTAAAAAACCATGGGGTATTGTCTGAAGTAAACGATGCTTGATATTCCCAATTTTCAGCTTGATAGAAAGAATTCAAGCCGATGTACGACATAAATAACCCAGCATCGACATTGATACCATGCCATTTATTAAAATGATATCCTGCATTGGCTTCACTCAAGTATCGATAAACATCTGCAAGTTGATATTGCCCACGAAAAACACTGAAGTCGTTTCGAGGGATGATAACTGAACGAGTACCAAACTGTGTCATAAATCGTCCTCGCACATTATCTACATTAAAGTCGCCACCGAAATGAAGCGCTGACAATTGCATTTCATCTGTTCGTGCTAACGCAGTTGACCCAACAACGGTATGATCGATTGGGTCATTAAAAGAGTGATTAACATTTAGATCGATAAGAATTGAAGGCGTGAAATATTTCACATTCTTGAAAACCGAAGAATCCCTACGGTCGGAACCGTTTTGCCAAGTTTGATCAATCCCTTCAAAAGGAGTTTGGCTAAAACCAAAAGTATAAGCACAGAAAGTAATTATACAAAGAATCCATTTTTTCATAAGAGTGGGTTTGGAAATGGAGACGCGAAGATAAATGTTATGACTTAATGTTGACTTTTATCATTTCGCCAACGTAATTCATAGCATCTCTGTGTGTTTCGATCCCATGGCCTACATTCTTAAATACAATTACATCTTTCAAATTAGTTAGCCTTCGTTTTGCATTTTCGATTGACTTCTGATAAGGAAACAAAAGATCCTTATCACCTTCAAGCAAGTAGGTATCGGTTTTCACCAACTCTATTTGTTCAGCCATGTCGTAGGGCTTCTGCGTATTGTCTTTGTAGCGCGTCAATGCTAGTTCTTCGTAATCGAGAATGAGTTCGTAAGCCTGAGGTGAAAGAGTATGATTTGGTTTACAAAACACAGCCTTGTCAAGAAATGTTGATATGTTTTTTCTTGATGGTGAAAAAATAGGAAGAAGGTTGTAATAGAGATTTTTAAAACTCAATGAAAATGGTTGCAGACATCCTGGGTTCAACAAAAAAGCAGCTTTGACTTTCTCTGGAGAAGTAATGCAAAGCTTCATACAAATAAGACCGCCAAATGAAGCACCTGCAATAAAGGTCTTTTCAAGCTTCAATTGAGTCAGTACTTCACTTGCCCAATGTCCATAGCCCAAAGATTTTATATCAGGCGTGGCACCATCGCTTAGATTCGGGAGCCCATTAGTTTCAACTAAAAAAATATTTAATGGATAATTAATATTGTCGAGGCCTTTGTCAAAATCCCAAAACAATGAAGAAGTTCGAGCTCCCGGAAAGATCACTAATGTTTCTTTTGCATCGGGATGATTCAAATTCCAAACATGAGTTTTTCCCAACGAAGTGGTGACCTCAATTTCACGGTAAGTTCTATTGTTTACAGTTTCTAATTTCTTGACCCATCCTCTGAAGATAAGCTAGATCATCCGCTGGTTTCTTGAAGTATGATCTCTTTTTTATTTCGATTGACATAACAGAATTAGTTCAATTCAATTTCATCTCGGGCAGGAATAATCACTTCTCGTTTCTTATTAAAAAGCAGAAACAAAAAAGCGATTAGCGCGAGCAAGGAGCAAATCGAAAAACAGATTAGAAAGTTTGAAGGCGAATTCCCATAAACAACACCCGACACAAAAGCTCCTAACATAATTCCTAATTCCATTGAAATATAAAGTGAAGCAATTCCTCTGGCTCGATGATCTTCATGACTCAAGTCTGTCGCCCAAGCCAATAGCGTTGGTGATGTTGATCCCTGAGCAAGTCCATACAAGCTAACGCCAACAATCAGTATCCAACTTTGATCAGCTACTCCGATAATCAGCATCGAAACAATAATCAAGACGACTGTTACTTTTAATACAGGGATTCGGCCATAAATATCTGATGCTTTTCCAGCGATCAATCGAACGAGAAGCGAAGCGAAAGCCAAAAATGTAAACAGTAAACCCGTATTGTGAATTCCAAGTTGTTTTCCAAAATCAGGGAGCAAGGTGTAAGCCGCACCATACGCATAAGCCGCTAGCACCATCACAACACAAGGAGCTATCACGAGCGGTTCAAATAGATCCTTTTTGTGAATTTTTAGCAAAGCCCAAGAAACTTCATGACGTTCTTTTAAAGTTTCTTTCAATCCTAGAGTAATGGCAATCGAAATAAAAGCAAATAATGAGGAGAGATAAAACATCACATTTAATCCAAATTGATTCGCGACAGCACCCCCAATGGCAGGACCAGCTGCCATTCCAATAGCACCTGCAGTGCCAATAAGTCCCATCGCCTCTCCTCTTTTATTTGCAGGAATAACATCCGACACATAAGCAGAAACTCCGGTTGGCGAAAAGCCGGTTGAAAATCCGTGGAGAATCCGGAGTACAAAAAATCCGAAAAGAGTGGTGAGCCATGGATAAAACAAACTGCAAATCAAACACACAACTCCACCAAAAATAATTACAGGTTTCCTTCCAAGTCGATCTGCCAATTTCCCGCTGAAGGGCCGTGAGCACATCGCGGTAAGTGTGAAAAGTGAAATGATCAACCCTTTATATTCAGCGCCTCCGAGCTTTGTCAAAAACTCAGAAAGCTCGGGGATGATCATGTTGAAGCTGGTAAAGAACAGCAATGCACTGGTGCAGAGCAGCCAAAATTGATTTGAATATGTTCTTTGCTTCGTCAAGGCCTAGAAATAAAAAAACCCTCCCCTGCATTTAAGCAAGGAAGGGAAAAATAAAATTTTGATCACTGAATTACGCTAGAGCGTTAACTTTCTTAGCTAGGCGGCTTTTTTGGTTAGCTGCTTTTTTCCAGTGGATAATATTCTTCTTAGCAAGTTTATCGAGCATAGCTGTAACCTCGCTCAACAAAGCTTGTGCTTCATCTTTCTTAGTGGTGCTCAACAGCTTTTTTACCTTCGTGCGTGCTGATTTATGCTGATAACGGTTACGATCAGCCTTTACCTGGTTTGCTCTGATTCTTTTCTCTGCCGACTTGTGATTTGCCATAATGGTTTTCTAAAAGGACTGCAAAGGTAATATTCGTCTGATTTAAAGCAAAATATGAAGAGAAAGAAATCCCTATTTTTCCTTGATTTCTCCCTCAAAAAGCAACCAAGTATTTGGATCCAGGACAACTTTAGTGGGCTTATTAAGCAGTGGAAAGCTGAATTCCTGAGTTTTCTTATCAATTACAATGGTTTTTAGCTCATGTCCATTATTCGAGTCAATACCGATTTCGAGCGGAAATTCGAACTGGGCCCGATCCTGTGTTTGGGCCAGCTTGAACGAAATCAACTTTTTATCCGGATAGTAATGCCAGGATACTTCTATTTTGGGATGCCCTGCCTTGTAAATCCACTGTGAGAAAAAAGATGATAAATTTTCCCCTGAGGCTTGTTCCATTATTCTTTGGAAATCGGATGTCAACGCATTGCTGTTTCTATAGGTAGCGTAATATTCGCGAATGCCCTTCCAGAAATTCAAATCGCCAAGCTTATGCCGCAACATATGCAATACCCAACCACCTTTTTGATAGGAATTGACTGAGAGTAATTTCATCAAGTCGACAATGGTTGTATCGAGAACTGGAGTAAAATTTTTGCGCGTAAAATCGATCACTTGATCTCTGTCTTTTTTCACTTCTTCCACCAAGCGATCGTGGCCATATACATTTTCTAAATATAAATCAGCGAAGTAGGTAGCGAATCCTTCACTCAACCACACGTGATGCCAATCCTTTTCGGAAGCCGAATTTCCAAACCATTGATGCGCCACTTCATGAGCAATCAATGGCTCAACGGTTCCTTTTCCCGTTACCGAATTCTCATAATAGAAAATAGTGTTTGCATTTTCCAATCCGCCATAACGTGTCTTCGATTGAACATTGGCCAGTTTTTTATAAGAATATTCGCCAATGTGCGTATTAAAAAAGTCGAGCACGCGTGTGGCTATAGCATAATCGAAAAATCCTTCAGTCCTGTTTTGAGGATAAACCCAACTTTCAACAGGAATATTTTCTACACTCCCAACTCGTTCAACAGCGAATCGTGCAATCCCGACCACCATTACTTTAACAGGAATTGAAATTTCTTCGTGATAACGAGTCAATTTCCTTTTTTCACTAAGAAAACTCTCTTCTACTTTGATACCGTTCGCTACAACAGAATAATGGACAGGTGCAGTGATTGAAAAATCCACAGACGCTTTATCAAATGGGTGATCAATAACCGGAAGCCAATGATGCGCTCGGTCAGGCCAGTTGTCGCCAAAAAAACCGCGATCTCCATATTTATTTTTGCCAATGATGAGTCCATCTGCTGGCTCTCCCTTGTAAACAATTTTAAAGATTAGGTTTTCATTCACCTTGGAAGGAGCCTTCAGGTTAATTTTTAATCTATCATTGAGATGACTGAAATTCAACTTCGTTCCATTTAAAGAAACCTCAATTGTTTCCATTCCCTTTCCGGAACTGCTTTTTGAAGCTAAATCCAATTCAAAAAAAGGAAATCGATTTTTTAAAGACAATTGAAATAAACGCTTCTCCATAAATGATGTCCGTGGAATCATTTACTTCCAGGTGGAAATCGTAGTGACGGATGTCTATGGATTCGTTTTTGGGATAAGGGTCTTTTGAATCTGCCTCACAGTAAAGGAAAACCGCAACCAAAATCGCAAGAGTCTTTATTATTTTTTGTTTCATGTCAGAAAATTAAAAATATAATATTCGGTTTATCAGCCGTTTATAAAAATCAGAAAATTCAATTCGCAACCAATTTCGGTAATTCAAATTGCCAAATTTTCAAATTAAAGTATCTTGCACCCAATGGACAATTTTGTGGTTTCTGCTCGAAAGTATCGCCCACTCGGCTTTGACGAAGTGGTGGGTCAAGAGCATATCACAACCACGCTTAAAAATGCCATCGACAATAATAAACTCGCCCAGGCGCTTTTGTTTTGCGGTCCTCGTGGAGTTGGTAAAACTACTTGTGCGCGTATTGTTGCAAGATTGATTAACGGCTTCGAAGAAAAAGCGGAAGTCAATTCCTTAAATATTTTTGAACTCGATGCTGCTTCAAATAATTCCGTAGAAGACATTCGGAATTTGATTGACCAAGTTCGATATCCACCGCAATTTGGAAAATTCAAAGTCTACATCATCGATGAAGTTCACATGCTCTCCAATGCTGCCTTCAATGCTTTTTTGAAGACACTGGAAGAGCCGCCTTCATACGCGATTTTCATTTTGGCGACAACAGAAAAGCACAAAGTCATTCCAACGATTTTGTCTCGTTGTCAAATTTTTGATTTTAATAGAATTCAAGTTTCTGACATTGCACGGCAATTGAAAAAAATTGCTGACCGTGAAGGAATTCAAGCCGAAGACGAAGCGCTGCATTTGATCGCACAAAAAGCAGATGGTGCTTTACGCGATGGCCTTTCGATTTTTGATTTGATGGTGACTTTTTCGTCAAGTCACAAAGTCACTTTCAGTGATGTGCTCAACAACTTGCACATTCTCGATTATGATTATTATTTCAAAATGGTTGACGGGCTGCTTTCAGAAAATTCTGCAGGACCATTGTTGTTGCTTGACGAGATTTTGAAAAAAGGATTTGACGGCCAAAATTTCATTACCGGTTTAGGAGAACATTTGAGGAAATCTTTTGGTATCGCAAGATGCGCGCACAGTCAGCTTGATGGAAGTGCCAGATAACATCAAACAAAAATATTCAGCACAAGCTCAAGCTGCACCTCCCTCGCTTTTACTTTCATGGCTTAACATTGCCAGCACTTGCGACATCAATTATAAAGCAAGCAAAAACCAACGATTGCTTGTAGAGTTGGCGTTGATGAAAATGGCCTATGTCAATACAGCTGTAAAAGCTAACGGCAACTCTTCTTCAGAAGCAGGCTTAAAAAAAAAATTGAATTAGAGTCTGAGTCAACAGCTCCTGAAACTGTAACCGAATCAAAACCTGAAGTTTCACAGCCAGCTACTCCAAAAATTGAAACTACTCCAATTGCTTCGACAGCAATAGTTTCAACTAATCGCCCCAAGACTACACTCAATCTAAACGCGATTTTAAAAGCTAAAGAAATTGCTCCAGAAACATTGCCACAAATACAGGAACCTGTGGATGTAAAGCCTGTAAGTGATGCTCAACTTCGTGAAGCGTGGACTGACTTTGCGAAACAAAGAAAAAGTCAGCTTGCAGAATTTCAGTTGCTGAGTCGTACGGTGGAAGTAGAAGGATCGGTAATCACTGTAGCATTGACAAACACAGTTGAAGAGCCTTTGTTGCAAACTATTTTGCCTGATCTTCTTACTTACCTGCGTAATCGCTTGAGTAATCCGACTATCAAAGTGGAAAGTATTTTGCAAAAAGAAGATGCAAAACGAATTGCTTATACCAACAAAGAAAAATTCGATTTGCTTGCTTCAAAAAATCCGATGATCAAAGAGATTAAAGATCGTTTAGGTTTGGATCCTGATTTTTGATTCGAAAACAAAACTTGTACTACTTTTTATTTTCGCACTTCTCCTTCTTACAAGTAGCGTA
>JASGIR010000001.1:0-17208 GCA_049840975.1 Cyclobacteriaceae bacterium | reverse complement strand
AACGCACAAACTCCGCAAGTGCCCCACAAAATTCATTTCGCAGGTATGTCGCTTACCATTCGCGATGATGCCAAACGTGAAATTCAGAAAGACGTGGACGCCCTTACTAAAAGCTCACGCTACTTCAACATGCATGCCGAGCGAGCCCGAACCTATTTTCCAATTATCGAAAAGATTTTTCGCGAGGAGAACCTTCCGGAAGATTTCAAATTTTTGGCTTTACAAGAAAGTTCCGCTGGTGCCTGATGCGGTGTCACCATCAAATGCTGTCGGTTTTTGGCAATTCAAAGATTTTCACGGCTCAAGAAATGGGAATGCGTGTGGACCATGAAATTGATGAACGAATGAACATCGTATCAGCTTCGCGTGGAGCTGCTAAGTATATCAAGCAAAACAACTGGTATTTCAATAACTGGGTACATCATTGCAAGCCTACCAAATGGGAAAGGGAGGGGTTCGCGAGGCCCTTGGAGAAAAATACAATGGTGATAGTCACATGACCATCGATTCGGAAACCTATTGGTATGTAAAGAAATTTCTTGCTTACAAAATCGCTTTTGAAGATGCTTGTCATGGATCGTCCCGAATTGAAAGTGTCACTTTATGAAACTAATGGCAAAAAGAAACTCAGCGACATTGCAAACGAAGCTTCGATAGAAGAAAATGTTCTTAAGGAATACAACAAATGGGCAAAACGAGGGTCCATCCCAGATGATAAATCTTACATGGTTGCCATTCCTGGTGGTAGCATTACTCAAGACTTTAATGTGTTGGTATTAAATACACCAAAGGAGACGAAGCCAAAAGCAGCCGAAGTTAAGAAAGAAGAGAAAGGAAGTGTTGTCACTGATGAACGACTGGTTATCAATGGAGTTGAGGCAATTAAAGCACTTCCACGGGAAACGGTATCGGCTATCGCTAACCGATCTGGCATTGATGTTTCTAAATTCATAAGCTATAATGACATTTCTATTGATGAAAAGATTAGGCCTGGTGTATATTATTTTCTAAAGAAGAAGAAAAAGAAAATCGTCAAACGGCAGCTATCAAACCAAGCCGGGAGAAGACCTTTGGCTTGTTAGTCAACTACAAGGAATCCGCTTAAATCAACTCAAGAAATTTAACTCCGCCCTGAATGATGTCTCTCCTTTGGCAACAGGCACTTTAGTTGCGTTGAATAGTAAGGTTCGTTTTGGAGCAACTCAAGAACCAATTCAATTTGATAATAGTGGAGAAGTCGCTGAGTTAGCTAATGTGTCTTTTAATTGGACCGCTGAGCCTGCTCAAAAAATAGAAGCAACTCAAGCTAGTTTAAAATCGGAAAAGCAGAATATCGCTGACCTTACACCAATTGATTCTACAGCCACATCTTTTAAAAATGAGGTGGTTTCTAAACAAGAACCAACAGCTTTCATATATGAAGTGAAGAGTTCAGACACTCTTTATGGCATAGCTCGTCAGTTTGGCGCTACAATTAAAGAGCTTATGGATTGGAACAACAAGTCTTCATTTGCTATAAGCCCAGGGGAAAAATTAAAAATCATTAAAAGGTAACCCTGATTTTTTTACATTTTGAGCGAAATACTTACTTTGATGGTCTAATGTTCGCTGCGAATGAAGGTCAATTCACAAAAAAAGATAATTTTGCCTGCACGGATGCTATTTAGTAATCTTTTTATTGCATGATGTTAATGGATACTGAGCTTAAAACACTGGATTTAGTAATGTTGGTTGATGATAATGACACCGACAATTTTATAAGCAAGCGCATTATTGAGATTACGAAGTTCTCTCATAGGGTGGAGGTGAAAAGCTCTGGTAAGGGTGCCCTTGATTACCTTAAAGAGAATGAAAACAATGCTGTGAACTTACCGAGTATTATTTTCCTTGATATCAATATGCCAGTCGTGGATGGGTTCGTCTTCCTTTACGAATTTGAAAAATTCAATGAACTGGTGCGTAATAAGTGCAAAGTGATCATTCTTTCAAGCTCTGATAACAAACGTGATATCGATAAAATCGTAAACAACAATCACGTAATCAAATTCATCACTAAGCCCCTCACTGAAGTGGCTTTAGAAGGAAATCAAACTGAGCAATATTTGAGTTTAGAGGTTTAGGTTTGTAATTTTAGTTACAAACTAAAACCTATATATGGACTCCAAAATATTTAGCAGATCATCTCTTATTTTCATTTTTCTTCTTGGCTTTGGAATCGCATCGAGAGCTCAAATCGTTAAGGTCGATACGCTCACGAAATGGAAAAAAGCATTCAAAGCCGGACTCAACCTCAACCAAGCCTCCTTTACTTCCAATTGGAAAGCTGGTGGTGTCAATTCTCTTGGCTTCACCGCATTTCTGAATTACAAAGCCAATTATAAAGGAGAACACAATTCGTGGGACAATGAAATAGATTTGCTTTATGGGATGGTTAATAACCAAGGACTGGGTTATAGAAAGACCCTCGACCGCATTTTCCTTGATACAAAGTATGGTCATGCACTAAGCAAGAAATGGGACTTGTCAGCTTCAGCAAACTTCCTGACTCAGTTTGCCGCTGGATATAAATACTTAAAATCTAAAGCGAATACAGATTCTTTAGTGGCACTCTCTGATTTTGTCGCTCCAGCATTCCTTACATTTGGTTTGGGCTTTGAATATCATCCTGCAGACTTCTTTAAACTGCGTATATCGCCATTTGCACCGAGACTTACTATTGTGAACAATGTGAGTAAGTTCATCACCACTGATAATCCTACGCCTTACGGAGTTTCATTCAATCGCTCAGCGCATATGGAATGGCTAGCCTATCAAATGTTGGCAGAATTTAATAAAGACATTTTCAAAAATGTGAATCTAAAATGGCGATACATCATGTTCGCAAACTATGAACATCTAAGCGCAGACCTTCTTTATCATCGATTGGATTTGAATATAACAGCGAAACTTGGACGATTTATGAATGCAAACTTCGGAACAATTCTACTTTACGATCACAATCAGGATAACAGCGTGCAGGTTAGTCAGGCATTTTCGCTTGGTGTGTTGTATACATTCCAAAATTATGCTGATAAGAAATAATTGAAGGGCTCACAAATAAAAAAAGCATCGACATTGTCGATGCTTTTTGTTTTTTAACTACACAGCATGTGTTAAAATAAATTTCTAAAGTGATGAAAAAGAAAAAGGGAAGCGATCCTAGATTGCTTCCCTTCTGAAAGTATCAGCTTTGCTGATTACTTCTTCTTCTTAGCAGCTTTCTTAGCTTTCTTAGCTGCTTTCTTAGCGGGTTTTTTTGCCATAGCGTTTTAATATTTTGGTTAAAACTGTTCGAAAGGTATAATAAAAAATTAATCTGCAAAAATTTTCAGCAAAAAATTTTTAATTCACAAAAAAAATTATTGAGTGAAAATTTTTTATCAACATTCATCTGCATCATCTCTTTCGTCATCATGTTGATTCAAAAAATGTTTACTTCAGGTGTGAGTGTGATCGAAAATTTTTCTTTCACTGATGATGAAATTTGCATCGCGAGTTCAAAAATTTCTTTTCCTTTTCCATTTCCAAAGTTGACAAGTACAAGTGCTTGCTTATCGTGAACTCCAACATGATTCATTTTCTTTCCTTTCCATCCGCATTGTTCAATGAGCCAGCCTGCAGGCACTTTAACTCGTTGATTTGCAGTAGGATAATTAGGTATTGAAGGGAATCCATTTTTTAAGTTTTCAAATTGTTCTCGGCTTATTTCTGGATTCTTAAAGAAGCTTCCCGCATTACCTAACAAGTTGTAGTCAGGAAGTTTTTCTGATCTGATTTTGATAACAGCATCACTTACATTTTTTATTGTTGGTGTTGTGATGTTCATCTCTTTCAATGTGTCAGCGATAGCACCATAAGAAGTGTTGAGTTGATGATTTTTTTTCTTCAACCTTAAAGTAACACTTGAGATAAAAAACTTTTCCCGCAGATCGTTTTTAAAAACACTTTCTCTGTATCCAAACTTACATTCTTCGCTTTTGAACGACTTAATAGCGCCTGAAGTAACATCGATCGCTTCTACTTTTTCTATCACTTCACGCACTTCAATTCCGTATGCTCCGATGTTTTGCATGGGTGCCGCACCCACTGTTCCAGGTATAAGAGAAAGATTTTCAATTCCGCCCCAATTATTTTCGACACAATGAATTACTAAGTGATGCCAAACTTCTCCGGATGCAGCTTTGAGAAATATTATATCATCTGATTCTGCAACAACTTCAATTCCTTTAATTGAATTGTGAATTACTAACCCATCGAAGTCTTTTGTTAGCAATACATTTCTTCCACCGCCAAGGATCAATCTCTTTTGCGTTTTATAAAGCTCTGTTTGGGTTAATTGAATGAATTCATTTTGCGTTTTGACTTCACAGAAGTATCTGGCCTCTTCATCGATGCCGAAAGTATTGTACTGTTTGAGTTTGACGTTCTGCTGAATAGAAACCATGTGGCCAATTTACGATTTCATTTATGATCTGCTATTTTTTAAGCTGATATGCGATCTTTGGTTTATTGAAAATGAAAAGCAATCTGGAGTCTTAATTTGTACATTTAAAGAATGAAGCTGATTGAATGTCCGCGTGACGCAATGCAAGGCATTGATGAATTTATCCCCACGGAAAAAAAGGCGGTCTATATTAATCAATTATTGAGAGTCGGATTTGATACCATCGACTTTGGGAGTTTTGTTTCCCCTAAAGCCATTCCCCAGCTTCGTGATACTGCTGAAGTGCTTGGTCAGCTTGATTTATCCACGACTAAGTCAAAGCTTCTGGCAATAGTGGCTAACACTCGTGGAGCAGAGGAAGCTGTCAAATTTGAAGAAATTACTTATCTGGGGTTTCCCCTTTCGATTTCTGAAACATTCCAAAGACGAAATACGAATAAGTCGATTGCTGAAGCAATGACAACCGTCTCTGAGATCCAGGATCTTTGCAAGAAACACAGGAAAGTTTTGGTTACGTACATCAGCATGGGTTTTGGTAATCCTTATAATGACCCGTATGATGTCAGCATTGTAGAGAAATTTTCGAATGATTTGGCAGCTCTTGAAGTTGAAATCATTTCATTGGCTGACACCATCGGAGTTTCTAAGCCTGATCAAATCAATTATTTATTCAAAAACCTTGTTCCGAAGTTTCCGCGAGTGGAATTCGGAGCTCATTTACATTCCAATCCAACCAAAGCGATTGAAAAAATTGAAGCTGCCTTCCTTTCTGGCTGCCAACGATTTGATGGAGCGATCAAGGGATTTGGTGGATGCCCAATGGCTGAAGATGAATTGGTCGGAAATTTGGCGACAGAAACCATTTTAAATTATCTCTCTAGTAAAAATGCTTTGCCGGCTTTAGATCAAAACGAATTTGTGAAAGCATTACAAATGGCAGATTCTGTTTTCCCAAAGCACTAATTGACAAGAGCGTATTGTTTGCCAGGGAGTGACTTGATTAAGCCTCCAAATTCAAGTGTGAGCAGGAGTGAAGCCAATAAGCTTGGCTGTAATTCTGTTTTAATAGTAAGCTCGTCTATTACGATTGGCGTTTTTTCTTGAAGAACTTTGATGATTTTCTGTTCCTCCAAAGTAAAGTCGCTTAAGTTGATTGATCTCTTCTTTGGAATATCGTCACTCGTCCAGTTCAAGAGATATTCCAAGTCTTTGATCGAAGTATAGATGTTGGCTTTATTGTTTCTGATCAATTTATTGCAGCCTTGCGACTGAGGTTGCGCAAGTGAGCCAGGAATTGCAAATACATCTTTGTTATAACTATTGGCAATTTCTGCAGTAATCAGAGCACCGCCTTTCTCCGCAGCTTCAACCACAATCAAAGCATCGCACATCCCAGCGATAATTCGATTGCGAGCTGGGAAATAATGGGGATCAGGTTTTACTCCGAAGCGATTTTCGGTCAAGAGACCGCCATGATTCACTATTTTTTTCGATGTGTCCTTATGAGTAGCAGGATAAATGATGTCTATGCCGCTGGCCATGACAGCGACTGTCGGCAAATTATTTTTTAATGATTGTTTATGTGCCTGAATATCGATTCCATAAGCAAGCCCGCTAACAATAATTGGGTTGTGAGGTTTTAAGTCTTCAACGATTTTTGAAACGATTTCCTTTCCATATTCCGTTGCTTGTCTTGTACCTACAATTGCTACTAATTTTTGTGAATTAAGATTGGCATTTCCTTTATAGTAAAGTAAGGAAGGAGCATCTTCTATCTGCTTCAGTCGATCGGGGTATTTTTTATCTGTGAAAAACAGAATTTCTGTTTCTTCTTTTTCGGCTTTCTTGAATTCCTTTTCAGCTTGGTGAAATGTAGATCCAGAATGAATGGACCCTGCGGTGACAGGACCAATGCCTGGAATTTTAAGAAGTTTTCCTTTTGGCGTTTTGAAAACTTGCTCAGCTGAGCCGCAATAACCGATTAATTGTTTTATCAATTGATTTCCAACACCAGGGACAAGATGAAGTGCAAAAAAGGAGAGGCGGTCTTGATTCACGAAAAGAACAGAAGAGATTACTGAAGTTTGTCTCTCACTTCCACCAAGAATGAGCGTATTTTTTTGAGAGAGTCGTAGATCTCCATTTTATCGCGCACAGATTGAGTATCACTTTTCAGCATTTCCTTGGCGCCTTGAAGGGTAAAACCTTTTTGCTTGACAAGATGATAGATCGTGCGTACGTTTTCGATATCCTCTTTAGTGAATTGACGATTGCCTTTGCGATTTTTCTTTGGCTGAATGATATCAAACTCAGATTCCCAAAAACGAATAAGGGAAGGGGCTACATTAAACTGCTCGGCAACTTCACCGATCGAGTAATATATTTTTTCTATTTCCTTTTCTTTATATGCCATGCAGCCCTGTTCTCAAAAAGAACTCATGCAAAATAACAATTCTTTAATGTTGGTACAACCGTGAAGAAAAAATTAATTAACGAGTAGTAATCTTCAGTTACCAGATGATTTTATCCATCCAGAATCATCAATAATCAATTTTTTTTCAGCAAAATCTTCGCGTGTGAGTTGTTGAATTCGTTTCAATACTTGGTTTTGAGGATCGATCATCACGTTGGAGAGAAATTGTTGGTATGTCGATGTCACTTTAGCTTTTAAAAATTTCCCTTTTTTATCAGTATACACGGTAACGATAGGTGAAAGACCACTTACACCAGAAACATTTATCCCTCCATAGGTGCAGAAGTTGCCTAAACTGTAAGCAATGAACCTGTTTCTGTAAACTTCGACAGCTCGGGTTACATGTGGACCATGACCAAGCAGTATATCTGCGCCTGCATCAATCATTTGATGTGCGAAATCATAAACGTTGCCTCTATTTTCACCATAAAACAATTCTGTCTTACGAGTCACATGCTGATATTGTGGCCCTTCAGCGCCACCGTGAAAAGAAACAATCACAACGTCACAAAGTGAGTCAAGGCGTCTAACTATTTTTTTAGCTGCTATTAAATCATTGATGTTTGCGCAGCCAGTATTCGGAGCGAAAGCTGCGAATCCATATTTGATTCCATTCTTTTCGAAGATTGCGCTAGGGTTGGTTGCTTGTCCAGCGAAATTAATTCCAGCGGACTCCAACATTTTCTCGGTTTTCACTTTCCCTTCCCATCCGAAATCGGCTGAATGATTGTTGGCGACACTCATCACATCAAATCCAGCGTCCACTAGATTTTTAACGTAAGATTCAGGAGTTCTGAAAACATAACACACTTTAGGATCACGACAAGTCTTTGCGATACCACCTTTATCGAGTAGAGTTCCTTCTAAATTTCCGAATGTAATGTCGCTGCTGCTGAGAATTGATTTTACTGATTTCATCAAATCACTACCTCCATTGGGAGGCAACGTTCCTCCGTTTGGATAATTGCTTCCCATCATGATGTCACCAACACCGGTGATTGTCAGCGTATCATTTGTCTGTGCATTTATTCTAAAACTGAAAATAATCAGAGATATGAAAAATATTTTCGTCATGAGCCTTACCCAAAATTTTGAGGCTGCAAAGAAAACGAATTTTTTGAAAGAAGTTTAATCCAATGAAATAGGAGAGTCGACCGCTTTTGAAATGAGCTTTTCATACTCTTTATTGTTCAAATCGCGTTGGAAGAAGTTAATTGGATTTACAAATTTTTCCTGATAGAGAACTTCGTAATGTAAATGATTTCCGAATGAATGGCCTGTATTGCCTACATATCCCAATATCTGTCCACGCTGCACCTTTTGTCCAACCGATACTATGAATCTTGACATGTGTGCATAGCGGGTTTCAAAACCATAACCGTGATCTACAAAAACTACGTTGCCATAAGTTGTTCCGCCACTAGCATAAACAACTGTGCCATCACCTGTGGCATAGATTGGACTTCCATACGGTGCTGCAAAATCTAATCCATTGTGCGGACGTGAGTAGCCGTCTTGCGGAAGGAATCGTAAGCCAAAAACAGGATACAAATGAATAAGTTCTTTATTATTGATAGGTTGAATTGCGGGGCGTGCTGCCCATTGTTTTTCATTTAAAAGCAACTGGTCTTTCAATTCTTCCATAGAATTGCCTTCAACAGTAAGTCTGTTTTTTATCTTTTGAGAAAAGTCTACAGTGGTTTGAATCAAAGGGTATTCAATTTCAGCGCTGGCTTTTTCGCGACCACCGACACCGGCTTCACGTTGAGATGGCGCGAGCGGTTCCATTCCAAGAATCACTCTGAAATTTTTATCATCATTCTTTTCTAGTGCTTCTAGATGCTCAGAAATTTTCTTCAGATCAGATCCCATCACTTGCCATTCTGCTTTTAACTTCTGATTTTCTTTAATAAGGTTAGTTTCATCAACAAAAGGGAACTTATAGTTATAGTACAATAGACCACAAACACCAATTGCCAATGAAATGCCAAGAAAACGGAAAGTTCTCTTAAAGAATAAGCCGGGAGCTACAATCACTGGTTCGTAGCGGCAGGTTTCGGGGTTGTAACGGTAACGTAGCGCCATCAGTCGAGGGATTGGTTTTGTGTTTTGCTTTTTACTGCCAACTGTTGATGTTGCTCTGCGTTGATTCCTTCTACAATATAAGAGAGCGGGTCTAGACTTTTCCCATACTTAATAACTTCATAATGCAAATGAGGGGCAACTGAGCCTCCTGTAGAGCCAGATAAACCAATAATTTGCCCTTGCTTTACTTTTTGACCCCATGAAACATTGATCTTATCCAAATGCGCATAACGCGTTACAAGCCCATTGCCATGATCGATTTCAATATAGTTTCCAAAACCCGCTTCCAGCGGACTATAGCTAAACGAAACTACTTGACCATTGCCTGTCGCAACAACTTCAGTACCTTTTGTAAGCGCTATGTCGATTCCATCATGATGATAATTTCCTTTATGGAATGGATTGATTCTCACGCCAAAGCCTGAAACCAAATTCTTTTCATTCAGCTCCTTTACAGGAGAAATCGAAGGCAGGTTCATCAACGTTGTAACATCAGATTTTTCAAGGGACAAGTAATCGTAGTACAATTGATTTTTAGCCTTTGTCTTTTCACTAACAGCTTTGAATTGGGTGTTGAAAATATCCATCGATTCTTCCCAATTCTCCGTAATTGAGACTTTGTCACCTATCTGTTCTATAATAGATGACTCTTGTTCGATAGGAGATTCAAACAGTTTTTCATGAAGTTTGACTTCATCTGATTTTAAAACACCTAGCTGTTGAGTTGATGTTTCTATTTGAGATGCTAAAACGACTTTGTAATCTCTAAGAGCCTTGTTTTCGTCTGAAAGTGACTTTTCAAGTTTCGTCTCGATAAACAGGTTTTGTAAAATGTTAAGGCCGACAAAGAACACGAAGCCGAAGCATCCATAGGCGATGAATGAACTTAAAGCTCGCCAAATGGAGAAACGCACGCCTTCGTAACGCAAGGTTTTAGGGTTGAAGCGGTATTGGGGTTCGCTCATTCTATCAACTTTTCCTTTTATAATGCCTTAACTAAGGCTAATTTTGACCTTTTATTGCAGCCAATCACGCAATATAGGTAATTTTTAAAAGTGTAAAAGTCTGGCAGAGAATGGATTCAGCTACTATCAGGAAGAAGTTTTTAGAATTTTTTGAAAGCAAAGGACATAAAATCGTGCCTTCAGCTCCTTTGGTCCTCAAAAATGACCCAACCTTGTTGTTCACCAATTCTGGAATGGTTCAGTTTAAAGACAACTTCTTGGGCAATGCGGTTTCTAAATATAATAGAGTAGCAGACACACAGAAATGTTTGCGCGTAAGTGGAAAGCACAATGACCTCGAAGACGTTGGGCTTGATACTTACCATCACACCATGTTCGAGATGCTCGGCAACTGGAGTTTTGGTGATTATTTTAAAACAGACGCCATTGCTTGGGCTTGGGAATTACTGACAGAAGTTTATCAGTTGCCAAAAGACAGATTATACGTAACCGTTTTTGGTGGCGATAAAAACGATAACCTTCCAGTTGATATAGATGCTGAGAATTTGTGGAAGCAACATATCAGTGCGGAAAGAATTTTGCATGGAATCAAGAAAGATAATTTTTGGGAGATGGGTGAGCAGGGCCCATGCGGACCGTGTTCCGAAATTCATATTGACTTGCGATCAGAAGAAGAGGTAAAGAAGAAACCAGGAAAAGATCTTGTGAATAATGACCATCCACAGGTGGTTGAGATTTGGAACCTCGTGTTCATGGAGTTCAATCGCAAGGCAGATGGTTCATTGGAAAAACTCCCTGCTCAGCATGTCGACACGGGCATGGGCTTTGAGCGGTTGTGCATGGCGATTCAAAAGAAGACATCGAAATTATGATACTGATGTTTTCCGTCCATTGATGGATTTTATTTCACTACATGCGGATAACTATAAATACGGAACAGAGATCAAGAAAGACATCGCAGTTCGCGTGATGGCTGATCATATCCGTGCAGTTGCTTTTGCAATTGCCGATGGTCAGTTGCCAAGTAACACAGGCGCAGGTTATGTGATTAGAAGAATTTTACGCAGAGCTGTTCGTTATGGATTTTCTTATCTGAATTTCAAGGAACCTTTCATGTATCGATTGGTTCGTTTGCTCGCGTTGCGATTAAAAGATGTTTTTCCAGAGTTACATAAGCAAGAAGAATATGTAGAGCGTGTAGTTCATGAAGAAGAGATTTCATTTTTGAGGACATTAGATAGAGGATTAAAGCGAATTGAGAATTTGAGTGGATCAATTTCAGGAGAACAGGCTTTCGAACTTTATGACACATTTGGCTTTCCTTTTGATTTGACATCATTGATAGCTCGTGAAAGAGGAATGACTGTTGATGAAAAAGGTTTTCAAGAAGAAATGCAAAAGCAAAAATCCCGTTCCAAAGCTGATGCAACAAAGGAAACTGGAGATTGGATTTTAATCGGTGACAATAAGAAAACCGAATCCATAGGTTATGAAAATCTTGAAAGCGAAATAAAAATTGTTAAATACAGGAAGATCAAGCAAAAGAATAAAGAGTTGTTTCAACTTGTGTTTGATAGGACTCCTTTCTATGCCGAAAGTGGAGGTCAAGTTGGTGATACTGGAGTGATTGAATCGATCAATGAAAAAATCTTCATTGTCGATACGAAAAAAGAAAACGAATTGATTGTTCATTTTGCTGAGAAACTTCCTGAAAGTATATCTGCAAGTTTCTTTGCTCGAGTTGACAAGCGTAAGCGTGAACTCACGATGGACAATCACTCAGCCACTCATTTGCTTCATGCTGCCTTGAGACAAGTTTTAGGAAAACATGTGGAGCAAAAAGGTTCTCTTGTAAATGAAAAAATCCTTCGCTTCGATTTTTCACACTTTGCAGCGATGACAACTGAAGAACTTTCTAAAGTTGAATCAATTGTGAATGAGAAAATCCGAGAGAACATTGTTTTGAATGAACAACGCAATGTCCCTATCGAGAATGCGAAATCTATGGGAGCAATGGCGCTATTTGGCGAAAAATATGGCGACTTTGTCCGTGTCATTACTTTTGATCCGAAATTTTCTGTTGAGCTTTGTGGTGGCACGCATGTTTCGGCAACTGGAAAAATCGGTTTGTTCAAAATAATCTCTGAAAGCTCTGTTGCTGCTGGCGTTCGGAGAATTGAAGCAGTGACTGCCGAAGGAGCACAGGAATTTGTAAACGACTCTTAAGTGTGCTCGGAGAGTTAAAAACTCTTTTGAAAAATCCGAAAGACATTGCTGCATCGCTGCAGAATTTGATTGAAGAAAAACATTCTTTAGAAAAGAAATTAGAGGCTGTTCACCAACAGCAGGCAAATACGTTGAAAGATGAATTGGCTAGAAAGGCAGTGAAGTCGAATGGTCATACATTGATTTCGGAAAAGATCAGGTGTTCCAAATGCAGACGCATTGAAGAACATCGCTTATGCACTTCGTAATCAATTTGAAGATCTGCTTTTAATTCTGGCTGCAGATGTCGACAGTAAGCCGTTGGTTGCAGTTATGATTGGCGAAAAGCTTGACGCAACTAAAAAATACCATGCGGGTAATATGGTGAAAGAGTTGGCTAAAGAAATTGAAGGTAACGGGGGAGGTCAACCTTTTTATGCTACTGCAGGTGGAAAGAATTTGAATGGACTTGATGCTGTATTGGTAAAAGCGAAGACCCTGATCTAAATAGATGAGATTGGAGAAATCAATTGATGTTGAATTTATTCGTGGCATGGTTAATGATGTTGTGAAGGAATTCCCGCTGAAAATTGAACAATATCAGAATGGAAAGATGGGAATCATCAACATGTTGATGGGTGAGATAAAAAGACGTAGCCGCGACAAATTCGATGCAACAACTGCAAATGAATTGTTAATGAAGAAACTAACCGAAGCTGGTGCGCGTTAAAATTTTGATAATTTTTTAGAATTGAATTAAATACGAAAATGAAAGCCTTTATTCAAATTATTTTCCTCTTTGTCTCGCTGGCATGTAGCTCCGAAAAGAAGACTGACGACAATGGATGGGATGTAACCATCAAAGGGAAAGTTAATCATCCACAGACTCAAGGCATCATTCAAATTCAGGAATTAAGAAATGATGGTGCAAGTCAACCTGAACTCATTACACTTCAAAAAGACAACACGTATTCAAAGACACTTCACATTTCCGAACCAGGTGTTTACGGAATTAATTTTTATGGTAAACAGGCTGTCAATATAATGGTCGATCACAGTACCGTTGAATTGAATGTAGATGGCAATGGTCCTCAAGGTATGGTGGAGATCAAGGGATCACCTGACCATGATCTTTACCAGCGTATTCAGATGATGTACCGTTCTATGGGAGAAGCACCTGAACTCAAATCAATCGAAGCAGAATTTAAAAAGGCTGCCGAAGCTAAGGATGATCCAAAGATGGAAGAGTTGCGTAGCAAATATTTGAGCGCTCTTGAATTGGAACAAAATAAACTCGTGAATGTGCTACGTCAGCAACCTCCTTCATTAGCGCTCTTCAATTTACTTCAAGATCCTAACCTTATCGACAAAGACAAGCACCTTGATCTGTTTGTAAGCTCGCTTTCAAAATTTCAAAAAAGTTGGCCAACATATAGTTATACTAAACAGTTGACCGAACTAGTTCAAAAATTAAAAATCACTGCTATTGGTCAGTTTGCCCCAGAAATTTCTCTGCCCGATCCAAACGGACAAGTCGTGAAACTTTCATCGCTTCGCGGGAGATATGTTCTCATTGATTTTTGGGCGAAATGGTGCGGACCTTGCCGCAAAGAGAATCCTAATGTTGTGCGTGCTTACCACAAGTTCAAGGCAAAAGGTTTCGAAGTATATTCTGTTTCCCTCGACCGAAGTAAAGCCGATTGGCTGCAAGCTATAAAAGAAGATGGCTTGGAATGGACACACGTTTCAGATCTGAAATACTTTGATTGTCAGGCAGCACGCGATTACAATATCAACGCAATTCCTTTTTCAATTCTGCTTGACAAAGAAGGACGCATTATTGCAAAAAATTTGCGTGGTCCTTTGCTTGACAAAAAACTATCAGAAGTTCTGGGTAATTAATTATCAATTGTCCTTTGCTATCTTGGCTAGATGAAATTGATTGTCGATATCATTGGCTGGATCGGTGCACTTGAAGTATTGCTTGCGTATAGCCTCAACAGCTATCAAAAAATAAAATCGGATTCGATTTATTTTCAACTGCTCAATCTCACGGGCGGTATTTTGCTCGTGATTTACACACTTTATTTAGATGCCAAAGCTTCTGCTGCCATCAATGTGGTGTGGGTGATCATTGCGGCTATTGCATTGTTTCGAATGTTCCTAAAAAAGATGAAATGAAGTGGATTTGTTTTCTTTTGATTTCGATTCTTGTACTTGGGTCATTTGTCTCTTTCTCTCAAGACTTAACAAAACAAATTGATGTTAATGGCCTGAAGAGGGAATATATCGTTCACATCCCGAAAAATTTTGATGCAAAAATAAAGCGACCACTTGTTTTGATATTTCATGGTGGAGGAGGGTCAGCGAAAAGATCCTTTCGATTTTTTGGGCTGAATGCAGTTGCAGATACAGCAGGATTTCTTGCTGTTTATCCGAATGGAATTGATAAGGGTTGGAACGATGGGCGGAAAGTTCGTAAGCATACACAAGATGATGTCGGGTTTATTCGTCAATTAATTGAACAATTGAATAAAGATTATCTCATCGATGAGAAAAAGATTTTTGCAACAGGAATTTCTAATGGCGGTTTTTTTTCATTTGCACTCGGCCTGCAATTGTCCGATCAACTTCGAGCGATTGCACCTGTCTGTGCAACAATCCCAAAAGACATTTACGATCAATACAATCCTGCAAAGCCAATTGGACTTCTTCTTATCAATGGAACGAAGGACCCACTTGTTCCATATGATGGTGGAAAAGTTGGAGGCAGATGGCTGAATCGTGGGGAATGTGTGAGCACAGAAAAATCAATCGAAAAATATTTGCAACTCAATCATGGGAGTAATCAGGCTACAAAAATGATTATGCCCAACCCAGTTGTTAACGATGGTTGTGAAGCTACTCGATTCATTTATCCTTGTGAGTTGAATAATGTGCAACTTATTCGGCATAGAAGGAGGAGGTCACACGTGGCCAGGAGGCAAGCAATACTTAGGCAAAAGGCTTATAGGTAATCTGTGTAGTGATTTTTCAGCGGCCGCTGAAGTCTGGAATTTTTTCAGAAAGTTCTAAAAAGAAAATCCCCCAAAGTCCTTGACCCCGGGGGATAATCTTGTCTATAGTTGGCTTTAATCTGTTTCAAAGATGTGCGAAGGAATTTTCTTACCGAAGAGCCATTCTTTTAAGTGCAATTTTTTGTCACAAGCAGCCGGTTTTGACCGTTGAATGGTGTGAAAGCGTTGTTTTGGGGCCTGATTTGATGCTATTTTTAATGACTTAATCCCTATACAAATGAAATTAGCGTTCATTTTTTTAGCCTTTTTTAATTTCAATTGCCTTACCGGCTCAGAGTCCTCAACAAGTTAGCTATGGACGCATTGATCATATTAATGATTTTCAATCGAAGTTTGTCGAGCAAAGAAATGTCGATGTCTGGCTTCCTGAATCTTATGACGGCAAAAAGAAATTTTCGGTTCTGTACATGCACGATGGCCAAATGCTGTTTGATTCAGCCACCACATGGAATCATCAATCGTGGAATGTAGATGAAACTGCTTCTCGCCTAATGAAAGAAAACAAAGTTTATGATTTCATTGTCGTTGGTATTTGGAATGCTGGAATGAGCCGACACAGAAATTATTTTCCGCAGAAGCCATTTGATCAACTCTCAAGTGTTGAAAAAGATTCTGTAGTAAAGCAGCTGCAAAGAGCTGGTCGTACAAAAGATATCTTCCAACCTAATTCAGATAATTATTTGAAATATTTGGTGTCGGAACTTAAACCAATGATTGATAAAAAATATTCAGTGTACACTGATGCAAAACATACCTTCATTGCTGGCAGTAGTATGGGTGGACTTATTTCGATGTATGCGATTTGTGGGTATCCGAAAGTATTTGGTGGAGCGGCCTGTATCTCCACACACTGGATAGGTACTTTTTCAGATTTGAACAACCCTGTACCAAATGCATTTTTAAAATATCTGGAGAATAATTTGCCCAATCCTAAAAATCATAAAATCTATTTTGACTGTGGCGATCAAACTCTCGATGCACTTTACCCTCCGTATCAAAGGAAAGTAGATGAGATTATGAAGTTAAAGGGGTTCGAAAATAAAAGCTGGATCACGAAATATTTTCCTGGCAAAGATCACACGGAGCACTCTTGGGCTCAACGTCTAGACGTTCCGCTTCTGTTTCTTTTGGGTAAGTAGAGTTATTTTTTCTCTAGCGCTTTTGCTATTGCTTTCTCAACTAGAGACTCCATTACTTTATAACCACTCAAATTCGGATGCACACCGTCTTCACCAAATTCAAGTCTCAATCCTTTTCTACTATCGACCATTGCCGTGTGATAGTCTAGGTAAATGCAGTTATTTTTTTCTGCGTAAGTTTTGATCATTTGATTAAGAGAAATAATTTTTTCAGCTGGCTGAAGACCGGGCTTCCAGGGATAGTCAAATACAGGAAGAACTGACGACAGCACAACTTTGATGTTATTCGCTTTGGCCAGTTCGGTCATCGAAGCGATGTTGCCCATGATGTTTTCCAAAGTAGTTGGGCCTGTATTTCCAGCAATATCATTCGTGCCAGCAAGGATTACTACCACGGATGGCTTTAAGTCAATTACGTCTTGCCTGAATCTGACGAGCATCTGTGGCGTTGTCTGTCCGCTTATTCCACGATTGATATAAGGTTTTCCTTTGAAGAAATCTGGGTCAGTTGCAAGCCAGCCTTCCGTTATTGAATTGCCCATGAAAACGATTCTTTTTTCGCCCGCAGATGGCTTCTCTAATTTCATATTATCCTCTTGGTACTTTTTTAGATTTCCCCAATCTTGGCCAGCTAATGGATAAAGCACCGAAATCGAGAGCATAACTAAAAGGATTTTTTTCATAACAGTTATTTAATTGGGGATCTTAAAATAAGGATAATTAATTGGTAGAGGTGCTGTTAGGATTCTATAGTGTTTCCCTATAACCTTAGCAATACGTC